>NZ_JAQHYR010000008.1:0-210572 GCF_027858075.1 Clavibacter sp. CT19 | reverse complement strand
CCCGCGACCAGCAGGCCGAGGGCCGCGGCGAGGGTGCCGGGGGCGAGGTCGGATCCGGTGCGGGCGAGCGTCGCGGCGTGCGCGGCGCCGCGGGCGGCGGAGTGGGTGGCAGCGGATCCGCCCCTCGTCGCGCCGGGGTCAGCGGGGGCGGACGAGGCGGCCGGGGCGGGCGACGGATCCACGGTCGCGGCGCCCGCGAGGGAGACCGTGCCGTCGGCCGCGACCGTGATCTTCGCGGTCATCGCGGCCGCGAGGTCGATGCGCTCCCAGCTGCCGGCCGTGCCGAGGTCGAGCGGCTCGCCCGAGTCGATGGCGGTGAGGGCGAGCACCTGGCGGCGCTGCGCGTCGGTGAGGTCGGGGCGGCTCGAGCGGAGGAGCGACTCGGCGCCGTCCGGCACGGTCATCGGCTGGCCGACCTGGCCCACGAGCGGGAAGCCGTACGTCAGCCGCTGGCGGTACACGGCGAGCGCCTGGTCGGTCGGGAGGTACGGGGTGTCGGCGGCGACGCAGACCGCGAGCGTCGCGCCGCATCCGGCCTCGAGCACCTGCCGCAGCTCCGACGCGGCCTGCGCGTAGAGGTCGCGGAACTCGGGGTCGGCCCAGCGGCGCTGGACGATCTTCTGGCCCATCATGTGCCCGGCCATCACGTCGATCGGGTAGTGCGCGCCCATCACGATGCGGTTGTTCCCGGCGTCGGACGCGCGGGCGAGGATCTGCGGGGCGAGCTCCGGCAGCATCGTCGCGAGCGAGACACCCTGCCAGAACGCCTGCGACGTGTGGCCGCTCGGGTAGGAGCCGTCGCGGCCGGCCCACGCGTTGCCGCCGGGCTTGTCGCGGTACTGGAGGCGCTCGGGGAAGGCGACGTAGGGCCGCGGGTTGGCGTAGTGGTTCTTGGCCGGGCCCGTCGACCCGCCGCGTCCGACGAGGCCGTTCTCCTTGTTGAGGAGCGCCGCGGTCTTCGGCAGCTGCCCGGCGTCGCGCGCGGCCTTGTAGATCGCGCCGAGGCGGGCGCCCAGGCCGTCGGACATCGACACGGACATGTCGGCGTACTGGTCGATGATCGCGCGGTCCGACTGCGCCTTCGGAGCGGTCTGGTTGATGCGCACGGTCATGTCGTCGTTGATCTGCATGATGTCCGGCCGGCCGCTCTTCAGCGCGGGGAACGCGTCGAGCATGGGGACGAAGTCGTAGGTCGCGTCGGACGCGTAGACGTGGTCGATCGTGGCCTGGTCGAACGGCGCGGGCGCGGTCGCGGCCTGGGCGGACGACGCTCCGGGACCCGCGAGGACGACCCCGAGGATCGCGGTGGCGGAGAGGAGCGCGGCGACGCGGGCGCGCGGACGGGCGGTCGTGATGGTGGGGATGAGCGTGCCTTCCATGGGTGGTCGGCCGATCGGCCTCCCGCACCGTAAGGAGGGACCGTGGCCGCGCGACCTCCGCCGGGTGAACCGCGCATGGCCGGGCGGCGAGGAGCAGGGATCGTTCCCGTCCCGCCGTCCTGTCGTCCCGCCATCCGGCATCCGCCGTCCGCCGTCCGGCAGCGTCCCGAGGACGGACGCGCCGACGCGTCAGCCGCGCGAGCGCGGGACCCACTCGCGCACGAGCGGCTCCAGCGTCATGCCGCCGCCCCCGCGGATCCGGTCGACGGAGCCGTCGGCAGCCCGCTCGACCGTGATCTCCTCGCCGACGGACCCGAACCCGTCGCCCTCGACGATGCGCGCCGACGAGTCGCCCGTACGCTCCAGCACGTCGACCGACTCGAGCGGGTGCTCCGCGGTCGGGTCGATGCGGAGGAAGCGGTCGCCGACCACCTGGAAGTCCTGCATCCCCCACACGTTGGCGAAGCGGCCGGTGAAGGGCGCATCGACGGCGGCGCGCTCGGCGTCGGTCGCGGCGGAGTCGGCGAGGAGCAGCTCGAGGATGCCCGTGCTGAGCGCGGCAGCGGGGCCGTCGATCGCGTTCGTGAGGACGGTGACCGCCCAGCCGCTCGCGGGATCCACCGCCGTGCGGGTGATGTGGCCCGGGTACCCGCCCGAGTGGCCGATCACGGTGGCCTCGCTGTCGCCGGATCCGACGCGCTCGATGATGAGGCCGTAGCCGTAGCGGCGGGTGCCGGCCGGATCCGCGCTGCTGGCGTACCGCGGCCGCTGCTGCACGCGCTTCGACGCGGCCGTGAGGAGCCGCTCGTCGTCCGACAGCACGAGCGCGGAGAAGAACGACACCAGCTCGGACGCGGTGCTCGTGACGCCCGTGGCGGCGGCCATCGCGCGGGTGTCGACGTGCGGGAGGACGGCGCGCTCGCGGGAGGTGCGGAGCGAGGTGGAGGCGGCCGCGTACTCGTCGGCCCGCGCGGGGTCGTACTCGGCGGTGGTGTCGCGGAGGCCGAGCGGGGCGGCGATGCGCGTGGCCAGGTAGTCCGCGAAGGAGAGGCCGGACGCCGCCTCGACGACGAGGCCGAGCAGGGAGTACCCGATGTTCGAGTAGTTGAACGCGGTGTCGGGCGCGACCTTGGCGACGCCGGGCGTCGTCGCGATGGCGAGGAGGTGCGCGCGGTCGGGGAACGGGGCGGAGTGCTGCCAGTGGTCGCCGTCGAACCCGTCGCGGAGGACGCCCGCGCCGTGCTCGAGGAGGGCGGCGACGGTGACGTCGGCGAGCTCGGAGCCGGCGTCGACGAGCTCGGGCACGTGCTGGCCGAGCCGGTCGTCGAGACGGAGGGCGCCCTGCTCGGCGAGCTGGAGGATCGCGGTCGCGGTGAACGTCTTGGAGTGCGAGGCCACGCGGAACAGGTGCGCGGGGGTGAGCGGCGCGTCGGTCGTGGGATCCGCGACGCCGAACGCCTCGGACAGCACGACCTCGCCGTGCCGGGCGATGGCGACCTGGGCGCCGGGGACGCGGGTCTGCCAGACGCGGTGGTCGAGCCAGGTGCGGACGTACTCGAGGATCTCGGTCATGGGGGTGCTCCGGGGATCGGGGACGGCGGGTGTGCCGGACTCTACGCGAACCCGGCGGAGCGGGACCCGACGTCGCGACAGGTCGGGCGGATGCGCGACGCATCCGCCGAGCGAAGCGCGGGCACCGCGGCCCATCCGGAGAGCGAACGTCTGGCGCTCCCCGCTGGGCGCCGGCTGGGCGCGCGGGATGACGTGCGGGCCCGTCCCGTCTCCTGGGTGACGCACCACCCGACAGGAGCACCGATGATCGACCCGACCCGCGGATCCCGCGCCGCGCAGCCCGCATCCGCGCCCGTCCCCGCCCGCGCCCGCGCCCGCGCGACCGCATCCGCCCGCCCGACCGCATCCGCCCGCTCGGCAGGAGCCGCGGCCGGAGCCGCCCGATGAGCGCCCGCGCCGCCGGCCCCGCCCGCCGTCGCCGCCCGCGGTCCGCGCGCGCGGCCGCCGTCACCGCGCTCGTCGCGGCGATCGTGGTCGTGGCGGTCGTGCTGCTGCCCGTGCTCGGGTTCGTCGGCGCGGCCGACGCGGCGACCGCCGGCCAGCTCGACGTGCCCGTGACCCTCATCGCGCTCGGCGTCGGGGTGTCGCTGGTGGTCGCGCTCGTGATGCTCGGCATCGCCGCCCGCACCCGGGACGGCCGCGTCGCGTGGGTCGCGGCGGTCTCCGCGGTGGTGGCGACGCTCGTCGGATCCGCGTGGCCGCTCGTCGCCACCGTGATCGCGGGCGTCGACCAGGTGCAGGACGCGATCCCGTTCCTCCGCGACCTCGTGGGGCACGTGCTCGGCGGCTGAGTCCGCGGGATCCGCATCGGCCGACGCGCCCGCCCGTCCTCGCCGCCCGCCCTGACTCGTCGCCCGGCCCGACCCGCCGCCCGCGCACGGCAGCGGCCGCCGACCCGGAGGTCGACGGCCGCGTGCGCGCGGGATCCGCTACTCGCGGACGAGCACCAGCTCGGAGAGCGGCAGGCGCGAGCGCGGCGCGGTCTCGCGCTCGGCGAGCGGGCCCTCGAGCGCGTCGGCCGGGGCGACCGTGCCGACGGCCGTGACCGTGAGCGGCTGCAGGTTCTCGGGCAGGTCGAACGCGGCCGACAGCTTGTCGAACTCGACGCCCGCCATCTGGTGCGTGTGGAGGCCCTCGGCCTGCGCCTGCACGGAGAGGTGGGCGACGGCCTGGCCGAGGTCGTACGCGGCGTAGGGGCGCTTCTCGCCCTCGACCGTGGAGGTCTCGGCGATCGCGACGACGAGCGCCGACGCCTTGACGGCCCACGCGGCGTTGAAGCCGACGAGCGCGTCGACGATGGTGTCGAACGCGTGCGTGCCGCGGCGGGCGACGATGAAGCGGCGCGGCTGCTGGTTGCTACCGGACGGCGCCCAGCGCGCGGCCTCGAGGAGGGCGTCGAGCTGCTGGTCGGAGACGGTGGCGTCGCCGTCGAAGGAGCGCGGGCTCCAGCGGGTGTCGAGCTCGCGCACGATCGGCACGGCCGTGTCGGCGGTGCGAGCGGTGGATGCGGGGGTGGTGCTCTCGGTGAGGGTCATGGCCGTCCTTCGGTCGGGGGTCGGGGTCGGCACGCCGTCGGGCCTCGCGGATCACAAGGCGGCGCGGGGCCCGGCTATTCCTGCGTGACGCGGGGACGGCCGGGCCGGCGCGTCAGCCGGCGAGCGGGTCGCGCACGTCCTCCACCTGGCCGGACTCCGCGGATCGGCCCGCGGCCTCCATCAGCGCGAGGCTGCCGAGGTTGTCGCGGCCGCTGGTCTCGGGCGGCGGGCCGCCGAGGATCGAGAGGGCGAAGGCCCGCAGGCCCGCGGCGCGGCCCTTCAGAGGGAGCGTCTCCAGGTCGAGCTCGCGCTCGGCGCCGTCGGCGTCGCGGATCCCGACCCGGTCGGCCGAGACGCCCTCGCCGCGGCTCGTGAAGGTGAGCTCGGCGTCGGCGCCGGAGATGCGCCACTCGCCCGCCCACGGCGTCGCCGGTCCGCGGTGCAGCCAGCTGCCGCGGTAGTCGACGACCAGGCCGCCCTCCAGCTCGATGACCATCGACGCGACCGCCGGGTCGCGGTAGTGGCTGAACGACGGGCGGCTGGTGCGCGCGTACACGCGGACGGCCTCGCGACCCGTGACCATGCGGATCAGGTCGAAGTGGTGGATGGCCATGTCGTTGATGATCGGCTGCGGGAAGCGGTAGTGCGGGTAGTCGTCGGGCTCGTCGTTGTCCCACTGGCGGAAGTCGATCTCGATGGTCGCGACCTCGCCGAGCGCGTCGGCGGCGAGCAGCTCGCGCACGCGGCGGGGCGCCGGGTACCAGCGGTAGTTCTGGCTGACCTGCACGATGAGGCCCAGCTCCTCGCCGCGTCGGACCACGGCGGCGGCCTCCGCGGTGGAGTTCGCGAACGGCTTCTCGACGATGACGTGCTTGCCGGCCTCGAGCGCCTCCAGCGCGAGGGGCGCGTGCGTGACGGCCGGCGCGGTGATGATGACGGCATCCGCCTCCACCGCGGCGAGCGCGTCGGCGAGCGAGGCGAACGCCGCCGACGCCGGGAGCCCGAGCAGCGCGCGGACCTTCTCGCGGGTGGGCTCGCTCGGATCCACGATCGCGGCCACCTCGATCTCGGCGACCCGGGGCACCGCGTTGCGCGCCCAGTCTCCGCCCCAGCCGCCGAGGCCGACGTGGATCACGCGGACGCGGGGGCCGTCGTATGCGGGCGTGGGCGCGACCGGGGCAGCGGCCGGAGTCGCCGGAGCGGCGGGCGTCGCGGGAACGGCGGGCTCCTTCGCGGCGCTCATCGGGCGAGGAACCAGTCGCGCGGGTGCTCGTCGGCCGTGAGGTCGGCGCGGCCGTCGGTCGGCGCGACCCAGCGGGCGGCGTTCGCGAGCACGCGGCGGATGTCGGGGTGGTGGTACACGGGGTACTCCTGGTCACCCGGCGAGAAGTAGAAGACCCGGCCGCGTCCGCGGTGGTACGCGACGCCCGAGCGGAACACCTCGCCGCCCGCGAAGGTGGAGAGGAACACCTCCTCGTCGGGGCGCGGGATGTCGAACTGCTCGCCGTACATCTCCTGCCGGTCGATGACGATCGGGTGCGGGATCCCCTCGGCGATGGGGTGCTGTGGCGCGATGGTCCACACCAGCTCGCGCTCGCCGTCGTTCCGCCACTTGAGGGAGCAGGTCGTGCCCATGAGGCGCGTGAACACCTTCGAGTAGTGGCCGGAGTGCAGCACCACGAGGCCCATGCCTGCGTGCACGTGGCGGATCACGCGCGCGACCACCTCGTCGGAGACGTCGCCGTGCGCGACGTGCCCCCACCAGTAGAGGACGTCGGTGGCGGCGAGGCGCTCCTCGGTGAGGCCGTGCTGATCCTGTTGGAGGGTCGCCGTGCTCACCTGCGCCTCGTCGCCCAGCAGCTCGCGGAGGCCGTCGGCGACGACCGCGTGGATCCCGTCCGGGTAGTGCGACAGGACCGTCGCGTCCCCCCGGCTCTCGTGCACGTTCTCGTTCCAGACGACGATGTCCATGGCGCTCCTCATCGGGCGGTGATCGGGGGAACGGGCGTCGTGCGGCCGGGTCGGCCCGGGATCACCCCGGGCGCCGCGGCGTGCCCGCGCCTACGATCGTACGCATGCCCCGCGCCGATGCGGGCGACCCGGAGGCCGCATGAACGCCATCGCCCACGACCCGACCGGAGCGATCCGATGACGGGCCCGAGCGGGTCCGCCGGCCCGACCGGATCCACGCGTCCCACCGGATCCACCCGCCCCACCGACAAGGCCGTCCACGCCTGGTCGCTCGACGGGACGCTCGGGCATCCGCGCGTCGCCGGCCCGGACGGATCCGGCTCCGTCACCCGCGCCGCCGGGGCGCTCGACCTCCTCGACCTGCCCGCCGAGCTCGCCCGCCGCGGCTACCGGGCGGTGCAGCTCGCCCACTTCCAGCTGCCCACGCGCGACGCCTCCTACCTGGAGGAGCTGCGGTCGTCGCTCGAGTCGTCGGCCATCGTGCTCGACGCGTTCCTCGTCGACGACGGCGACCTCACCCACCCCACCGACGCCGACCTGCACGAGCGGTGGATCTCCGAGCGGCTCGACGACGCCCTCACCCTCGGCGCGCACCACGCCCGCGTCGGCGCCGGCCGCAGCGCGCCCACCCCGGAGCTGCTCGCGTCGAGCGCGCGGCGCATGTCGCGGCTCGCGGACGCGCACCCGGGCATCCAGGTGGTCGTCGAGAACTGGCGCGAGATGATGCCCGACGCCGACGCCGTGCTCGCCCTCTTGGCCGACGCGGGCGACATCCGCCTCCTCATCGACCTCGGCAACTGGACGATGCCCGACAAGCACGAGCAGCTCGCGCGCATCGCCCCGCACGCGGTCACCTGCCATGCCAAGGCGCACCGCCACGACGACGGCCGCCTCGACGAGGCCGACTACGCCCGCTCCCTCCGCGTGCTCCAGGACGCGGGCTTCCAGGGCGCCCTCGCGATGGTGAACGAGTCGAGCCGGCCCGACGGATCCGACGAGTGGGACGGCCTGGAGCAGGAGTTCGAGGTGGTGCGGCGGGTGTTCGGGTGATGCGACCGGCCGGGTCCGCGTGAGGCGCCCGGCTCAGCGCCCGGGCTCGGCCACCGCATCCGCCGCCTCATCCGCCGCGACCGCCTTGCGCACCGCGAACTGCGTCCGGTGCAGCTCCTCGTAGCGGCCGCCCGCGGCGAGCAGCTCGTCGTGCGTGCCGCGCTCGACGATGGCGCCGTCCTCGACCACGAGGATCATGTCGGCGCTGCGGATCGTGGAGAGGCGGTGGGCGATGACGAGGGCCGTCCGCCCCTCGAGCGCCTCGCTGAGCGCGGCCTGCACCGCGGCCTCCGACGTGGAGTCGAGCGCGGCCGTCGCCTCGTCGAGGATGACGACGCGCGGCTGCGCCAGCAGGAGCCGGGCGATGGTCATGCGCTGGCGCTCGCCGCCGGAGAGCCGGTAGCCGCGCTCCCCCACCATGGTGTCGAGCTGGTCCGGCAGCGACCGGACGAGCGGCTCGAGCCGGGCGCGACGCACGGCGTCCCACACCTCGTCGTCGGTCGCCTCGGGCCGCGCCAGCCGCAGGTTGGACAGGATCGTCTCGTGGAAGAGGTGGCCGTCCTGCGTCACCATGCCGAGGGTGTGCCGCATGGAGGCGGAGGTGACGTCGCGCACGTCCGTCCCCGCGAGGCGCACGGCGCCGCTGTCGACGTCGTACAGGCGCGACAGAAGCTGCGCGATCGTGGACTTCCCGGCCCCGGACGTGCCGACGAGCGCGACGGTCTGCCCCGCCTCGATCCGGAACGAGACGCCGTGCAGCACCTCCTCGCCGCCGCGGGTGTCGAGCGTGGCGACCTCCTCGAGGGAGGCCAGCGACACCTTGTCGGCGGACGGGTAGGCGAAGCGCACGTCGTCGAACTCGACGGACACGGGGCCCGCGGGGACGCGTACGGCGTCGGGCTTCTCCTGGATGAGGGGGACGAGATCCAGCACCTCGAAGACGCGCTCGAAGCTGACCACCGCGCTCATGATCTCGACGCGCGCGTTCGCGAGGCTGGTGAGCGGCGCGTACAGGCGCGTCAGGAGGAGCGCGAGCGTGACGACCTCGCCCGTGTCGAGCTGGTCGGACAGCGCGAGGAAGCCGCCGAGCCCGTAGACGAGCGCGAGGGCGAGTGCGGAGACGAGCATCAGCGCGGTGACGAAGACGAACTGCAGCATCGCGGTGCGCACCCCGATGTCGCGGACCCGGGCCGCACGCACGCGGAACTCGGCGGACTCCTCGTCGGGCCGGCCGAACAGCTTCACGAGGGTGGCGCCGGGCGCCGAGAACCGCTCCGTCATCTGCGTGCTCATGGCGGAGTTGTGGTCAGCGGCCTCGCGGCGGAGCGCGGCGAGGCGACCGCCCATGCGGCGCGCGGGGATCAGGAACAGGGGCAGCATGACCACCGCGAGCACGGTCACGAGCCACGACGTGCTGAGCATGACGGCGAGGGTGAGGATCAGCGCCACGAGGTTCGTGACCACGCCGGAGAGGGTGCCGCTGAAGGCCTGCTGCGCGCCGATCACGTCGTTGTTGAGGCGGCTCACGAGCGCGCCGGTGCGCGTGCGGGTGAAGAAGGCGATGGGCATCTTCTGCACGTGGTCGAAGACGGCGGTGCGGAGGTCGAGGATCACGCCCTCTCCGATCCGCGCCGAGAACCAGCGCGTCACGAGCGACACGGCGGCGTCGGCCACGGCCACCAGGGCGATGACGACGGCGAGCCGGATGATGGTGCCCACCTCGCCGCGGGCGACGATGACGTCCACCACCTGGCCGGCGAGCACCGGCGTCGCGACCGCGAGGAACGCGCCCACCACGGACAGCCCGATGAAGACGAGCAGCTTCGCCCGGTACGGCACGGCGAAGGTCATGATCCGCTTCACGGACGCGCGCGAGATGCCGCGCGCGTCGTCGCGGGCGCTGGAGATCTTGTAGAGCGAGCTCCAGGCGACGCCTTCCATGCTCATGGTGGTTCCTCTCGTGGGTGCTGCGCTCCGCTCGGGCG
This sequence comes from Clavibacter sp. CT19, assembly GCF_027858075.1. NCBI lineage: Bacteria > Bacillati > Actinomycetota > Actinomycetes > Micrococcales > Microbacteriaceae > Clavibacter > Clavibacter sp. CT19. The sequence goes on along the minus strand of NZ_JAQHYR010000008.1, from coordinate 201,080 downwards.
AGCGGCGGTCGGCCCGGGTCGGGATGCCCGGCGGCGGACCGGGTGCCCGCGTCGCCGCTCCGACCGGGCGCCGTCGTCGTGACCGGATCCGCGGACGGGTCGTGGACGGATCGTCCGGCCGGTGGCGCATGCCCATCATGAGCCACGGACGACGGCGATCACGCCCAGCCGGCGAAGCGTCACCGGATGGCCGTCGGGCGGGCGGATCATCTGCGCCGGGGAGCCGTCGGGCGGAGGGCGTAGCCGGGTCCCCCGCGCGGACCACCTGGCCGCCGCAGCATGCGCCGCGGCGACCCCCGGAATCCGCCCTACGCCCGGCGAGGCCGCGGGTCCGCCGTTCCTAGCGTGAGGCCATGACCTCGATCACCCAGACACCGATGCCCGCACCTCCCGCCCCGGCGACCGCCCGCATGGGCACCGCCGCCGACTGGATCGCCCACTTCCACGCCAACGCCGACCGGCACCTCACGCCCGAGGAGCTGATCGCCGACGACGCGCCCTCGACGATGGACGCCCGCACCCGACGCGCGTTCGTCCGCTCGTTCCAGCGGTTCGCGCTCGGCGAGAGCGGCGACGGGATGCACCTCCTGCGGATGGCGACGGCCGCGGGCGACCCCGCCTACACGTACGCGCTCGCGCTCCTCGTGCAGGAGGAGCAGAAGCACGCGGCCCTGTTCCTCCGCGCGCTCGACCACCTCGCCGCGCCCGCGCTCCCCGCCCACTGGACGGACGCGGCGTTCACCCGGCTGCGGCACCTGATCGGGCTGCGGACGGAGATCACCCTGTTCCTCATCGCCGAGACGGTCGCGACGGGCTACTTCCACGCCCTCGCCGACCACGCGCCGGATCCCGCGCTCCGGGCCCTCGGCCGGCGCATCGCGGACGACGAGCGCGACCACGTGCGCTTCCAGATCGACCGCCTCCGCACGGGCTTCCGAGAGACGCCCGCTCCGGTGCGCGCGCTGATCGGCGCCGCGTGGACGGTCGTCGCGGCGGGCGCCGCGACGGTGATCGTGGTCGACCACCGGGCGGCGCTGCGTGCGTGCGGGGTCGCGCCGCGCGCGTACTGGCGGCAGGCGATGCGCAGGTTCGGGGCGGCCGCGCGCTCGGTGCTGGTGGATCCGCGGGCGCCGCTGCTGGGGCCGACGGATGCGGCCGACGCACGGGCCGCATCGCGCTGACCGCCTCCGCCTGCCCCGCGCACGCCGGAGGGGCGGGCCACCTCCTCGGCGACCCGCCCCTCCACTGCTCCCGCTACCGGCGGTCGTCCGGGGCGCGCCAGCGCGTCCAGGGCTCGCCCGGCCGTGTTCAGCGGCGCACGGACTTGCGGCCGCCGACCTTCACGTAGATGAAGAGCACGATGATGGCGCCGATGATCGAGCCGATGATGCCGGCGGGCTGGAAGAAGCCGTCCATGGCGTCGCGCTGGAACAGCAGGAACGCGAGGAATCCGCCGACGAACGAGCCGACGATGCCGAGCACGATGGTCATCAGGATCGACATGCTCTGGCGTCCGGGGACGACCGCGCGGGCGATGAATCCGGCGATGAGGCCGATGACGATGAGGCTGATGATGAGTCCGAGCATGGTGATCTCTCTTCTGTGCGAGCACGTCAGGAAGACGCGCGGTGGTGCCCGTTCGGGGCGATGACTCCAACCAACCACCCTGCGGGGTGTGGCAGCACACCCCTGGGGGTGGGATGGTGGATCCATGCCCGCCACCCGCACCCGCCCCGTCACGATCGCGCTCGTCGACGACTACGACGTGGTGCTGAAGGGCCTCGCCCACATGTTCGACGACTACCGCGACCGCGTTCTCGTCGCCGAGATCGACGCGAACGCGGCCCTCTCCGACGAGATCGACATCGTGCTCTACGACTCGTTCGCGCAACCGGAGTCCGACCACCACGAGATCGCGGAGCTGGTGCGGAACCCGCGGGCCCGCCGCGTGGTCGTCTACACCTGGAACTTCCAGCCCGAGCTGATCGCCGACGCCCGCCGACAGGGCGTGCAGGGCTACCTCTCGAAGGCGCTGCCGGCCCGGGAGCTCGTGGAGGCGCTCGAGCGGATCCACGCGGGCGAGGAGCTCTTCAACGACGCACCGCTGCGGGCCGCGAGCGCGCCGTCGCTCGACTGGCCGGGCAAGCGCGAGGGCATCACGGACCGCGAGTCGGAGATACTCGCGCTCATCACGCAGGGCAAGAGCAACCAGGAGGTCGCGGCGCTCACGTACCTCTCCCCCAACACGGTGAAGAGCTACATCCGCTCGATCTACCGGAAGATCCAGGTGCAGAGCCGCACCCAGGCGGTCATCTGGGGCGTGGGGCACGGGTTCAGCCCGGATCATCACCGGATCGACCATTGGCTGGGTGGGCCGTAGGGGTCTCCTTCAGTCGCACGCGCTGCCGGCGACAGGATCATCACCGCCTTCCGCAGCTCGAAGCAGAGGAGCCCGACCGATGACGAACGAGATGCGCGATGCGCTGTTCGCGCACGTGCGCGAGCGGGAGCCCGCCTTCCGCGATGCCTCGATCGACGGAGACACGTTGACCGCACGGGGAGGGCCGTCGTGCGGAAGACGGATCTCCTTCGTCGCGGCCGACGACGAGGTCCGCGGGGCCGTCACGTCCATGGCTCGCAGCGCGCGAGGGCTGTGGCCGAATGCGGATCCCCAGACGGCGGCCTTCCAGCTGATCGCGGTCCACATGGAGGAGGTGCTCCAGCTCCCCGACGTCATCAGCGGGTACGACGAGGACCGTGAATACGTCCTGGCGAATGGAGCGTGGTGCAGGGCCGCATCCAGCCGGTCGACTGGGCCGTAGGGCACGGGTTCAGCCCGGACCATGCACCCCGGTGAGCAGACCCGCGGCGGATCCCTCACCCTCGTTAGCCTCGCTCCCATGATGAGATTCCTCCTGAAGAAGGCTGCGGAGAAGCGCGTCCAGCGCTTCCTGTCGGACTACGACGCGCAGTGGCAGAAGCGCGCCTCGGGCTTCGAGGCGGAGGTACCGGGGAGCGGGAGCCGTGATGCCTTCGGGACATGGCTCGCCCTCATGGAAGTCGTGCTCGAGGAGCACTTCACGGCCGACACCACCGAGAGCTTCAGCTCGTTCTCTCGGCCGCCGGAGTACGGCGTCGCCGCCGAGCGCATCGTGCGCAGCGAGGTGGTCGGCGAGACGGCCTACGTCCTGACCGAGTGCTTCAAGGCCGGGATCGAGATGTTCCACGAGTTCACGCTGGTCCGCGACGGGGCACGGTGGCGGATCCGGTCGATCGCGCAGCACTTCGGCGACCCGACCCAGCCGTCCGCGTCGCCCGCCGCGGTCGAGGAAGCGCTCGCCCGCACGGCGGCCGATGCTCCGTGGGATCCGATGCCCGCCGATCAGGCCCGGCTCGACGAGAACCGCAACTTCACGGATCGCGAGGTGACGATGCCGGAAGAAGAGGAGACCACCGAGGCGCGGGTGGTCGAGGTCGGCACGCTGGTCACCCGCTCCGGTGCGCTCGCCGTGATCGACTTCGGGTACGACAACGACTGGGCGAAGCCCCTCGCTCGCACCGTGCCGCCGGGCTCCTACCCCGTGGATCGGGTGACCGGGTTCGGACTCAACGCGGCCCTCCGCGTGCGCTTCACCGATCGGGTCCCGGTCACGTGGCACCCGGCGACCCGGCCGGATCAGGGGAACGTGATCGGGGTGGACGCGGGCTGCGTCTGCATCGTCGACTACCCCGCGTACGCGCAGATGACTCCTCGCGCCAAGGCAGCGGTGTTCGACGAGTTCCAGCGCGCGCCGCGTCCCGCCGTCATGGACGTGCCGCTCGGCGCCGACGAGGTCGGCATCGCCGCGGAATCCGGCCACGGGGACGGCAGCTGCCCGGTGCTCTGGGGCGTCGACGCCGACGGTGTCGTCGCCCAGCTCGTCGTCGACTTCCTCGTGCTCGTCACCGAGGATGACGATGAGGAGCTGGTCACCCTCTGACGTTCCCCCGTGAGCAGGTACGGCGTCAGGCGCGCCTGTCCGCGATGAACGCGTCCACGTCGAATGGTGCTGCTTCGCCGCTCGCTTCTCCCTCGATCAGCGCTACGCGCAGCGCCTCGCTCGCGGAACGGTCGCGCCCGCATGCCATCTGACGGGAGGGGGGTCCGGTCGGGCGCGCGTCCCGGCTGATCGACGTGTCCTGTGCCATGGAGCATGGATACCGAGGATCGGCACAGGAGGGAAGGGCGGAGCCGGGCGGAGTCCGCGCGCTCCCGGCTACCTCTGCGAGCATGGCCCGCATGATCCCCTCCACCTCCTCCCGGTTCCGCAAGTCCGTGCCCAAGGCGAAGGCGGGAGACCGGGTGGCGGTGCTGAGCCCCGCGTTCGCGGCGCCGGGGATCGCGCCCGAGGTGCACGAGCAGGCGATGCGGCGGCTGCAGGAGGCGACCGGGCTGATCCCCGTCGAGTACCCGACCACCCGGCGGCTCGGCGCGAGCGCCCGCGACCGCGCCGCCGACATCACGGCCGCGTTCGCCGACGACTCCATCCGCGCCATCGTCTCGACCATCGGCGGGGACGACCAGGTCACCGTGGTGCCGCACGTCGACATCGAGGAGCTCGCCCGGAACCCCAAGCCGTTCCTCGGCTACAGCGACAACACGAACCTGCACAACCTGCTCGCGGGGCTCGGCATCCCGAGCTTCTACGGCGGATCCACCCAGGTGCACCTCGGCGCCGGCCCCGGCATCGACGACGTGCACCTGCGGTCGCTGCGGGCCGCGCTGATCGAGGGCGGCACGCTCGAGATCACCGAGCCCGGGGAGTCGGAGGACTTCGGGGTCGACTGGACGGATCCTCGCGCGCTCACCGAGCACGGCGAGCGCCACGCGACCGAGCCGTGGAAGTGGGCCGGGCCCGCGAAGACCGTGAAGGGGCCGACGTGGGGCGGCTGCCTCGAGGTGATCGACCAGATCGCGATGGCCGGGCGCATGCCGGAGGTCGCGAAGCTCGAGGGCGGGATCCTGCTGCTCGAGACGAGCGAGGAGGTGCCGTCGGCCGACAGCGTGCGCCGGTGGGTGCGCGGGCTCGGCGAGCGGGGGATCCTCGACGTCGTCGCGGGCGTGCTCGTCGCCCGACCCCCGACCATCGTCATGGGCGCGCCCGTCCCGTCGGCCGAGGAGCGCGCGCGGCTGCGCGCCGAGCAGCGCGACACCGTCATCGAGCAGGTCGCCCGCTACAACCCGCGCGCCGTGGTGTGCGTGGGTGTGCCGTTCGGCCACACGCGGCCGCAGTGGATCCTGCCCCACGGCGGCACGGTGCGGCTCGACGGGGCGGCGAAGACGGTGTTCGCGGACTACAGCTGACGTCTCGTCGGCCTCCGCCGGAGTGGCAGTCACGGAAGCCAGCCCAGCCCTCGCGGTCAAGGATGAAAGCGCGGCTCCGTCGTGTACAAGCCATACGTGGCGTCCGTGAGCGTCATGGTCGGGATGATGCAGACATTCGTGATCCCGGCCGAGAACTCCGTGATGAGCGAGTCGGAAGGGAGCCCGGTTCCGCCGTCGATCTTGTTGCGAGCCGACGTGAGGATGTCGGCGGAGGCCGCGAATTTCTGCGGCGTCGTCATCTCCTCATTCCATTCCCGGCACGAGGTCTCGGAGTAGGACGAGGTCCATGTCTGCGTGTACTTGTCATCCCCTGCGCCCTCAGCAGGCGGAGCATCGTCACGGGTGCTCGTCAGGGCTGCGATGGACATGACCGCTATGACGATCACCACGACGCCACCACAACCCAGGGCGGCGACAGCAGCACAGCCCATGGGCTTCTTGCCCTTGGAGGGACCATCGAGACGGGGCGAGGGCGGGAGCTTGTCGGTCACGTTCGGACGCTATTGCTCTGCGCCCGCTGAGGAGACCCCCACTTCGCGCCGGATCAGTCGCGCGGCTCGCCCGTGAGGGGGCGGATCACGCGGTGGCCGTCGAGGGAGCGGGCCGCCTCGAGGACGTGGGCCGGCGTGATCGCGAGGAGCGCCGGATCCGGGATCGCGGAGAACGTGTCGCCGAGGCGCTGCGACGCGTCGGTCAGCACGATGTGCGGGCCGGACGCGGGAGGGCCCCACTCCTCGGGCGGGGCCGGGCCGAAGATCACGACCGAGGGGATGCCGTAGGCGGTCGCGAGGTGGGCGGCGCCGGTGTCGGCGGAGATCACGAGGTCGGCGGCGGCGATGATCCCGGCGAACGCGTCGAGGGCGAGCTCGCCCGCGAGCACGGTCTCCGTGGGCATGCCGGCGAGGGCGGCGACCTCGAGGGCGCGCTCGCGCTCCTTGTCGCTTCCGGTGAAGACGACCCTGCGGCCCTCGTCGGCGAGCGCGCGGGCGACCTCGGCGAAGCGGTCGACGGGCCACTGGCGGGATCCGTAGGCGGCGCCCACATGGATCACCACGGCGTGCTCGGCGACGGGCGGCTCGACGGGGACGAGGATGCCGACGTCGTCCGGATCCGCGGGCATGCCGTGCCAGGAGACGAGCCGGGCCCAGCGGTACCGCTCGAGGACGTGGTCCTCCCAGGCGGGGCCGTCGGCGGCGGGCATGGCGCCCAATTCGGGGGCGGCGTGGCCGAGGGTGCGGTGCGCCCGCAGCTCGTGGAGGAGGGTGCGGCTCTCGATGCCGGCGCCGTGCAGGTTGATCGCGAGGTCGACCGTGCCGGGTTCGCGCGCGATGGGGTGGTCGAAGCCCTGCTGCGGGAGGTGCTCGTCGACCATTCCGAGGAGCTTAACGACGGGCGCGAGCCAGCCCGTGGTCGCGAGCGAGATGCGGGCGTCGGGGTGCGCGCGGCGGATGGCGCGGAGCGCGGGGACGGCCACGAGGATGTCGCCGAGCTTGATGGCGCGGAGGACGAGGATCTCTTCCGGGTGTGGCTCCCCCGTCGCGGCGTCCGCGGATCCGGGGGTGGCGAGGCGGACGTCGTCGGGGAGGGCGGCGGGGTCGCCGGGGGTCTGCATGGGTTCCAGCCTGGCAGAGGGGACCGGCGGTGATCGGTTCGTGCCGCCGTCCGGCCCCGGGCGCGCGTCAGGCATCACACAACGACGATTGCGACGCGGCGCTCGTTGTGACCGGCTAGCTCGTCAACGGCCCCGAGACTCCATAGTCGCAGCCACGGCATCACGCCCTGCCCCGCCCTGTTACCCCCCATTGGTGGACTACTGCCCACTGACCTAGCCGTATATGTTCAAGGCATCTTCGGCGATGTACGCCAGCAGATTACACGGAGTGGATCTATGGTTACATTCGGAAATCAAGCCGATCTTATTGCCCGCCTCCGAGCGGAGATGGAAGCAGAAGCTCCCCGCCCTTTGGCTTTCCTAACCGGCTCAGGGTTAAGTGTGCCGCAAGTGCCGGGTGTGAAAAAGACACTGGAACTGATACGCAACGGCTTTCCTGCGGACGAGCGAGAAGAACTCGATGCACTTCTCGCAGCGCACGACGAACCTGGAGAACAGTATCGACAAGCCTTCACCTTTGCTGGACTCAGAAGACGAGCGGATTTTAGCGAGCGCATACTCAAAGTTGCCACGTTAAGCGCGTTTTCAGAGCGCGACAGTGATATGACAACCATGCTGCGCAAAGCGGACGAGTACGAATCTCGAATTGACAGCTGGACGCTCCCCGCCGGACAGGCGTCCCTTGGTCGCATTCTTGCCGGCTTACCCCGTCGCCTAAGGGGACCCGTACTTACGACAAATTTTGATCCGTTGACGGAGATCGCCGTACGGAAAGCAGGCGGGACTGCAACATCGCATGTCCACACCGACGACAGTGCCTTCGTATCGAATCTGAAAGTTCAAATTGGCACAAACGTCGTTCACTTACACGGATTCTGGCGCGACTCGCAAGTTCTGAACACCTCAGATGAGTTGATGCAAAGTCGACCATCTCTCTCCGCATCTCTTCGACTGATACTGGACAACCACACCCTCGTAGTATTGGGATACGGTGGGTGGGATGATATCGTCACTCAGAGCCTACTAGATGCAATAAGTGAACATAGAACGTCGGAGCTTGACGTCCTCTGGTGCCTTTTCAGGAACGCAGAGGAACTAACTACAAGCCCCGATTTTACCAAGTCGGTGGGTAACTTTAGTGCAGCTCCCACAGCTATACGTTTTTACGCGGGAATCGACGCAAATGAGTTCCTTCCTCAATTAGAGGCGAGAATTGCTCCTCTTTTAGACTACTCCACCGACTCTCGCCCACCGGCCGTGGGGACGAGCCTTATCGGATGGACCACAATCACTGCGGATACGCTGGCAGAAGCGGCTGACAATGCATCATCAGCTTCAGCTCTTACGTTCTATGATGGACGCCTACCCAGTTGGCATGACACCGTAAATCCCCTTATTCCAACTCGACAATTGAGCGAAGACATCAGTAGCAGCATAGTCACCTCGAGCGGAACCCTTGCCTCCTCCTTCACAATAATTACTGGTCCGAGCGGAGAAGGTAAAACTACCGTTGCAATGCAAGTCGCAGCGCGCATAGCCATCTCAGGGAAATCCTCATTTCGCGTTTTCCATCTTCAAAACGATAATTTTGGCTCCGTCGAAGCAGTTTTAGCATTGTCGAAGAAGTCAAACTACCTTCTAGTTATCGACGAAGCGCACAAGCACGTCGTTCAGCTGGAGGACCTAGCACGGCGTGTACACGCAACTGGGTTGCCCGGCCTTCACATTTTAGCCGTGAGTGGCGATATTGAATGGGCTTCCTCAGGAGGGTCGGGCTTCACTTGGAATAAATTTGTTCGCACAGAGTCACACAATTTGCACGGCATCAGCTCGACTGAAGCCGAGGCACTCGTGATTTCTTGGGAAACAATCGGCGCGGACGCCCTCGGTGACCTTGCACGCATCCAAGGCACACATGCTCGCGTTCAGGCCCTTCTCGATTTCTCCCAAGATACTCGAATTAGCGGCCCCGGCACGTTACTGGGCGCCTTGCTCACAACCCGATACGACCGGCGCGGGCTGCGAGATCACGTGAGAAATCTTCTAGAGCGTCTTGAAACAAGAACAATTCCACGAACGCGACCCCACACCCTACTTGACGCGCTTGTCATTATCGCCATCCCGCACGCCTACGGTATATACGCCCTCAATGCGACAGTCCTAGCCGACGCTCTCGACATGAGCTTGGTCGAAGTTGAGGCACATGTCTTAATTCCTTTAGGCGAGGAAGCAGCTATTACTTATGCATCAGATCATGTTGTTATTCGCCATGAGTTGATTGCTGCCGTAATTATTGACCTTGTGCTGGAAATGAGATACGACCTGAGTGCGGCCGTTGCGCGCCTCGTCCGCACAGCGGCTACTCGATTGGCACGGGGAGCATATTCAATTCGGCTTCCGCAGTTAGTTTATATGTCTACGCGCATGCAAGATATCCCTAGGCTTGCGATCGTTGCAGCAGATACAGCCTTAGAGGTCCAACCCGATCGCCTCTCCTACCACACCTCCAAGAGCGCCGTGCTACGCGCCGGCGGAAACGCACCTGCGGCCGCTAAGCTGAATCGCGATGCCCTTCCACTGGCATACAGCACTCTCAATGAAAATCAAGTACGTGGCTATTTCGCTGAGTGGGGAGTGGTTGAAGGGCTATTGGGCAACTTTAAGGCAAATGCCGTGCTGGCCGGCATTTCTTTGCAAGACGGTAGTGCGCTTGGGGCCCTTGACCTCGGTAAGGCAGAAAGGGGTTTGTCTTGCATATTAATTGCACTGCGGCGAGCATCCGAACTTGACCAAGAGACACAACTGATCGACGCTCTTGCCGCGGCGACCGTATTTAGCCGCGAGTTGTCGGTTCAAGGACCTGCATTCAACGCGGCCCTTAGGGCCGCCGAGCGACGAGTTGACCAGCTCGGGCATCAATACCCGCAGCCCTCGGCACCCTCCAAGGTCTCGTCTATTCTGAAGGCTGGGTTGCATTACTGCCAGCACTCCCTCGAGCTACCCTTCCCAAAGGGAATGCCACAAACCGAGTTCAAGTTCGCTCGCTTGGCTCAACTTGCCATGGGTGATCCTTTTTACGAGACTTCTCGATATCCGCGTCGTCGTTAAAGTGTCATTCGCGGGACGAATGCGACACTTGATAAAAGTTGAAGCGCGGAACCTTTGCTGAGCTCGCGCCTCAGGCCGCCCGCACCCGCCGGATCAGCCGCGACACCACGAACCACACGACCAGCAGCGCGATGACGCCGACGGCCGCGTACGAGATCAGGCCGCTCCACTCCTCCAGCACCGGGCGGATCGCCGGGCCGAACGCGAAGCCGAGCCCCACCCAGATGGCGTTCCAGGCGCCGGATCCCGCGACCGTGTAGAGCGAGAAGCGCACGAGCGGCATGCGCTCGATGCCCGCCGGGATGGAGATGAACGAGCGCACGAGCGGCACGCAGCGGCCGAGGAGCACGGCCGTGCCGCCCCAGCGCGCGAAGAAGGCCTCGGCCTTGTCGAAGTCGGCGTGGTCGAGCAGCGGGATCCGGCCGACGAGGCGGCGGGTGCGGTCGCGGCCGAGCGCGGCGCCGATCGCGTACCAGATGAGCGCGCCCACGAGCGCTCCGATGGTGGCGGCGGCCCAGGCGCCCCACGCGCTCATGCGGCCCTCGTAGGCGAGGAAGCCGGCGACGGGGAGGATCGCCTCCGACGGGATCGGCGGCACGAACGTCTCGATGAGCACGGCGAGGCCCACGCCCACCTCCCCGAGCGTCTCGATGAGGGAGAGGACCCAGCCGACGAAGCCGTCGTACCCCTCGCTCGGATGGATCTCGCCGGGGGTCACTGCGGTGATGGCGCTCATGCGGCCTCTCGTTCTGTCGGGGGGTCGGGCGTCGGTGGATCGTCGGGTCGGGCGTCGGGCTCCCGCGTCGGGGACCCCGCGAAGCCTAGGGAACGCATTTCCACATCCGCTGAATCGGGCGGTGTGCCGCGGGTGGTCCGCGCGGGGGACGCGCCTGCACCGGCCGGGGCACGACGCGCGCGTCCCCGCACGAGAGGCTGGAACCGCGGCCCCGCGCCGCACCGCCTCCCGCCCGACGCCTCCCGAGGAGCTCGCCGTGATCCACCCCGCCCGACCTGCCACCCACCTCGCGCTCACCGCGACCGTCACCGCGACGCTCGCCGCCGCCCTCCTCGCCGGATGCGCCGCCACCCCCGCTGAAGCCCCGACCGCGGCCCCGCCCGCGACCACCGCACCCACCGCATCCGCCGCCCCCGCGGTCGACCAGGCCGCCGCCGACGCCGCCTTCACCGCCCTCGAGGAGCGCTTCGGCGCGCGCCTCGGCGTGCACGCGGTCGACACCGGCACGGGCGCCGAGGTCTCCTGGCGCGCGGACGAGCGGTTCGCGTACGCCTCCACCATCAAGGCCCCGCTCGCGGCCGCGCTGCTCGACCGCGTCGGCATCGTCGGCATGGAGCGCGCCGTGCCGATCGAGGCGGCCGACATCCTGTCCTACGCGCCCGTCACCGAGACGCGCGTCGGCGGCACGATGACCCTCCGCGAGCTGGCGGAGGCGGCCATGACGCGCAGCGACAACACGGCCGCGAACCTCCTGCTCGAGGCGCTCGGCGGCCCGGCCGAGCTGGATGCGGCGCTCACGGCCCTCGGCGACGACACCACCGTCGTCTCCCGCACCGAGCCGACGCTCAACGAGGCGATCCCCGGCGACGACCGCGACACGACCACCCCGCGCACGGCCGCCGCGCTGATGCGCGCCTACGCGCTCGGCGGTCCGGGTGCCCTCGCGGATCCGCTCGACGACGACGAGCGCGCCCTCTTCACCGGCTGGCTGACGGCGACGCAGACGGGCGCCACGCTCGTGCGCGCCGAGCTGCCGACGGACTGGACGGTCGGCGACAAGTCGGGCAGCGGCGCCTACGCGAGCCGCGGCGACGTCGCGGTGATCTGGCGGCCGGACGCCGCGCCCATCGTCATCGCGGTGCACTCGTCGAAGCAGCAGCAGGACGCGGTCGCCGACGACGCCCTGATCTCGGGCGCCGCGAAGGCCGCGGCGGAGGCGCTGGGCGCGCTCGGCTGATCCGCCGGATCAGCGCCCGCGGCGGCAACGCCAGCTCCCACGGCTCGCCGGATCAGCGCCCGCCGTCCCCCGCGAGCAGCGCGAGCGCCCGGGCGAGGTCGGCGACGGCGCGCTCGGCCGCCGCATCCGCGCCCGCGTCCCGCGCCGCGAGCCACGCGCCCACGATCCCCGTGACGCCCGCGACCGCCAGGGCGGCGCAGCGCTCCGCCCGGTCGCCGTCGATCCCCACCGCCGCGAACCGCCGCCGAGTCTCCTCGACGTACCGCCCGTGCTCCCAGCGCGGCAGGTCGGCGAGCGCCGGGATGCGCTGCACGGTCGCCGCGAGGTCGACGAGCACGCGCTGCCGGTCGGGCTCCCGCCGCACGCGGTCGAGCTCGGCGCGGAGCACGGCGGCGACGGCGTCCTCGAGCGGCAGGCCGACCGGATCCTCGGCGGACGCCAGCTGCGCCACGACCGCCTCGACCTCCTGCCGCAGCAGCGCGCCGAGCAGCTCCTCCTTCACGCCGAAGCAGTAGTGGAAGGCGCCGTGCGCGAGGCCGGCCTCCGCGGTGATCGCCCGCGTGCTCGCGCCGGCGACCCCGGTCACGGCCATCACGCGCACCGCGGCGTCGAGCAGCTCGGCCCGCCGGGCGTCCCGGGATCCGTACGCGCGGGTGCTCTCGGAGGCGGCCTTCATGGGAGAAAGCTACCAACCGGATTCAATTGGGCCAACTGGCCGAATCCGTCGCCTACCGTCGGAGCATGAGCACCACGGCACCCCGCGACCCCGCGTCCCCCGACATCCGCACCGCCCGCCCCGCCGACCTCGACGACGCCGCGCGCGTGCTCGCCGAGGCGTTCGCCGACGACCCGGTCCTCGCCGGCTTCGTGCCCGCGGGCGCGCGCCGCTCGGAGCGCCGGGCGCTCCTGTTCGCCGCCATGATGCGCAGCGGCCCGCTCGCGGCGGGCACGGTCGACGTGGCGGTCGACGCCCGCGGCCGGATCCTCGGCGCCGCCGTGTGGGAGCGACCCGGCGGCGTGCCGACCGGGCGGCTGCTCGCGCAGGCGCCCGCGTTCCTCCGCGCGCTCGGCGTCCGCGGCGCGCTGCGGGCCGTCGGCCACCTCCGCGCGCTCCGCCGCGCGCGCCCGGGCCTGCCGCACTGGTACCTCGCCGAGGTCGGCGTGGGGGCGGCGGCGCGGGGCCTCGGCGTCGGATCCGCGCTCCTCCGGCACGGCCTCGCCCGCGTGGACGCGGCGGGCGGCGCCGCCTACCTGGAGTCGTCGACCGAGCGGAACCGCGCGCTCTACCGGCGCAGCGCGTTCCTCGAGCTGGGGGCTCTGCCGGCGGTCGCGCACGCACGCCCGGCGGCGATGTGGCGCCCGGCGGGCATGCCGCGGCCGGCGGGCGCCTGAGCGCTCCGCCGGCCGGAGGGACGGATCCCGGAGGATCCGGTGGTGCGGGTGGAGCTAGTCGGCGTCGACCACCACGGCCGTGATGACCGGCTGGCGACGGTGCTGGCGCTGCAGCCAGCGGGACAGGCCCTCGCTCATCGCACGCTCGGCGGCGGGGCCGTCGAGGCGGCGGCGACCGGCGGCCGCCTGGAGGGCCTTGGTGACCGCGGCCTCCGCCTCCTTCTTCCAGCCGTCGTGCGCGACGAAGCCGCGCGTGAGGAACTCGGCCGGGTCGAGGAGCTTCTGGCTCGGCTCGTCGAAGATCCCGAGCACGGTGATGTGCCCCTCCTCGGCGAGCGTGCGGCGGTCCTCGAGGGCCTTCTCCGTGGCGACGCCGATGGTGGCGCCATCGACGAAGACGTAGGGCGCGGGGATCCGGCCGGAGACGGTGGCGCGGCCCTTGACGAGGTCGACGCTCACGCCGTCCTCGATGATGTGGACGTTGCTCTCGGGCACGCCCGTCTTCACCGCGAGCGCGGCGTTGGCGACGAGGTGGCGCCACTCGCCGTGCACGGGCAGGACGCCCTTCGGCTTCACGAGGTTGTAGCAGTAGACGAGCTCGCCGGCGCTGGCGTGGCCGGAGACGTGGACCTTGGCGTTGCCCTTGTGCACGACGTCGGCGCCCCAGCGGATGAGGCCGTTGATCACGCCGTAGATGGCGTTCTCGTTGCCGGGGATGAGCGAGCTGGCCAGGAGGATCGTGTCGCCCTCGCCCACCTCGATGATGTGCTCGCGGCGCGCCATGCGGCTGAGCGCGGCCATCGGCTCGCCCTGCGAGCCGGTGCAGACGAGCACGACCTTCGCGTCGGGCATCTTCTCGAGCTGCTTGAGGTCGACGATGAGCCCCTTCGGCACCTTGAGGTAGCCGAGGTCGGCGGCGATCTTCATGTTGCGCACCATCGAGCGGCCCACGAACGCGACCTTGCGGCCGTGCGTGTCGGCGGCGTCGAGCACCTGCTGGATGCGGTGCACGTGGCTCGCGAAGCTGGAGACGACGATGCGCTTGGGCGCCTTGCGGAACACCTGCTCGATGGCCGGCGCGATGTCCTGCTCGGCGGTCGTGAAGCCGGGGACCTCCGCGTTGGTGGAGTCGGTGAGGAACAGGTCGACGCCCTCCTCGCCGAGGCGCGCGAACGCACCCAGGTCGGTGAGGCGGCGGTCGAGCGGGAACTGGTCCATCTTGAAGTCGCCCGTGTGCAGGATCAGGCCGGCCTGCGTGCGGATCGCGACGGCGAGGCCGTCCGGGATGGAGTGGTTCACGGCGATGAACTCGAGGTTGAAGACGCCGGCGTCGATGCGGTCGCCCTCCTTCACCTCGCGCGTGACGGGCTTGATCTTGTGCTCCTCGAGCTTCGCGGTGATGAACGCGAGCGTGAGGCGGGAGCCGATGATCGGGATGTCCGGGCGCTCCTTGAGGAGGTACGGGACGCCGCCGATGTGGTCCTCGTGGCCGTGCGTGAGGACGATGCCCTTGATCTTGTCGAGACGGCCGCGGAGGGCGCTGAAGTCGGGGAGGATCACGTCGATGCCGGGCTGCGTCTCCTCGGGGAAGAGCACGCCGCAGTCGACGACGAGCAGCTCGCCGTCCTGCTCGAAGATCGTCATGTTGCGGCCGACGTCGCCGAGGCCGCCGAGCGGGGTGATCCGCATGCCGCCGCGGGGCAGGCGCCCGGGCTTGGCGAGGTCGAGGGAGTGCGCGGTGGTGGGAGGCATGGTGCCTTTCTGGTGGTGTCGTGCTGGTGTGTCGTGCAGGTGATGTCAGGGGGCGGACGCGCGATGCGCGCCACGCGGATGATGCTGGACTCAGCGGCGATGCCGGGCGTCCATCTGGTCGTGCGGGGTGGTGCCGCACCGGATCGCGGACGACGAGCGCATGCGCCGCACGCGGACCGGCGGTGGTGCCGGAGCGGGCGCGGTGGGACGGGATCGATCGAGGCCCAGGGCCCGTCTCGCGGTCGTGCGGGTCGGTGCGCGATGCGCCGCGACGAGCGCGTCCCCGGGCCGATCGTGCCGAGCCCGTCGACAGCACTGTACCGCGCCGCCCCGACCGGGTGCCCGTGCGGGGGCGGCGCGGCCGTCGCGTCGAGCCCGGTCCCGATCCGACGTGACACCAACTCTACCCTCACGTTAGGGTAGGGTTCCGGAGCCCCGCTCCGATCCCCTCCGATCCCCTCCGCTCCCGCTGACGCCCCGCGCGGCAGCCGCAGCACCGCGCGACGACGCGCCCCGATCCTCACCAGAGCGGGCGCGACGCCCGCGACAGAACGGAGCACCACCATGCCCACCCGCACCCCGACCCGCACCACCGCACCGGTCCGCCACCGACCGCCGTCCGGCCCGACCGTCCTCCAGGCGCTGAAGGACCCGCGCATGCTCAGCCGCGAGGTGCTCGCGGGCCTCGTCGTCGCGCTCGCGCTCATCCCCGAGGCCATCTCGTTCTCGATCATCGCGGGCGTGGATCCGCGCGTCGGCCTCTTCTCCTCGTTCGTGATGGCCGTCTCCATCGCGTTCCTCGGCGGGCGCCCCGCCATGATCACCGCCGCCACGGGCGCCATCGCGCTCGTCATCGCGCCGGTCGCCCGCGAGCACGGGCTCGACTACCTCATCGCCACCGTCATCCTCGGCGGCGTCTTCCAGGTGCTCTTCGCGGTGATCGGCGTCGCGAGGCTCATGCGCTTCATCCCGCGCTCGGTGATGGTCGGCTTCGTGAACGCGCTCGCCATCCTCATCTTCACGTCGCAGCTGCCGCAGCTCATCGGCGTGCCGTGGGCGGTGTACCCGCTGGTCGCGGTGGGGCTCGCGATCATCGTGTTCCTGCCGCGGCTGACGAAGGCCGTCCCGGCGCCGCTGGTCGCGATCGTGCTGCTGACCGCCGCCGTGGTCGTGATGGGCATCGGCGTGCCGCGCGTCGGCGACGAGGGCGAGCTCCCCCGCAGCCTGCCGTCGCTGTTCCTGCCCGACGTGCCGCTCACGTTCGAGACCCTCCGGATCATCGCGCCGTACGCGGCCGCGATGGCCGTGGTCGGGATCCTCGAATCGCTGATGACCGCGAAGCTCGTCGACGACATCACCGACTCCCCCAGCCACAAGACCCGCGAGGCCTGGGGCCAGGGCGCCGCGAACGTGCTCTCCGGGTTCTTCGGCGGGATGGGCGGCTGCGCGATGATCGGCCAGACCCTCATCAACGTGAAGGCCTCGGGTGCCCGCACCCGCATCTCGACCTTCCTCGCCGGGATCTTCGTGCTCGTGCTCGTGGTCGGGCTCGGCGACGTCGTCGCGATCATCCCGATGGCGGCGCTCGTGGCCGTGATGGTGATCGTGTCCGTCGGCACCTTCGACTGGCACAGCATCCGACCGTCGACGCTGAAGCGCATGCCGCTCGGCGAGACCGCGGTCATGGTGCTCACCGTCGTGATCGTCGTGGCCACCCACAACCTCGCCATCGGCGTGGTCGCGGGCGTGGTCGTCGCGATGATCGTGTTCGCCCGCCGGGTGGCGCACTTCGCCACGGTCGACCGGCGCATCAGCGTCGACTCCACCGGACACGAGACCGTGCACTACGAGGTCGTCGGGGAGCTGTTCTTCGCCTCGAGCAACGACCTCACCACCCAGTTCGACTACGCGGGCGACCCGGAGCGCGTGCTCATCGACATGAGCGGATCCCACGTCTGGGACGCCTCCACCGTCGCGGCGCTCGACGCGATCACCACGAAGTACCACCAGCACGGCAAGGAGGCGGAGATCGTCGGGATGAACGCGGCGTCCACCGCCATGCACGCGCGGCTTGCCGGGAACCTCGGCGCCGGGCACTGACCGGCGCGGACCGGTCGCCGAGCGATCGCGGCCGATCGCGGCGGCGGACCCTACCCTCACGTTACGATAGGGACGCGGCCCGACCGATCGTCGGCACCGCCCCCGCCTGCCGCACCGGGACGCCACCGCGTCCGCCTCCGGGCCGCCGGCGCCCTCCCGCCCCCTGCACCCGCCACCGCCCCGGAGTCGTCATGCCCGCAGCCCCCGCCCCCGCCTTCCGCACGCCCGCGGTGCGCCACGGCAGCCCGACCGTCCTCGAGGCGCTGAGGAACCCGCGCCTCCTCAGCCGCGAGGTGCTCGCCGGCCTCGTCGTCGCGCTCGCGCTCATCCCCGAGGCCATCTCGTTCTCGATCATCGCGGGAGTGGATCCGCGCGTCGGCCTGTTCTCGTCGTTCGTGATGGCCGTCGCCATCGCGTTCCTCGGCGGCCGGCCCGCGATGATCACCGCGGCCACCGGCGCCGTCGCGCTCGTCGTCGCGCCGCTCGTGCGCGACCACGGCCTCGACTACCTCATCGCCACGGTCATCCTCGGCGGCCTGTTCCAGATCGTGCTCGGCCTCCTCGGCGTCGCGAAGCTCATGCGCTTCGTGCCGCGCAGCGTGATGGTCGGGTTCGTCAACGCGCTGGCGATCCTCATCTTCTCCGCGCAGATCCCGAACCTCGTCGGCGTCCCGTGGCTCGTGTACCCGCTGGTCGCGGTGGGCATCGTGATCATGGTCGTGATGCCGCGGTTCACCAAGGCCGTGCCCGCGCCGCTGGTCGCGATAGTGGTGATCACCGTCGCCGTCGTCGCCACCGCGCTGGCCGTCCCGACCGTGGGCGACGAGGGCGCGCTCCCCGACAGCCTGCCGACGCTCTTCATCCCGGACGTGCCGCCGACGATGGAGACGCTGCGGATCATCGCGCCGTACGCGCTGGCCATGGCGCTCGTGGGCATCCTCGAGTCGCTGATGACCGCCAAGCTCGTCGACGACATCACCGACACCCCGTCGCGCAAGACCCGCGAGACGCTCGGCCAGGGCGGCGCGAACATCCTCTCGGGGCTCTTCGGCGGCATGGGCGGCTGCGCGATGATCGGCCAGACGATGATCAACGTGAAGGCGTCCGGCGCCCGCACCCGCATCTCGACGTTCCTCGCGGGCGTGTTCCTGCTGATCCTCGTGGTGGGCCTCGGCGACGTCGTCGCGATCATCCCGATGGCCGCGCTCGTGGCCGTGATGATCATGGTCTCGGTCGGCACGTTCGACTGGCACAGCATCCGCCCGTCGACGCTGCGCCGCATGCCCGTGGGCGAGACGCTCGTGATGGTGCTCACCGTCGTGATCGTCGTGATCACCGACAACCTCGCCATCGGCGTCATCATCGGCGTGATCGCCGCGATGATCGTCTTCGCCCGCCGGGTCGCGCACTTCGCGACCGTGGAGCGCTCGGAGCGCACCGCCGAGGATGGCACGCCCGTCGCGCACTACGCCGTCATCGGCGAGCTGTTCTTCGCCTCCAGCAACGACCTCACGACGCAGTTCGACTACGCCGCCGACCCCGCTCGCGTGGTCATCGACATGTCCGGCTCGCACGTGTGGGACGCCTCCACGGTCGCCGCGCTCGACGCGATCACCACGAAGTACGAGCGCCACGGCAAGCGCGCGGAGATCACCGGCATGAACGACTCCTCCGCCGCGATGCACGGCCGCCTCGCCGGGAACCTCGGCGCCGGGCACTGACGGGCACGCCCCGACGGGTGGTGCCCCATCGACCTGCGACCGCCCTCAGAGGGAGCTCCGCCGCCTGCGACTTCCGCGTGCCGCTTGCCTGTGTATCAGACCGGCGGGAGCACCGCGCTCTGAGTTGGCTTGTCGTCATTCAGCACATAGGGCGGATGCGCCCCGGGCGACGAGCCCTGGTGCGCACTTCCGCATGATCCTCGTGAGGAGCGGGAACATGAAGATGCATCAGAAGATCCTGGCGGCGGCGATGGTCACGGCCGCGATGATCGGCCCTGTGTCCGGGGCCCAGGCAGCGACGCGTGCCAGTACGGGCACGCCGCCAGGCCTCGGAGACGAGAAGCTGAGCGCGACCACCATCGCGCTGTGCAACGCCGGATTCGGTGATGTCAGTGTCCAGTCGTGGGATGTGACGGCAGGGCATCTCGACATGTTCTGTGGGGACAAGGACGATGACGACACGTGGGTGAGCGGCTACAACCACATCCGCGATCGTCACCAAGGGGACTGGCAAGCCATCGTGGACAGCGCCGGAGGAGGCGGGAACTGGGACGATCTCATGATGTTCATGACCGATCAATCCATTCGTGCTGACGATCCGGAACCGGAAGGCGACAGCAAGCTGTGCTACTCGACGTCCATCGAGATCCACGATGAGGATGGTGCGCTTCTGAGCGTCTACAACCCGACGGTCATCGTGTCTGCGAACACTCGGAAGGTCATCACCTCGTATCCGACCATCGTCCCGGATTGCGCAGGCGTCCGTGACTGAGAAGAGCACAGATGCACGTCGACGCCCCCTCCGACTCTCCGTCGACTACGGGCAGAAATGGCCACTGAATGATGGCATCGGCGTCGGGCCGCCTGTGGCGTGGGACGAGGTGGTCACGCCGGAGCTGAAGCAGCGGTTGGTCGACTGGGCGACGTTCTTCCGACAGCATGCCGACGAGGAAACGGGTTTGTTCGGGTCCGAGGAGCGGCGTCGTTGGTTCCAACGCGAGGGTTTCCGCCTCCTGAAGGAGCTGCAGGCGCAGGCCGGAGATCGCTTCGACTTCACCATCGACCTCTGGTTCTGACGCGTGGCGCGCAGGGACGGATGCGGTCCATGCATCGCATCCGTCCCTGCAGGGGACAGGCAGAGCCGCGAGAGCCGCTTGACACCGTGCCGCCACCGATCCCCCACGGGGCAGCCACTCGCCCGCCGGTTACGCTGGATCCGTGCCCCAGCTCCTCGCCCCCGCGACCCGACGCGCCCGCGTCGGCCGCCAGGCGTACCCGAAGCGGCTGCTGCTGACCAAGCGCACCTCGGGCACGAACGGGTGGATGAGCCTCTGGGGCAGCAACGCGCACGGCGAGATCGCCGGCTGCCCGCCGCCAGCCGAGTAGGCCGCTCCCGTCGATCACGGCGCCGGAGCGGAGACGCCCTGCTCGCGCTCGTCGACGGAAGACGCACATGACCTCCTCTGCACCCCTGCCCACCCCTCCGCACGCGCCCGCCGCGCCCGGCCGCGGTGCCCGGCTCGCCCGGTTCCTCAGCCGCGACACGACCGGCGGGATCCTCCTGCTCATCGCGACCGTGCTCGCCCTCGTCGTGGCGAACAGCCCGGCCGCCGACCTCTACGAGCGCGTCCGCGGATTCGAGTTCGGCCCCGAGGCGCTGCACCTCCACCTCAGCGTCGGCACGTGGGCCGCCGACGGGCTGCTCGCGATCTTCTTCTTCGTCGTCGGCCTCGAGCTCAAGCAGGAGTTCGTGGCGGGGTCCTTGCGGGATCCGCGCGTCGCGACCCTGCCGATCGCGGCGGCGGTGGGCGGCGTGATCGTGCCCGCGGCGATCTTCACGCTGATCAACCTCAGCGCCGGATCCGAGGCCCTGCAGGGCTGGGCGATCCCCGCCGCGACCGACATCGCGTTCGCGGTCGCCGTGGTCGCCGTGGTCGGGAAGCGGCTGCCGCCCGCGCTCCGGACGTTCCTGCTCACTCTCGCGGTGGTCGACGACCTGCTGGCGATCACGATCATCGCCGTCTTCTACACGGCGGGCATCGCGTTCGTGCCGCTGCTGCTGGCGCTCGTTCCGCTCGCCGCGTTCGGGATCCTCGTGCGCCGCGGCGTGCGCGCCTGGTACGTGCTCATCCCGCTGGGCGTCGCCGCGTGGGCGCTCGTGCACGCGTCGGGGATCCACGCGACCATCGCCGGCGTCGTCCTCGGGATCCTGGTGCCCGCCGTCGCGACCGCCCGCGCCGGCGTCACGCACCGGGACGCCGACGGGCACGAGGAGCGGCACGCCCTCACGCACCACTTCGCCGAGCGCTGGTCGCCGGTCTCCTCCGGCGTCGCGGTGCCGGTCTTCGCGTTCCTCTCCGCCGGGGTCGCGGTCGGCGGGCTCGACGGGCTGCGGGAGTCGCTGTCCGACAGCGTCGCCATCGGGATCGTCGTGGCGCTCGTCGTGGGCAAGGCCGCGGGGATCACGGGCGCCTCGCTGCTCGTGACGCGGCTGCCCGGGATCCGCCTCGACCCGACGCTCCGCTGGCCGGACGTCGTCGGCCTCTCGTTCGTCGCGGGCATCGGCTTCACGGTCTCGCTCCTCGTGGGCGAGCTCGCCTACGGCACGGGCAGCGCGCAGGACGACGTGGTGAAGGTCGGCGTGCTCGTGGGGTCGCTGATCTCGGCGGTCGTGGGTGGCACGATCCTCAGCGTGCGCGGGCGGCGGCTGCCGGCGGAGGCGCGGGGCGACGGGGCCGGAGCCGCCGAGGCCTGAGGGCGACCGCGCAGCGCTCCTCGGCCGGGCTCAGACGGTGCGGAGCAGCCCGGCGAGCGCGTCGAGCGCGCCCGGCACGAGGCGGTAGTAGGCCCAGCTGCCGCGCTTGTCGCGGCTGAGGATCCCGGCGTCGACGAGCACCTTGAGGTGGTGCGAGACCGTCGACTGCCCGAGGCCGAGCGGCTCGGTGAGGTCGCACACGCAGGCCTCCTGGCCGTCGTGCGCGGCCACCATCGAGATGAGGCGGAGCCGGGCGGGGTCCGCGATCGCGCGCAGCGAGCGGGCGAGCTTGTCCGCACCGTCGGCGCTCATGACCTCCCGCGTGAGCGGCGCGCAGCACGCGGTCACGTCCGTGAGGGGGAGCATGTCGAGGACGGCCATGCGCCCGATCCTCGCACACATTGACAGCTGTCGATGGGCTGCGTCATGCTCAGGTCATCGACGCACGTCGATGACCCGCCGACCGGAAGTCGCGACACCCCTCGATGCCTCCTGCTGCTCCCGCTCCCGTCCGCCTCGGCACCACCGACCGGCTGCTGCCGGTGTGGATCCTCGCCGCGATGGGCGCCGGCCTCCTGCTGGCTGTCTTCGCACCGGTGGTCGGCGAGGCGCTGCACGCGTCCAGCATCGGATCGGTGAGCGTGCCGATCGCGGTCGGGCTGCTGGTGATGATGTACCCGGTGCTCGCGAAGGTCCGCTACTCGGACGCCCGCGCCGTCGCGGGCGACCGGCGCTTGCTGATCTCCTCGCTCGCCATGAACTGGATCGTCGGCCCCGCGCTGATGTTCGCGCTCGCCTGGTTGCTGCTCCCGGACCTGCCCGAATACCGCACCGGGCTCATCATCGTGGGCCTCGCGCGCTGCATCGCGATGGTGCTGATCTGGAACGACCTCGCGTGCGGCGACCGGGAGGCGGCGGCGTTCCTCGTCGCGGTCAACAGCGTCTTCCAGGTGCTCGCATTCGGCGCGCTCGGCTGGTTCTACCTCCAGCTCCTGCCGTCCTGGCTGGGGCTTCCGACCACGAGCGCGGGGTTCTCGTTCTGGGCCATCACCGCATCCGTGCTCGTGTTCCTCGGGATCCCGCTGCTCGCCGGGTACCTGTCCCGCCGCATCGGCGAGAAGGCCCGCGGCCGTGCGTGGTACGAGGACCGGTTCCTGCCGAAGGTCGGGCCGTTCGCGCTCTACGGGCTGCTGTTCACGATCGTGATGCTCTTCGCGCTCCAGGGGCAGCAGGTCATCGACCGTCCGCTCGACGTGGTCCGCATCGCGATCCCGCTGGTCATCTACTTCGCCGTCACGTTCCTCGCCGGGTTCCTGCTCGGGAAGGCCGTGGGGCTCGGCTACGAGCGCACCACCACGCTCGCCTTCACCGCCGCGGGCAACAACTTCGAGCTCGCCATCGCGGTCGCGATCGGCACGTTCGGCGCGACCTCCGGGCAGGCCCTCGCGGGCATCGTCGGCCCGCTGATCGAGGTGCCGGCGCTGCTCGCGCTCGTCTACGCCGCCCTGTGGCTCCGACCCCGGCTGGTCCCCGGCCGCCACGCGGACCCGGCCGCCGCGGCCGATCCCGCCGCCTCTGCGCTCGACCCGGTCGCCGACCGGGCTTGACCCTCACCACGCCTGCCAAGGAGCCCTCAGTGACCGACACCGCCGCCGCCCCCACCGTCCTGTTCGTCTGCATCCACAACGCCGGCCGCTCGCAGATGGCCGCCGGGTACATGCGCGAGCTCTCCGGCGGCGCCGTCCAGGTCCGCTCCGGCGGGTCCGAGCCCGGCGACCAGATCAACCCCGTCGCGATCCAGGCCATGGCTGAGGAGGGCATCGACATCTCCCAGGCCGTGCCCCAGCTCATGACCACCGAGCAGGTGAAGGACTCCGATGTCGTCATCACGATGGGCTGCGGCGACGTGTGCCCGATCTTCCCCGGCAAGCGGTACGAGGACTGGGACCTCACCGACCCCAAGGGGAAGGGGCTCGACGAGGTCCGGCCCATCCGCGACGACATCAAGGGCCGCGTGCAGCAGCTCCTCGCCGAGCTCCTGCCCGCCACCCGCTGATCCACCCACCACCTCCGAGGAGCCCCGCATGTCGATGACGCTGACCGTCCCGCCCCGCACCGACGAGCGGCGCCTCGCCGGCCTGCCCGTCGCGATCATCGGCGCCGGCCCCGTCGGGCTCGCCGCGGCCGCGCAGCTGCTCGAGCGCGGCATCGAGGTGACCGTCTACGAAGCGGGCGACACCGCGGGTGCCGCCGTCCGGCGGTGGGGCCACACGCGCCTGTTCTCCCCGTGGGAGTTCCTCGTCGACGCCGCCGCCGCGCGGCTCCTCGACGCCGCCGGATGGGACGCGCCCGCGGCGAAGCGCCTGCCGACCGGGCACGACCTCGTCGACGCCTACCTCGCCCCGCTGGCCGCGACGCCGGAGCTCGCCCCGCGGATCCGCTACGGCGCGCGGGTGCGGGCGGTGACCCGGCAGGGCATGGACCGCACCCGCTCCGCCCGACGCGCGTCGGTGCCGTTCGTGCTGCGCCTCGACACCGCGGCAGGGGTCGAGGACGTCCTCGCCCGGGCCGTCATCGACACCTCCGGCACCTACGCCTCCCCCAACCCCCTCGCATCCGACGGGCTCGCGCTCGCGGTCCCGGCCGACGTTGCGGAGCGGATCGGCCACGCCCTGCCCGACGTCCGCGGCGCGGACCGGGCCCGGTTCGCGGGACGGCACGTGGTCGTCGTCGGCGCGGGCCACTCGGCCGCCAGCACCCTCGTCGCGCTCGCCGCCCTCGCCCGGGAGGAGCCCGGCACCAGCATCACCTGGGCCATCCGCTCCACGACGCCCGTCCGCGTCTACGGGTCCGCCGGGGACGAGCTGCCCGAGCGCGGTGCCCTCGGCGGCGTGGTGCACGACCTCGTCCGCCAGGGCGCGATCGCCCTCGCCGACCGGTTCGAGATCGACCGGGTGGCGGCCACCGAGGACGGCGGGATCGCGCTCATCGGGCGGCGCCGGGACGAGCTGCACCGGATCGAGGCCGACGTCGTCGTCAACGCCACCGGGTTCCGCCCGGACCTCGACATGCTGCGGGAGATCCGGCTCTCGCTGGACGAGATCGTCGAGGCGCCGCGCCTGCTGGCCCCGCTGATCGACCCGAACCTGCACTCCTGCGGCAGCGTCCCCGCCCACGGTGTCGCGGAGCTCGCGCACCCCGAGCCCGGGTTCTTCATCGCCGGGATGAAGAGCTACGGCCGCGCGCCCACGTTCCTGCTCGCCACCGGCTACGAGCAGGTCCGCTCCATCGCCGACGAGCTCGCCGGCCGCCACGACGCCGCCCGCCGCGTGCAGCTCGCCCTCCCGGCGACCGGGGTGTGCTCGACCGACATCGGCAGCGGATCCGACGGGGGCGGCTGCTGCGCGTGATCCGCAGCCGCGCCCGCCCGGTGACGGTTCCCCGCCAGCCGCGGACGCCGCCGCCGCGCTGGGGGACGATGGATCCATGACCCCGAGCGCCGACGGCACCCTCACGGACGGGCGGGCGCTGATCGGCCCGGTCGAGGCACCCGAGCTGCACGTGATGACGTACAACATCCGCCGTCTGTTCCGCCGCTACCGGCCGGGCAGCCCCGACCGCTGGGCCGACCGCGAGCCGCTCCTCGCCGAGGTCCTCCAGCGGGAGCAGCCCGCGCTCCTCGGCACGCAGGAGGCGATGCCGACGCAGGGTCGGGCGCTGTCGCACGCGCTCGGCCGGCACTACCGGCGGATCGGACACGGCCGCAACGCCGACGGCCACGGCGAGGGCTGCCCCACCTTCTACGACACGCGCCGCCTCGAGCTCACGAGCTGGCGGCAGGTCGCGCTGTCGGACACGCCCGCGGTCGCCGGATCCCGCAGCTGGGGCAACATGGTGCCGCGGATCGCCGTGGTCGCCGACTTCCTCGACCGCGCGACGGGCCTCCCGCTGCGTCACGTGAACACGCACTTCGACCACCTGTCGTGGCGGTCGCGCGAGGAGTCCGCGCGGATGATGCTCGAGATCGTCGCCGAGGTGCAGGTGCCCACGATCGTCTCCGGCGACACCAACGCGGGCATCGACACGGAGCCGCACCGGCTGCTGATCGAGTCGGGCGCGCTGGTGGACGCGTGGGACGGCGCGCTCGAGCGGCTCACGCCCGAGTGGGGCACCTGGTCCAACTACAAGGCGCCGAAGCGCACGACCCGACGGATCGACTGGATGCTCGTGACGCCCGACGTCGAGGTCGCGCGGGTCGGCATCAACACGACGCGCATCGGCGGGCGGGCGCCGAGCGATCACGAGGCGCTGCAGGCGGCGGTGCGGTGCTGACGGACCCCACCTCGCCGACCCCGCCGGGCGCACCGGCCCCGCCCGAGGACGTCGCGGCCTTCGCCGGGCTGGCCGGGCTCACCTTCCTGCAGCCGCCCCGCGGGATCACGGCGGTCCTCGCCGACGCCGTGCGCGTGATCGGGCTGCTCACGTTCCTCTTCTCCGTGTTCGCGTGGACGGGCGTCACCTCCGCGATGTTCGCGCTCGCGCTGCTCGGGCTCGTGGCGCCGCGGGGTCTCGGGGCGCGGCCCGGGCTGGATCTCGCCATCGGGATCACGACGCTCGTCTCCGCCGCGAGCAACCGGCTCGACCTCTACGAGCGGCTGCCGTGGTGGGACATCCCCGCGCACCTCGTCACGACGGCCGCCCTCGCCGCGCTCGTGATCCTGCTCGCCGACCGCGCCGGCGTCGTGGTCGACCGGCGGCCGCTGCCCCTCGGCCTCCTCAGCCTCACCGTGGGCCTCGCGCTCTCGGCGCTGTGGGAGCTCGGCGAGTGGGCAGGGCAGACGTGGCTCGACCCGGAGATCCTCACGGGCTACACGGACACGATCGGCGACATGGCGGTCGGCGGGCTGGGCGCGCTGCTCGTCGCGCCGCTCATGCCGATGCTGCTGGCGCGGTCGCGGTGGATCGCGGGGGCGCCCGCGCGCTGATCCGCGGCGCACGCAGCCGGGCCGTGCCGACGCGCGGCGCCGCGCCCGGCGACCGCGTCCGCTCCGCGCCCCCATCCCCGCGCCCCCGTCCGTGGGCGCTGCTGCTCCTCGCGCGGGGGCGCTGCTCCTCGCCGCGCTGGCGGGTCCTGTCCGTCGGAGGAGAAGTGCTCCGCGGCGGGTTTGGGTCGAGGAGCAGTCGGGTACGGGCCGACCATGCGCTCGCCCGGGAACCACCTCGAGGCCGTCCTGTTCGACCGGGACGGGACCCTCGTCGTCGATGTGCCGTACAACGGGGATCCGGCCCTCGTCACCCTGATGCCCGGCGCCCGCGAGGCGATCGACGCCGTGCGCGCCGCGGGCCTCCGCGTCGGCATGGTGACCAACCAGTCCGGGATCGCGCGGGGCCTCATCACCCGCGCGCAGGCCGACGCCGTGAACGCGCGCGTGCAGGAGCTGCTCGGCGCGTTCGACCTCGTGCTGCTGTGCCCGCACGGATCCGACGACGGCTGCGACTGCCGGAAGCCGCAGCCCGGCATGGTGCTCGAGGCCTGCCGGACGTGGGGCGTGGATCCGTCGACCGTCGCGGTCGTGGGCGACATCGCCGCCGACATGGGCGCCGCCCGGAACGCCGGCGCGCGCGGCGTGCTCGTGCCGACGCCCGTCACGCGCGAGGAGGAGGTGGCCGAGGCGGAGCTCGTGGCGCCGACGATCCTCGACGCGGTGCACCTGCTGATCCACGACCCCGCGCCCCGCCGGGTGCTCGTCGTGCGGCTCGACTCCGTGGGCGACGTGCTGATCTCGGGGCCCGCGGTGCGCGCGGTCGCCGCCGACCCGCGCGTCGAGGTCCACCTGCTCTGCGGTCCGCGCGGCGCGTCCGCCGGCCGGCTGCTGCCCGGCGTGCACGCGGTGCACGTGTGGGACTCCCCGTGGATCTCCTCCCCCGCGCCCGCCGCCGACGCCGCCGCGGTCGACGCGCTGCACGCGATCCTCGCGGAGGTCGACGCGGACGAGGCCGTCATCCTCACGTCCTTCCACCAGTCGCCGCTGCCGCTCGCGCTGCTGCTGCGCCTGGCGGGCGTCGAGCGGATCACGGGCGCGAGCGTCGACTACGCCGGCTCCCTCCTCGACGTGCGCCTGAAGCCCGGCGAGGACCTCGACGAGGACCAGCCCGAGCCCGAGCGCGCCCTCGCGATCGCCGCCGCGGGCGGGCACGCGCTGCCGGCCGACGACGACGGCCGTCTCGCCGTGCTCGACGCCGCGCTGCCGGATGACGTGGCCGCGCTCCTCCCCGCCGGCCCGTTCGCGCTCGTGCACCCGGGCGCCGCGGTCGGCGCGCGCTCGTACCCGGCCGCCCAGCACCGGGATGCGGTCGCGCTCCTCGCCGCGCGCGGGATCCCCGTGGTCGTCACCGGCGGCCCCGATGAGCGGGACCTCACGGCGCACGTCGCCGGATCCGCCGCCCTCGACCTCGGCGGCCGCACGGACCTCGCGGGCCTCGGCGCGCTGATGCGCCGTGCGGCCGTGCTCGTGAGCGGCAACACCGGGCCCGCGCACCTCGCCGCCGCGGTGGGCCTGCCGGTCGTGAGCCTGTTCTCGCCCGTCGTGCCGCCGATCCGCTGGGCGCCGTACCGCGTGCCCGTGATCCTGCTCGGCGACCAGGACGCGCCCTGCAAGCTCAGCCGCGCGCGCGACTGCCCCGTGCCCGGCCATCCGTGCCTCGCCGGCGTCTCGCCCGCGGAGGTCGCCGACGCGGTCGAGCGCCTGCTCGCGACCACCGGGCCCGGATCCGAGCACGCGGCCGACCGCGCTGACTCCCGCGCGGATGATCGCACCGCAGCCGACCGCGACCCCGCGCACGCCGCGGCCCGCGCCGACGCGGAGGTGCCCGCATGAGGATCCTGATGTGGCACGTCCACGGTGGCTGGACCGACTCGTTCGTGCGCGGATCCCACGAGATCCTGTTCCCGACCACGCCCGCGCGCGACGGCTGGGGCCTCGGCCGCGGCGGACGCGACTGGCCCGCGAGCGCGCGCGAGGTGGATCCGTCGTCCCTGCACGAGACGCACGTCGACCTGGTGCTCCTCCAGCGCGTCGCCGAGGTCGAGGAGGCGGAGCGCCTGCTCGGCCGCCGCCTCGGATCCGACGTGCCGGCCGTCTTCCTCGAGCACAACACCCCGCGCGGCGCCCCGACCGAGACCGTGCACGCGCTCGCCGACCGCGACGACATCCCGGTGATCCACGTCACGCGCTTCAACGCGCTCATGTGGGACACCGGATCCGCGCCCACGACCGTCGTCGAGCACGGCGTGCCCGACCCCGGCGCGCTCTACACGGGCGAGGTCGCGTCCTTCGGCGCGGTGATCAACGAGCCCGTGCGCCGCGGACGCATCACCGGCACCGACCTGCTGCCCGCGTTCGCGGCGGTCGCGCCCGTCGAGGTGTTCGGGATGGGCACGGATCTGCTGCCCGGCGCGTTCCCCGACCTCGGCGAGCGCCTCGTCCCCCGCGGCGACCTCCCCACGGCCCGCATGCACCCCGAGCTCGCGCGGCTGCGCGCCTACGTGCACCCGCACCGCTGGACCTCGCTCGGCCTGTCGCTGCTGGAGGCGATGCACTTGGGCGTGCCCGTGCTCGTGCTCGACGCGACCGAGGCGTCGCGCGCGGTGCCGCCCGACGCGGGCGCGATCTCGTCCGACCCGGCCGACCTCGTGCGCGTGGCCCGGCTGCTCGCCGCGGATCCCGACGAGGCCGCCCGCCGCGGCCGCGTCGCCCGCGAGGCCGCGCTCGCCCGCTACTCGCTCGGCCGCTTCCTCCGCGACATGGACGCCGTGCTGCACGACGCGGTGGATGCCGCCGCCGCGCGCCGGTCCCGCCGCGCGCCCGCCGCATCCGGCTCCCCGACTCCCCCGCACCACCCGCACCACCCGCTCGACGAGAGGACGACACGATGAGGATCGCGATGATCTCGGAGCACGCCAGCCCGCTGGCCACCCTCGGCGGGGTCGACGCCGGCGGCCAGAACGTGCACGTCGCGGCGCTGTCCGCGGCGCTCGCGGACGAGGGCCACACCGTCACCGTCTACACGCGCCGTGACGACGAGGCGCTGCCCGCCCGCGTCGCGTTCGCGCCCGGCGTGGAGGTCGTGCACCTCGACGCCGGACCCGCGCGCGCCGTCCCCAAGGACGACCTCCTCCCCCACATGGGCGAGCTCGCCGACGGGCTGCTGGCCGACTGGCGCACCAACCGGCCCGACGTGGTGCACAGCCACTTCTGGATGTCCGGGGTCGCCGCCCTCGACGCGGCCGCGCGCCTCGCGGCCTCCCCGGTGGGCGCCGCCGCGGCCCCGCCCGTGCTGCACACCTTCCACGCGCTCGGATCCGTGAAGCGCCGCCACCTCGGCGCCGACGACACGAGCCCCGCCGAGCGCACGCACCTGGAGCCGGGCGTCGGCCGCCGCGCCGACGCCGTGATCGCGACCTGCTCCGACGAGGCCGCGGAGCTCGTGCGCGCGGGCGTCGACGCGGCCCGCATCACCGTCATCCCGTGCGGCGTCGACATCGGGCACTTCACGCCGCGGTCGTACGCCGCCGCAGCCGCCGACGCCCCGATGCGCGTCATGGTCGTCGGCCGCCTGGTGCCGCGCAAGGGCGTCGACCTCGCGATCACGGCCCTCGGGATCCTCGCCGACCGCGGCCACCGGGACGTCGAGCTCGTGATCGTCGGCGGATCCGGCGACGCCGCGAGCGCCACCGAGGACGCCGAGGCCCGTCGCCTGATGGAAGCCGCCCGCGCCGCCGGGGTCGCCGACCGCGTGCGCCTGCACGGCCGCGTCTCCCAGGCCGACATGCCCGCCGTGATGCGCACCGCCGACGTGGTCGTGTGCGCGCCCTGGTACGAGCCGTTCGGCATCGTGCCGCTCGAGGCGATGGCCTCCGGCGTGCCCGTCGTCGCGTCGTCCGTGGGCGGGCTCACCGACAGCGTCGTGGACGGCGTGACCGGGATCCTCGTGCCGCCGCGCGACCCCGCCGCCATCGCCGACGCGCTCGGGGAGCTGCTCGCCGATCCCGCCCGCCGCCGCGCCCTCGGCCGCGCCGGCCGCGACCGCATGGAGCACGGCTACTCCTGGGCGACGGTCGCCGCACGCACCGCGGACGCGTACCGCGCCGTGATCCAGGACGCCGCCGTCGACGAGCTCCCCGCCGACCCGACCGTGGTCGACGCCCACCTCGACGCGCTCGCCCCGGTGCTCCAGGCGCTCCGCTCCCACGCGCCGCGCCTCACCGCGTGGGGCAGCGAGATGGCCGACCGCCTCAGCCACGGCGCGCGCCTCATCGCGGCCGGCAACGGCGGATCCGCGGCCGAGGCCCAGCACCTCACGAGCGAGCTGGTGGGCCGCTTCGACGGCGACCGCCGCCCGTTCTCCGCGATCGCGCTGCACTCCGAGTCGTCGGCCGTCACCGCGATCGGCAACGACTACGGCTTCGACGAGGTGTTCGCCCGGCAGGTGCACGCGCACGCGAGATCCGGCGACATCGTCGTGCTCCTCTCCACGAGCGGCCGCAGCGTCAACCTGCTGAAGGCGGCGGCCGCCGCGCGCGCCGCCGGCGCCACCACCTGGGCGATGACCGGGCCGGGCCCGAACCCGCTCGTGGAGGCGTGCGACGAGTCCCTCGCGCTCGACGGCCCCTCGGCCAACGTGCAGGAGGCGCAGCTGGTGGCCGTGCACGCGATCTGCCGCGCGTTCGAGAGCCGCCTGCAGGCGAACGACCGGGCGGCCGCGCGCGCGTCGGCGACCGCGGATGCGGCGCCCGCGTCGCCGGGATCCGCCGCGCCCGCGTCCGCCCCCGCCGCCGTCCCCGCCGCCGTCCCCGTGTCGGTCACGCCCGCATCCACCACGGCCGCTCCCGCGGAGGTGCCGGCATGAGGATCGTCGTGGTCGGCGACGTGCTCCTCGACGTCGACATGACCGGCGCGGCGCACCGGCTCAGCCCCGACGCGCCCGTCCCCGTCATCGAGGTCGAGGAGTCGCTGCCGCGTGCCGGCGGCGCGGGCCTCGTCGCCACGATGCTCGCGCGCGACGGCCACGACGTGCGCCTCGTCACCGTGCTCTCCGACGACCACCGCGCGGAGACGCTGCGCGCGTGCCTCGATCGGATCGAGGTGGTCGCCGGCCCGTCGGGCGCGCCCACGCCCGTGAAGACCCGCGTCCGCGCCGACGGCCACGCCATCGCCCGCATCGACGAGGGCTGCGCGCCGCCACCCACGCCGGAGGCGACCGACGAGATGCTCGACGCGATCGCCACGGCCGATGCCATCGTGGTCGCCGACTACGGCCGCGGCGTCACGCGCGACCCGCGCCTCCGCGCCGCCCTCGACGCGCGCGCCGCCGTGGTGCCGCTCGTGTGGGATCCGCACCCCGCGGGCGAGCCGCCCGTCCCGAACACCGCGCTCGCCACCCCGAACCTGGCCGAGGCGCGCGCGTTCTCCGGGCTAGCCGGGCGCGACGTGTCGGCGGCCGCCGACGCCGCCCGGATCCTCCGCGAGATGTGGGGCGTCGGCACGGTCGCCGTCACCATGAGCGAGCGCGGCGCCCTGCTCGTGTCGGCGCCCGCGTCGGGCTCCGCTCCCGCGTCGGGTGCGGCGGGCGCATCCATGCCCGTCGTCGTGCCCGCCCCGCTCGTCGCGACCGGCGACCCGTGCGGCGCCGGGGACCGCCTGGCCGCCACCGCCCTCGCGGCCCTGGCCGCCGGATCCGCGGTGGAGGACGCCGTGCGCGACGCCGTCGCCTCGGCCGCCGAGTACGTCGACGCGGGCGGCGTCGCCACCCTCGTGGGCCCGCCCGCGGCGCGCCCCATCGGCGGCCACGCGGCGAGCGCCCTCCAGGTCGTGCGCGCGACCCGTGCCGTCGGCGGCACCGTCGTCGCGACCGGCGGATGCTTCGACCTCGTGCACGCCGGCCACGCCCGCACCCTCGCCGCGGCCCGCGCGCTCGGCGACTGCCTGGTCGTGCTCCTCAACTCGGACGACTCGGTGCGCCGCCTCAAGGGACCCGAGCGCCCGATCATGACCGAGGAGGACCGCGTGGATCTGCTGATGTCGCTCGGCGTGGTGGATGCGGTCGTGCTCTTCTCCGAGGACACCCCCGAGGAGGCGTTGCGCTCGATCAAACCCGACCTCTGGGTCAAGGGCGGCGACTACCGCGCTGAGGACCTCCCCGAGTCGGCGGTCATCGCCGAGTGGGGCGGCCAGGCCGTGACCGTCCCGTACCACCCCGGCCGCTCCACCACGAAGCTCGCGGGCGCGCTCGCCCGCGTCGGCTGAGCCCTGATGCGCTGAGCCCCTGATCCGCACGACTCCCCCGCACCCCCGCGCCGAACGGGCGCGATCCGCACCACGGAAGGAACACCCATGACCGACTCCCCCCGCCCCAGCACCGGCCGCGTCCTCATCACCGGAGGCGCGTCCGGGCTCGGCGCCGCGGTCGCGCAGGCGGTGCTCGCGGCCGGCGGCGAGCCCATCGTGCTCGACCTCGACACGTCGAGCGTCACCGGCATGGAGGCGCACCGCATCGACGTCTCCGACACCCGCGCCACCGAGGCGCTCGTCACCGAGATCGCCCAGGCGCACGGCGGGCTGGATGCCGTGGTCACCGCCGCGGGCATCGACCGCTGCGGCCGCCTCGTCGATGTCGCCCCCACCGAGTGGGAGAAGGTCATCGGCGTGAACCTCATGGGCACGGTCGCCGTCGTCCGCGCGGCGCTGCCGTTCCTCACCGAGTCGCACGGCCGCGTCGTCACCGTCGCGTCGTCGCTCGCCATCAAGGCCGTCTCGGATGCGACCGCCTACTGCGCCTCCAAGTTCGGCGTGCTCGGCTTCACGCGGGCCCTCGCCGCCGAGACGAAGGGCGAGGTCGGCGTGACCACGCTGATCCCCTCCGGCATGAAGACCCACTTCTTCGACGACCGCGACCCGAAGTACAAGCCCGGCTCCGACGCGAACCTCAACGACCCGGCCGCCGTCGCCGACTCGGTGATGTTCATCCTCGGCCAGCCCCGCGGCTGCGAGATCCGCGAGCTCGTCATCACCCACGAGCTCGAGGACAGCTGGCCGTGAGTCGCGGCTGATCCGCGCACCCGCGCACGGTACGAGGCCGGCTCCGCATCGTGCCGGGCCGGACTCGTCTTTTGCAGACATAGCGCAGAAATGACGCATAGGCGACATGCGAAACACCATGCGATAGGAGAATCATTTGTCCCGCAGCAAGCATGCCGCGACAGTGCCGAAACTTAGGCGCCTTGGCCGATACTTTCGGTTTGTGTTTCCTAAACATCCTGGCATTTACCCCTCGTATGACGCCGTTCTTCAAAATGAGCAACGGCGACAAGGGTTATCTACGTCCTACACCATAGCCCTTACGCTCGCTCCGGCAATTGCGTTCTTACTCTTAGTGATAAATTTATTGGTGCGAGCCCGCGGTAACACCAACTTGGTGCTAGCAATTGCCAGCAACTTACCAATTTCGACCATCGCGGTAATTCTTTTTCTTGGGTTCATAAATTTTATAGTCATTGCCCTAGGTAACGCGAGCGCCACCCTTTATGGATCCCGCCAAAGCTCTCGTCGGGTTCGCAACGGTGCGTGGAACGTTTTGATAATCATGGCGCTGGTGAGCCTCTTTACCCTGCCCTGGCTTATAGCAACAATAGCCCTTGTTTCTTTTTATGCGTATTATCGACTCGAGTCAAGGCGAACGCCGGTGGGACTGCCGACGACAGCCTGGCTTAAAGATGGAGCCGTGCCCGACGATGTTGAGCTTCGCGCCTTGTGGAGCGAAGGACGCTCCGTAATGCGGGAAAACGGTGAGCCCATTGACGCTTCCCTCGCGCCAGTTGCGCGGCCCAAGGCGACTCCCTCGAGGCAACTCAGCGAAATTCACGAAGACATTTCAGAAAGAACCAAGGCAATCGAAGACTCTAGCCCACGCGGAGATTTTCACCGTGTTGCGCAAGTTTTATTTGCAAGCACTGTTATCTACGCAGCTCAGTTATATGCCACCCCGGTGAATTTTGCGCCACTCGAAAGGATCGCATCCTCAACAGTGTCGATTGACGTCGGGTATGTCATCGAGTCGAGCAACTCATATCTAATCGTTGACAGCACGCTCACCCGTGGGGTGCACGTCGGCGTCGACACTAGAATGACTCGCTCGATATGCACCACTAGCCAATTTGGTGAATCCGTTGTTCAACTTCTCGATAGGCGAACGGAAGAGGAGGGCGTTGATTGCCCTCCCCCTGAAGAGAATGCTGACTACCGGCGCGGCTCTCTTCGATAGTCGGAGTCTCAAAAATGGCATGAGCCAAACGAGAAAAAGTATCCACTTTGCCAGCTTCGTCGATTCAGTAAATAGCGCCAGAAAGTCACCTAACGTCCCGCAGGGATGGACTCGTTCACCTCCGCAACGACACGGCCGCCGTCGCTAATATCGCAATGCTTGTCCTTGGCCAGTCTCGCTGTCAGGAAATCTGCGGCTAATCCGCGCCCTGCGCGCATGAGACGAGCCCGGCCCCGCATCGCGCGGGGCCGGGCTCGTCTCGTCCGTCGGGCATCCGTCAGTGCGTCGTCGCGATCCCCGTCATGATCTGCGCCGCCACGTTGATCCCCACGATCAGCGCGATGCCGGTCGCCGGCGCCCACCATGCGTTCACGCGGCGCGTGCGGCAGACGACCGTCGCGACGAGGGAGAGGACGAGGACGCCGATCGTGCCCGCGACCCAGAGCCGCGAGGCCAGCAGGCCGAGGGCGAAGTCGCAGCCGGGTGTGCCGCAGCGGTCCGGCAGCCAGCTCGCGACCACCATCGCGATGAGCCCGACGAACGCGAACACCCCCTCGGTCACGAGCAGGATCATCGCGAGCCGCGCGTCGTACGGCGGCCGGATCGGCTCCGGCCCGGCGAGGCTCGGGCGCTGCGCGGTCTGCTGCTGGCTCATGGTGTCCTCCGTCGGAGTCGGGCCCGCGCATCGGCGGGTGTGCGCGACGGTAGCGGTCCGGCGTCCGCCGCGGAAGGGTCTTGCGGCGCGGGCGATCCGCGAGTCGCGTCCGCTCAGCCCGGCCGCACCAGCGTCACCCCGCGCTCGGCCGAGAACCGCGCGAAGTCCGCCACCCCGAGCCGCGCGTCCGCCGCCGTGGATCCCACGCCCGACGGGTTGTGGAACGTCGCTGTCTCCCCGTCGAACGCGTGCACCAGCACGAGGTGCCCGCCGCGCCGGGTCGCCGGCCGCTCCGGGTACCGGATCTCCGACGACACCGACGCGAGCACCACCCGCCCCTCGCCCACCTCGGCGAGCAGCTCGGGCACGTCGATCCGCGGGTGCACGAGCGCCTCGATCCCGAAGTCGTCGCGCACCCACTCCGCGAACGGCCGGTAGTACAGCCCGCCGACGTCGTCGCCGTCACGCGTGAGGGCGGCGCGGGCGACGGCGC
This sequence comes from Clavibacter sp. CT19, assembly GCF_027858075.1. Classification (NCBI taxonomy): domain Bacteria; kingdom Bacillati; phylum Actinomycetota; class Actinomycetes; order Micrococcales; family Microbacteriaceae; genus Clavibacter; species Clavibacter sp. CT19. The sequence continues at coordinate 164,834 of NZ_JAQHYR010000008.1, read as the reverse complement.
GCGTGATCAGCTCGTGCATGCCGAGCGCGCCGGCCGCGGGGATCCACGCCTTGAGCACCGACCGCAGCCCCGCCAGCCCACACACGTGCCCGGACCAGAAGAGGTACTCGGCCTCCGACGGATAGCCCTCGGTGCGCCAGTCGAAGAACCCGGCCGGGCTCTCGCCGCGCTCGATGAGGGGCGCGTTGCAGGCGAGGTCGCCCCACTGCGACTCGTACGGGTACGTGGTCATGCGGGCTCCTCGGGTCGGATGCGTCCCACGCTCCCACGGCGGCGGGCTCGGCTCACGTCGCCGCGAGATCCATGAGGCCTCCGGTGCCGTACGTCACGGCGACCAGGGCGACGCACCCGGCGAGCGGCACCCACCACGCCGACCGCCGCCGCACGCTCCGGAGGACGACGGCGACCACCGACAGGATCACGACGACAGCCACCGCGGCGCGCGCCACCGTCATCACCACGTCCCCGAGCGCGTAGTCGCAGGTGAGGGACGGGTCCGCGCATCGGTCGAAGAACATGCCGCTGAGGAGGACCTGCAGGTACGCCCCGCACGCGACGATCCCCTCGACGCCCAAGAGGATCACCACCGCGACCCGGTCGCCCCACCCCGGCGCCTTCCGCACGCGCGGCTCCCGCCGTCCGGCCCACGGCACGCGCGACCTGCGGACACCGGCGCGCGGCGCCTCATCGAAGGCGTGCTCGTACTCGTCGTAGCTCATCGCGTCTCCGTCGTCCGGGGGTTTCCGGCACCCTAGCCACGCCGATACGTTCGACGGGTGATCTCCACCCCACGCCGCGGCCCGCGCCCGACCCTCTCCGACGAGGGCCCGCAGCGGCAGCTCACCGACCGCGCGACACCGGAGCTCTGGGGCCGTCTCGTCGCGCGCGCGTTCGCGCTGCCCGGGGTGCGCGAGAGCCACAGCCAGGTGTCCCCCGCCACGTCGCGCGGCCTCTTCCTCGAGGACCTCGCCGAGCCGATCGTCCCCTGGGCGTCGCTCGCGCCGGAGGGCCGCCTCGAGCCCGTGCACCTGCACGGCGTCGACGACACGTCCCTGCACCTCTGCCTCCCGGTCCCCCGCGGCACCGAGCTGACCGCGCTCGGCTGGGCGACGCCGCACCAGTACGAGGACTACGGCACCGAGTTCCTCGTCTACGGCCCGCGCGACGCGGCGGAGGTCGACGTGGTGGTCAGCCTGATCGAGGAGTCCATCGCCTTCGCGCGCGACCCCGGCGACGAGCAGCCGGCGCACCTCCCCGTCGCCGAGGGCTGAGCGCGTCGCCGCTCGGCAGATCACGGGCGCACGGGCGGACGGATGCGCGGACGCGAGCGGACCCGACCATCACCTGACCGTCCGGCCGTGAGCGGACATCGGGCGGTCCAGCCCGAGGAGCGTCGGATAGCTTCCAGGGAGCGGACATCCGCAGAAAATTGGACACAATGCAGCACCACCACCGCCCCATCCGCCTCGCGACCACCCTCCTCCTGGGTGCCGCCCTCACCGCCGGGATCCTCACCGCAGCATCCCCCGCCAACGCCGCCAGCAGCGGCGCCGCGAGCACCGCGCCGACCGCCGTCAGCGCCGCCCCCACCGTCTCCGACGCCCGGCTCCGCTTCGGCGTCGCGACCCCCGGCGGTCCCACCGCCGGCGGCGAGCTCGACCAGGTCGCCGCGCAGGTCGGCGAGGACCCGAGCATCGTGCTCTCCTATGCCGACTTCACGCAGGCGCCGCCCATCGCCGCCCTCGACCAGGTCCGCGCCCGTGGCGCCGAGAGCCTCCTCACGTGGGAGCCGTGGAAGGCCGGAGCGGGCGTAGACCAGCCCGGCTTCTCGAACGCGAGCATCCTCGCGGGCGATCACGACGCCTACCTCCGCGAGTGGGGCACCCAGCTGGCCGCCTGGGGCGGCCCCGTCTCCCTCCGCTACGCGCACGAGATGAACGGCGACTGGTACCCGTGGGCCGAGGGGGTCAACGGCAACGCGCCGGGCTCCTACGCCGCCGCGTGGAAGCACGTGCACGACGTCGTCGTCGCCCAGGGCGCCACCAACGTGCGCTGGGTGTGGACCCCGAACGTGCCGTACACCGGATCCACCCCGCTCGCCGGCCTCTACCCGGGCGCCGCGTACGTCGACGTCGTCGGGCTCGACGGGTACAACTGGGGCACCGGCGTCGCCGGCCGCGCCTGGGTCTCGCCGTCCGACCTCTTCGGCTTCGGCCTCGAGCGGCTGCGCGCCGTCGCGGCGGGCAAGCCCATCATCATCGCCGAGACCGCGTCGTCCGAGGTGGGCGGATCCAAGGCCGCGTGGGACACCGACCTCGTCGCGTTCCTGCAGGCCCAGCCCGACGTGGTCGCCTTCGTCTGGTTCGACATGGACAAGGAGGCGGACTGGCGCATCGGCAGCTCCGCGGCCTCCGCCACGGCCATCCGCGACGCGCTCGCCGCCCGCCGCGTCTGATAGCCGCTCAGCCCCCGCCAGCGGATCCCGTCGCCAGACGGACATCCGCTGGACGGAGGGCGCCGAAGTACATACGATCGCATACATCCATCGGGGGAAGGACCCTATGCCATGCCCACTCGTCGCCGCCTCAAATGCGCTGTCGTCACCGCCGTCGCACCGGCGGTCGTGACGGCGACCGTGCTCGTCGCACCGGCCGTCGCCTCCCGCGCCGCCGCGGCGCAGCCCGTCCCCACGGCCCCCGCCGCGGTCGTCCTCTCCGTCGCCTCCGGCCCCGTCGGCACGGCCGTGACCGTCACGGGCAGGGGCTTCACGGCGAAGAAGGCCGCGGTCGTCGCCGCCGGGTCCGCCGCGAAGAGCATCACGACCACCGCCACGGGCACGTTCACGACCGCGATCTCCATCCCCCGCACCGCGCTCTCGACCATCAAGATCACCGCGACCTCCGGCACGCGCTCCGCCGCGACGACGTTCACGGTGGCCCCGGCGAAGTCGAGCGGATCCGCCCGCCTCGCCACCCCGGCGCCCGCGCCGACGACGACCCCGGCGCCCGCCGCGACGCCGACCGTCCCGGCCGCCGCGACGCCCGCCCCCGCCACCTCGTCGGCCCCCGCCATCAGCTCCGCCCGCCTGCGCCTCGGCCTCTCGACCCCCGGCGGCCCCACCGCGAACGGCGAGCTCGACGCCGCCTCCGTCGAGCTCGGCGAGAGCCCGTCCATCGTGATGAGCCACGTCGACTTCACGCACCCGGCCCCGATCCAGGGCCTCCAGAGCGTCGCCGCGCGCGGCGCCGACAGCCTCCTCACGTGGGAGCCGTGGCAGGGCGGCGCGGGCACCACCCAGTCCGCGTACACGAATGCGCGCATCGTCGCCGGCGACCACGACGCCTACATCCGCTCGTGGGGCGCCGACCTCGCGAAGTACGGCAAGACCGTCTACCTCCGCTACGGCCACGAGATGAACGGCAACTGGTACCCGTGGTCGGACGGCGTCAACGGCAACGCGCCCGGCTCCTACGTCGCGGCGTGGAAGCACGTGCACGACCTCATCGCCGCGCAGGGTGCCACCAACGTGAAGTGGGTGTGGAGCCCGAACGTGCCGTACCCGGGATCCACCGACCTCGCCTCGCTCTACCCCGGCAGCGACCAGGTCGACGTCGTCGCGCTCGACGGCTACAACTGGGGCTCCGCGCCCGGCCAGCGGTGGACGGATCCGGCCACGCTGTTCGGCCCCGGCATCGACCGCCTCCGCGCGGTCGCGCCCGGCAAGCCGCTCGTCATCGGCGAGGTGGCGTCGAGCGAGGTCGGCGGATCCAAGTCCGCCTGGAACCGCGACCTCGTCGCGTACCTGCAGGCACAGCCCGACGTGCTCGGCTTCGTGTGGTTCGACTTCCAGAAGGAGGCGGACTGGCGCATCGACAGCACCGCGGCCTCCGCCACCGCCCTCCGCGACGCGCTCGCGTTGCGGCGCGGCTGACCCGCTGTCCGCCTCCCGTGCACGGCGAGCGCATGCCCGGTGTCCAGCGCGCGTGCAGTCGGTGCACGGCCGGAGCCCGATCCGGACGACCTACCATCTGACGAGCGCACCCTTCCGGCGGAGCGCCCGATGAGGAGGCGCACGTGACCCGGGCGCATCGTCGACGCGAGACTGCGCTCGCCCTCGCCGCCGTGCTCGTCGGGCTCCTCATCCTCCCGGCCCCGCCCGGAGGCGGTGTCGACGCGGGGTTCGCGCAGCTCGACCGGTACGCCGCCCTCTCCGACGCGCAGGCGCAGCGCATGATCGCCGCGCACCCGTCCCTCGAGCTGCAGGTGCGCGACGCCGCTCCCGCACACGTCGTCAGCTGGTGGGCCGCGAAGGACCGGAAGCGCCAGCGCACCCTGATCCGGCACTCGTCCGGTCTCATCGGCAACCTCGACGGCGTGGACTACGCCTCCCGCGACGCCGCCAACCGCCGCCAGCTGGCGGCGCGTCTCGCGACCGAGGAGGCGGCGGTCGCGGCGCACCCCGGCGACGCGGCCGCGCGCGACCGGCTCACCGCCCTCACCGCGATCCACGAGGCGCTCCGGTCGAAGGGCGGGCCGCGGCGCACCCTCGTGTCGTTCACGCACCGGGATCCGCCGCTCGCCGCCATCGCCGTGGGTGATCTCGACACCGCGCGCCAGGTCACCTTCACCGTCCCCGGCATGGGCACCTACACCGACGACATGCAGCTCTGGACCGAGACCGCGCAGAACGTGTACGACGCGCAGGCGGCCGTGGGCGCGCCGGCCGCACACGCCGTGGTCGCGTGGATCGGCTACCGGACGCCGGCCCCCGGCATCGACGCGACGCTCGGCGACAGCGCGGAGCGCGGCGCCCCGCTGCTGGCGAGCGAGATCCAAGGCCTACGGGCGGCGCGCGCGCACGGCGACCTCGCCACCGTGAGCGTCATCGCGCACTCGTACGGTTCCACGATGGCCGCCGACGCGCTCGCCGCCCGCGACCTCGGCGTCTACTCGTTCGTCATGCTCGGCTCGGCCGGCGTCGAGGATGGCATCGCCGGCGTGCGTGACCTGCACGCCCGGCACGTCTACGCGGGCGAGGCGGCCGACGACGCGGAGGCGGTGTGGGGCCGGCTGTCGCGGCAGGATCCGCGTGCGCCCGGCTTCGGCGCCACCGTGATCCAGGTCGACGGCGATCCGTCGCGCGGCCTCCTCCCGGTGACCGGCCACGCCCCGGTGCTGCACTCGCGCTGGAACGACGACCCGCGGTCGGCGGCGTGGACGACCATCCAGGATCCGACCCTGCGCAAGCAGGAGTACGCCGCCCACGAGCGCAGCTTCGGCTACCTCGACGCGGGCACCGAGTCGCTGCGCAACGCGGCGATCGCGACGACGATGCGGCCGACGGAGGCGCTCGCGACCGATCCTCGATGACGGCGAGGTCACCGAAGCAACACTCAACTCCGAGTTGATCGTTCGCCGAGAGGGCGACCGAGATGTTTCGTCTCAGCCGGCGCGGACTGAGACGTCGTCCGCCGCCACGAGCGCGTCGAGCTCCGCCGTGATCCGCGCCCGCAGCGTTGCGTGCGCGTCGCCCAGCGCCGTCGCCGGATCCGCCCACCGCTCCTCCGCGTGCAGCCACACCGGACGCCGCGTGAGCGCCGGCGGCTCCCACGCGTACCGCGGCCAGACGTGGGCGTGCACGAAGGCGTCCGCGTTGCCCAGCACCTCGAGGTTCACGCGACGGAAGGCCGGATCCGCCGCCCGGCACGCGCGCTCGACCGCGGTCGCGAGCAGGTCGGCGTCCGCCAGGAAGCGCACGCGCTCGAGCCGGGGCAGCTCGGCGAGCGCGGTCGCCTGCGCGTCCTTCGCGAGGAGCACGCAGTACCCGGGGAGGAACTGCACGTCGCCGATGACGGCGTACCCCGCTCCCAGCTCGCGCAGCACGGTCGGGTTCTCGCCGCGCACGGCCGAGCCGATGCGGTCCTCTCGCCAGTCCATCCCCCGATGCTCGCCGACCCGGCGGATCCGCGCGCGCCCCGTCACCAGGCGCGGCCGCCGCGGGCCTCAGACCGCGACGCGATCCCCGAGCGACGCCCGCCGCAGCTGCTCCACGTCGGCGTGCACGTCGTCCACCTGCACGTCGACCACGTACGACGGGTCGTGGGCGCAGCGCTCCGCCGTCCAGCCGACCTGCGTGACGTCGACGCCGCAGACGGGGCAGCGCGTGGTCCAGCCCATGTGGATCCGGTGCCGGGTGCGGCCGAACGCCCCCGCGTTGATGACGTTGCCGAACCAGAACACGCCGACCGTGCGCGCGCCCACGGCCTGCGCGAGGTGGCGCGGGCCGCTGTCGTTGCCGAGCACGACGTCGGCGTGGGTGAAGAGGCCGGCCAGCTCGCCCAGCGTGAGCGAGTCGGCGAGCGAGGCGATGCGCGCGGCCTGCTCGGCCGGCAGGCCGTCCCGGCCGAGCGCCACGATGCGGTCGGCGTCGGGCGCATCCGTCGCGTCGCCGACCACGACCACCTGCGCGTCGTCGGCGGCGGCCCGGCGCGCGATCTCCGCGAACCGTTCCACGGGCCAGCGGCGGCGCACGTCCGTGGCGCCCGGGTGGATCACGACGAGCCCGCCGGGCGCGCCCGTCAGGTGCCGCGTGGCGGCGTCGCGCTCGGCATCGGTCACCTCGACGACCGGCTCGAGGTCGGCGATCCGCGCGCCCGCGAGCCCCGCGACCTCGAGCCCGCGCAGCACCTCGTGCTGGTAGTAGACGTACGGGATCACGCGCTCGAGCCGCTCGGCGTCGTCGGTCGCGGTGCCCACGGTGTGCCGCGCGCCGAGCCGCAGCAGGAACGGGTTCGAGTTCCGGCCGCCGCCGTGCACCTGCACGGCGAGGTCGAAGCGGCGCTCGCGCATCCGGCCGGCGAACGCCTCGACCTCCGCGGGGTCCGGATCCGTGCCCGGCACGTCCCGCACCCCGTGCGCCACCGGCAGCACCTCGATCTCCTCGGGCGCGCCCGGCCGGCCCGCCAGCAGCGCGCGGTGCAGCGGCGTGCCGAGCAGCGTGATCCGCGCGCCCGGGTACGCGGCCCGCAGCGCCGCGATGGCCGGCAGCGCGAAGATCAGGTCGCCGAGCCCGCCGCCGCGCAGCACGGCGATGGAGCGGACGCGAGGGAAGGTCTCGTGGAGCGGGGCGACGACGGGCACGGGCGGGCCTCCTGGTCGGGCGGGCGGGTCCCCCTCCCCGTTCCCCGCGGCGGGCCGGTCGAAACGCTGGGGCGGGATGCGCTGTGCGGAGGCCGCCCGACACCGTCGAGCCCGCCGTTACGGTGACGCATCAGACGGCCGTCTGACAGCGTGGCCGCGTCGCCAGACGGGGCGCCGCGCATCCTCCCGCGTCGCGGCCCGCGGGCCACGGCGCCTCTCCGAGAGGCATCCATGCGCATCCGTCCCCTGCCCGCCGCGCTCGCCGGCACGCTCCTCCTCGTCGCCCTCACGGGCACCGGCCCGACCGCTCCGGCGGACGCCGCCGCTCCCGCCGCCGCCGCGACGACCACCAACGCCGCCCTCACCTCGGGCTCGTCCGCGACCGGCGCCGGCGCGACCGCCCGCGTCGCCAGCGTCGATGCGCTGCGCACCGCGATCGCGAAGCACGTGCACCACATCGTCATCACCACGTCGCTCTACGGCGGCCCCTCTCCCGTCTTCGTCGACGTGCTCGACGCGGCATCGAGCGGCACGCTCATCGAGGGCGCCACCCCGACCGTGGAGCTCGTGAACATCCAGCTGCGGATCTACGACCACACCTACGCGGGCGCCCTCCACGACGTGACCGTGCGCGACCTCACCCTGCACGGCCGCCTCTCCGACCTCGTCGCGCTCTCCGGCGCCGCGACGAGGCCGCACGGCGCGGGCGTCAACTACGAGGCCATCAGCGTGCGCGGCGCCGCGCACGTGACCATCGACCGCATCGTCGCGTACGACACCACCGACGACCTCATGTCGGTGACCCGCGGGGCCGACGACGTCACCATCTCGAACAGCACGTTCTCCTACTCGCGCGCGTACGCGGACATCGATCCGAGCATCCGCTGGGACTGGGGCTTCGGCCTCCAGCCGCTCGCCTCCGAGCGCCTCGGGATCCTCGTCGGCGCGAACGCGCAGGACAGCTACGCCACCACCGGGCACCTCCACGTGAACCTGGTGGGCGACCACATCGGACCGCTCATGCGGGGGCGGCCGCTGCTCCGCGGCGACGTCGACGTGAAGGGGGTGGTCTTCGACAACACGCAGGCCGGATCCGGCCAGTACGCCGCCCTCGAGGTCGGCAGCGGCGGCCGCGTCATCGTGGAGGGCTGCCGGTTCGACCACTCGAACAACCCCATCGCGATCCACCTCGACTCACCCGGGGACACCTACGCGCTGTTCGAGGGCGGCAACACCTTCATCCAGACGACGGGCACGGTCGCACCGGGCAAGCCGCTGCCGCCGCGCGCATCCCGCGCGACGTCGGCACGAGGGGTCGTGCGCACCTGACGCGGAGCGCTCAGCCGCGGGTCGCCCGGGAGCCGGCCCGCGGCGCCGCCGCGCTCTCGCGCACCACGAGCCGCGTCGGCACGATGCGGTCGTGCGACGGCGCGCGACCCTCGAGCATCTCCAGCAGCACCTGCATGGAGCGGCGGCCGATCTCGGTGAAGTCCTGGTGCACGGTCGTGAGCGGCGGCCAGAACGAGCTCGACTCCTCCGTGTCGTCGAAGCCGACCACGCTGATGTCCCCCGGCACGTCGCGGCCCAGCTCGTGCAGCGCGTGCAGGATCCCGAGGGCCATCTGGTCGTTCGCGGCCACGATGCCGGTGATGTCGGCGCGCTGCCCGAGCTCCTTCCCGATGCGGTAGCCGGACGCGGTGGTCCAGTCGCCCTGCGCGGGATCCTCCGGGGAGAGCCCGGCGTCGACCATCGTCGCGCGCCACTCCGCCGCGCGCCGGGCCGCGGAGTACGAGGTGGACGGGCCGGCGACGTGCACGATCGCGGTGTGGCCGAGGTCCAGCAGGTGCTGGGTGACGAGCCGCGTGCCCTGCTCCTGGTCGGTGTCGACGACCACGAACGGGTCGCCCGCGTCGGAGTCGATGATCACGACGGGCAGCCCCACGGGGATGATCACGTCGGCGCGGTCGAGCATGTGCGCCTCGATGATGATGACGACCCCGTCGACCGCCTCCTCCTGCAGACGGCTGAACGCGCCGGCCACCTCCCCCTCGGTGGGGTGCGGCACGGGCATCAGCGTGATCGTGTACCCGGCATCGGATGCGGCGGTGACGATCGCGTCGAGCGTGCGCATGTTCCCGAGGGTCGAGAGCGTGAACATGATGATGCCGATGCTGCGGAAGCGGCCGGTCTTCAGCGCCCGGGCCGCGCTGTTCGGCCGGTAGCCGAGCTCCGCCATCGCGTCGACCACGCGCTGGCGGGTCGAGGCCTCCACGTTCTGCGCGCCGTTGGACACGCGGGAGACGGTCTGGGCGGAGACGCCGGCGTGCGCCGCGACGTCCGCCATCGACACGGTGCGGCCGCCGGGCGTGCGCCGGCCGCCCGACTTGACGGCCGACGGTGGAGATGTCATGGTTGCGAGCATCACAGATGTTTGCGCAAACACCCAATCTTCTCGAGGTGGGTGACAGCCCTCCCCCGACGGGCTGATGGCGCCGCGATCCCCCGACGAAGTGGAAGCACATGACGACGATGTCGACCTCGGCCGCCCGGCCGACGGCGCCCGACGCGGCCCGCCCGAGCGGCGCCCCGATGCGACGCGACAAGCGACGCTGGACGGGGCTGTGGTTCGTGGCACCGTTCCTCGTGGTCTTCCTCGTCGTGCTCATCGCGCCCGTCGGCTACTCGATCTACCTCAGCCTGTTCCAGGAGCGGATGATCGGCGGCAACTCGTTCGTCGGCATCGACAACTACACGCGCGCCTTCCGGGACGCGCAGTTCTGGGAGGCGCTCGGCCGCGTCGCGCTGTTCCTCGTGGTGCAGGTGCCGATCATGCTGTTCGTCGCCCTCTTCGCGGCGCTCGCGCTCGACTCGGCCCGCCTCCACCTCACGGCGTTCTTCCGCATCTCGATCTTCCTGCCCTACGCCGTCCCCGCGGTCGTCGCGGCGCTCATGTGGGGCTTCATCTACGGCAACCGCTTCGGCCTCGTCGGCAACCTGGAGCAGGCCACCGGCTGGGACCTCCCCGACCTGCTCTCGCAGAGCTGGATCCTCGCGTCGATCGGCAACATCGTCACGTGGGAGTTCGTCGGCTACAACATGCTGCTGTTCTACGCGGCCCTCCGCGTCATCTCGCCCGACCTCTACGAGGCCGCCGAGCTCGACGGCGCGGGCCCGTTCCGCATCGTCACCGGCATCAAGCTGCCCGCCATCCGCGGTGCGCTGGTCATCGGCGTGATCTTCTCGATCATCGGCAGCTTCCAGCTCTTCAACGAGCCGAACATCCTGCAGACGCTGGCGCCGAACGGCATCAGCTCGTTCTTCACGCCGAACATGTACGCCTACAACCTGTCCTTCGCGGGACAGGAGTTCAACTACTCCGCCGCCATCGCGATCATCATGGGCGTCCTGACGATGGTGGTCGCCTACGTGGTGCAGCTCGTCGGCACCCGGAAGGACAGCTGACCGTGTCGACCCTCACCGGAACCCCCATCGCCGCGCCCGACGCCGGCACGCCCGTCCGCGACGCCCCCGCGGAGCGCTCCCCCAAGCGCCGCAAGAGCGCCGGCGCCCCGCGCGAGCGCCGCAGCATCGTGCTCACCATCGTGATGTCGCTGCTGCTGATCTACTCCGTGCTCCCGCTCTTCTGGCTCCTGGTCAACTCGACCAAGACGCAGGACGCGCTGTTCAGCTCGTTCGGCCTCTGGTTCTCGGGCGACTTCGCGCTGTGGGACAACATCCAGGGCGTGCTCACGTACGGCAACGGCGAGTTCGTCCGCTGGCTCGGCAACACGTTGATCTACGTGGTGGTCGGAGCGGGCGGCGCCACGCTGCTCGCCACCCTCGCGGGCTACGGCCTGGCGAAGTTCGACTTCCCGGGCAAGAAGATCGTGTTCGCGGTGGTGCTCGGCGCCGTCGCGATCCCGGGCACGGCCCTCGCGGTGCCGACCTTCCTGCTCTTCAGCCAGATGGGCCTCACGAACACCCCGTGGGCGATCATCCTGCCGTCGCTCATCAGCCCCTTCGGCCTCTACCTCATCTGGACCTACGCGGTCGACTCGGTGCCCACCGAGATCCTCGAGGCGGCCCGGATGGACGGCTCGAGCGAGCTCCGCACCTTCTTCACGATCAGCCTGCGGCTCCTCAGCCCCGGCCTCATCACGGTGCTGCTGTTCTCGATCGTCGCGACCTGGAACAACTACTTCCTGCCCCTGATCATGCTGAGCGACTCCCGCTGGTACCCCCTCACGGTGGGCCTCAACCAGTGGAACGCGCAGTCCACCACCGTGGGCGGCCAGCCGATCTACAACCTCGTCATCACGGGCTCGTTCCTCGCGATCATCCCCATCGTGATCGCGTTCCTCTTCCTCCAGCGCTACTGGCAGTCCGGCCTCTCGGCCGGCGGCGTCAAGGCGTAGCGCCCTCCGACAGCTCCACCGCACCTCCCCTCACCACCACGAAGAAGTGAAAGGCACCACCATGTCCATCTCGTTCCCCCCCAGGGCGAAGCGCGCCATCGCGCTCGGCCTCGGCATCGTCCTCGCGGGCTCGCTCGCGGCGTGCTCCTCCGGATCCGGCGGCGCCAGCGCCGACTCCGCCTCGGCCGACGACCTCGCCAAGGCCCTCGACACGCAGTCCTCCATCACCGTCTGGGGCTGGGCCCCGGCCATCAAGCCGATCGCCGAGGCGTTCGAGAAGGCGCACCCGAAGGTCACGGTCGACGTGCAGAACGTCGGCACCGGCGCCGACCAGTACACGAAGCTCCAGAACGCCATCAAGGCGGGCAAGGGCGCTCCCGACGTGGCGCAGATCGAGTACTTCGCGATCCCGCAGTTCGCGCTCGGCAAGTCCCTCGCCGACCTCTCGGGCTACGGCTACACGGACTTGAAGGACCAGTTCACGGCGTCCACCTGGAACGCGGTCACCGAGGGCGACGCCCTCTACGCGCTGCCGCAGGACTCGGGCCCGATGGCGATGTTCTACCGCCAGGACGTCTTCGACAAGTACCAGATCGCCGTCCCCACCACGTGGGACGAGTACGTGGCCGCGGCGGAGAAGATGCACGCCGCCGACCCGAACCAGTACATCACCAGCGACTCCGGCGACGCCGGCTTCACCACGAGCATGATCTGGCAGGCCGGCGGCAAGCCCTACAAGGTCGACGGCGACAAGGTCACCATCGACATGCAGGACGCGGGCGCCAAGAAGTACACGGCCATGTGGAACCAGCTCGTCGCCAACGGCTCGCTCGCCCAGACCCCCGGCTGGACCGACGAGTGGTTCCGCGGCCTCGGCGACGGATCCATCGCGACGCTGATCACCGGCGCCTGGATGCCCGGCAACCTCGAGGCGCAGGCCACCGCGGGCTCCGGCCAGTGGCGCGTCGCCCCGATGCCGCAGTACACCGCGGGCGACACCGCGACCGCGGAGAGCGGCGGATCCTCCATCGCCGTCATGCAGCAGTCGGCCAACAAGCTCGTCGCGGCGGAGTTCGCGAAGTTCACCACCGCGAACGAGGAGGGTCGCAAGATCTCCTTCGACGCCGGCGGCTTCCCCTCCACCACGGCGGACCTGAACAGCCCCGAGTTCCTGTCCGAGGCGCCCGAGTACTTCGGCGGCCAGAAGATCAACGAGGTGCTCAGCGCGGCCTCGAAGGAGGTCGTCCCGGACTGGCAGTACCTGCCCTTCCAGGTCTACACGAACAGCATCTTCAGCGACTCGGCCTCGTCGGCGTACTCCGCCGGCACCTCGCTCGACCCCGTCCTCGAGGCGTGGGGCAAGGCGGCTGCCGAGTACGGCCAGCAGCAGGGCTTCTCCGTCGACGTGAAGTAGCAGCACCCGCACGACGAGGGGAGGTGCGACGCGAGTCGCGCCTCCCCTCTCCCCTGCCATCCCGCACCCCTGAGGACACGACCATGCCCGGCCTCCCCGCCACCAGCACCCGCTTCCGCATCGGCGCCGACGACTTCGAGCTCGACGGCCGACCGCACCGCGTCATCGCGGGCGCGCTCCACTACTTCCGCGTGCACCCCGACCAGTGGGCCGACCGGATCCGCAAGGCCCGCCTCATGGGCCTCGACACCATCGAGACGTACGTCGCCTGGAACGCCCACTCCCCCGAGCGCGGCGCGTTCGACACGAGCGACGGCCTCGACCTCGGCCGCTTCCTCGACCTGGTGCACGCGGAGGGCATGCACGCGATCGTGCGCCCCGGCCCCTACATCTGCGCGGAGTGGGACGGCGGCGGGCTCCCCGGCTGGCTGTTCGAGGATCCCGCGGTGGGCGTCCGCCGCAGCGAGCCGCTGTACCTCGCGGCCGTCGACGAGTTCCTCCGCCGCGTGTACGAGATCGTCGCGCCGCGGCAGATCGACATGGGCGGGCCCGTGATCCTCGTGCAGATCGAGAATGAGTACGGCGCGTACGGCGACGACGCCGACTACCTCCGGCACCTCGTCGACCTCACGCGCGAGTCCGGCATCATCGTGCCGCTGACGACCGTCGACCAGCCCACCGACGAGATGCTCTCCCGCGGCAGCCTCGACGAGCTGCACCGCACGGGGTCCTTCGGCTCGCGCGCCACCGAGCGCCTCGCCACCCTGCGCCGCCACCAGCCGACCGGCCCGCTCATGTGCAGCGAGTTCTGGGACGGCTGGTTCGACCACTGGGGCGAGCACCACCACACGACCTCCGCGGCCGACGCCGCCGCCGAGCTCGACGCGCTGCTCGCCGCGGGCGCGTCCGTGAACATCTACATGTTCCACGGCGGCACCAACTTCGGCTTCACGAACGGCGCCAACCACAAGGGCACGTACCAGTCGCACGTCACCTCGTACGACTACGACGCCCCGCTGGACGAGACCGGATCCCCGAGCCCTAAGTTCTTCGCGTTCCGCGACGTGATCGCCCGCTACCGGTCCGTGCCCGACGAGGTGCCCGCGCAGCGCGGCGACGCGCCCGCGTTCCGGACGGCGTTCGACGCGGTCGTGCCGCTCGCGGACCTCGTGGCGGATCCCGCCGCCTGGCGCGCGACGCCCGCCGTGACGTCGATGGACGCGCTCGGCGTGTTCCGCGGGTTCGCGCTGCACCGCGTCGCGCTGCCCGCGTCCGACGATGGGCGCGTGCTGTCGTTCGGCGAGGTGCGCGACCGCGCCGTGGTGTCGGTGGACGGCGTACGCGTCGGCGTGATCCAGCGCGACCAGCACGAGACGGCGATCGCGGTGCCGCCCGGCCGGATGCTCGAGGTGCTCGTGGAGGACCAGGGGCGCGTGAACTACGGCGTGCGCATCGGCGAGGCGAAGGGCCTCATCGGGCCGGCGACGCTCGACGGCGAGGAGCTCACGGGCTGGGAGAGCCTGCCGCTCGACCTCGGCGCGATGGCCGCGGCGGTGGCGTCGGCGGCCGTCATCGCGGACGCGCCGCGCGGGGCCGAGGTGCCGGACGCGGATGCGTCGGCTGAGCCCGATGCGCCCGTCCGCTTCCTCGACGGGCCCGTGCTCGCGCACGCGTCGTTCGAGCTGGAGGCGCCCGCCGACCTCTTCCTCGACACGCGCTCGTGGGGCAAGGGCGTCGCGTTCGTCAACGGCTTCGCGCTCGGCCGCTACTGGACCCGCGGCCCGCAGCACACGCTCTACGTGCCGGGCGCGCAGCTCCGCGCGGGCCGCAACGACCTCGTCGTGTTCGAGACGGGTGCGGCGGCGGATCCGGTCGTGTCGTTCCTGGCGCAGCCGGAGCTGGGGCACCTGGAGCCGTAGCCGCGCGCGGCCGGAGCGCTCAGCTGACGAGCTTCTCGGCGACGAGGAGCTCGTGCACCGCGCGGCGCACGAGCTCCGCCTGCTCCAGCCCGCTGCGCCGCTCCAGCTCGCGGAAGGCCGCGGAGTCGGCGGCGGAGATGACGGCGCGGACGACCGACTCGGAGGCGGGGCTCGGGTCCGGGTCCGCGGTCGCGCGCTTCTCGGCGTCGTACCGCCGGGCATCCTCGATCGCCTTCTCGATGGCCTCCATGGATCCGTACTCGCGGAGCATGAAGGCGCGCCCGTAGGCGGCCGCGGCCTCGCCCGTCAGCGGCGGACCCATGGCCTCGACGGGGCGGTCGGGATCCGTGAGTCGCGTGGCGAGGGCTTCGTGCTCCTCATCCGTCATGTCGGCCATCCGGGTGCTCCTCTCGATAACGGCGGTACTTCGGGCCCAGCGGCATGGCGTGGAAGACGAGTGCCTCCCGCCGCGCTCCGGGGAACGTCCTCACCAGGATCTCCACCTCGCGCTCCGTCTGACCATGGGGGTGGCCGATGTAGAGCGTGATGCGTCCGCCATCAGGTTCCTCGCTGCGCAGGTGCTGGACGTAGTTCGGATGGAGGAGCACGTGGACCTGGTCGTCATGAGGAACGCCGTGCTTCTCGGACGAGGGCGCCCATCGCGGTGTCAGGGGAGCACCATGTCGGCGGGTGCGCGCCCAATGTAGCCGACCAGCGCATCCGGGGACCAGGGGCGGATCCGGACGTCGGGGAGGAGCCGACGCCCCGTGTGAGAGCGCGGGGAAGTGGGTACGGGCCCGGTGGCGCGCGAGCGCCGCCCGCCCGCGCCGCACCGCGCGGGCCGCCGAACCGCACGAGGAGACCTGTGACCACGGACACCGCACTCGCCCTGGATGCCCTGATCGACCCCGAGGAGCCCGAGGCCGGACCCGGGACGCTGCGGATCACGGATCCGCGCGACGGCTCGCCCGTGGGCGACATCGACGCGTCGAGCCCCGAGGAGGTGGACGCCGCGGTGCGCCGCTCGGTCGCCGCATCCGCCGCCTGGGCCGCGATGCCGCCCGCCCAGCGCGGACAGGCCGTGCGCCGTGCCGCCCACGCGCTCGCCGAGCACGCGGAGGAGCTCGCCGAGCTCAACGCGCGCGAGACCGGAAAGCCCATCGGCGACGCGCTCGGCGGCGTCGGCGCGGGCGTCGACACGCTGCTCCAGTACTCCGAGCTCGGGCCCGTGCACCGCGGGAGGTCGCTGCTCGGCACGCTCCCGAACGTCGACTTCTCGGTGCCGCGGCCGCGCGGGGTCACGGTCGCGCTCACGCCGTGGAACGATCCCGTCGCGGTCGCGGCCGGCATCATCGGCGCGGCGCTCGTGATGGGCAACACCGTGGTCCACAAGCCGAGCGAGCGCTGCCCGCACACCGGCGAGCTGCTCGGCCGGGTGCTCGCGGACGCGCTGCCCGAGGGCGTGCTCGTCTCCGTGGTCGGCGGCGGCGACGTGGGCGACCGGCTCGTCGCGCACGAGGACACGCAGGTGGTGGCGCACGTCGGATCCACCGCCGCGGGCGAGGCCATCGCGCGCCGCGCCGCCGGCACCCCCACCCACGTGATCCGCGAGAACGGCGGCAACGACCCGCTCCTCGTCGACGCCGGGGTGGACCCCGCGTGGGCCGCCGCGCAGGCCGCCCTCGGGTCCTTCGCCAACGCCGGCCAGATCTGCACCTCGGTCGAGCGGATCTACGTGCACGCCGCCATCGCCGACCGCTTCACCGCCGCGCTCGTCGCGGAGGCCGAGCGCTGGAACTCCTCCGGCGACCTCGGCCCGCTGGTCGACGAGCGCATGCGCGACGCCGTGCACGAGCAGATCGCGGAGGCGCTCACCGAGGGCGCCCGCGCGCTCGTCGGCGGGCGCGTGCCCGACGGCCCCGGATCCCGCTACCCCGCCACCGTGCTCGTCGACTGCACCGCCGACATGACCGTCATGACGGCCGAGACGTTCGGCCCCGTCGCGGCCGTGCAGGTCGTCGCGGACTTCGACGAGGCGCTCGCCCGCGCATCCGACGACCGGTACGGGCTCGCCGCGAGCGTGCTCACGGGATCGATGGAGCACGCCCAGCGGGCGGCCGCCGAGCTGCCGGTCGGCACGATCAAGGTCAACGGCGTCTTCGGCGGCGCACCCGGCGGCGCCGCGCAGCCCCGCGGGCGTAGCGGATCCGGCTTCGGCTACGGCCCCGAGCTCCTCGACGAGATGAGCACCACGACGGTCGTGCACCTCGGGCTGCCGGTGCTCGACGCGGGCGACGTCACCCCGGCCGAGGCATCCTCCGGCTCGGTCAGCACCGACGCGGGCGACGCGCGATGACCAGCGAGCTGCGCGGCATCATCGGCCTGCTCGCGGAGCGCCGGCCCACCGTCACGGTCATCGGCGACGTGATCCTCGACGAGTGGTGGCGCGGCCACAGCGACCGCATGACCCGCGAGGCGCCGGCACCCGTCGTGGACGTGACCGAGCGGATCCAGTCGCTCGGCGGCGCCGCGAACACCGCGGTGAACCTCGCGAGCCTCGGCGGCACCGTGCGGATGGTCGGCCTCGTCGGCCAGGACGCCGCGGGCGACCGCGTGCGCGACCTGCTGCTGGCGGCGGGCGTCGACGTGTCCGGCCTCGTGCACTCGCCGCGCCTGCGCACCACCACCAAGACGCGCATCGTGGGCGACGACCAGGTGATCGTCCGGGTCGACGACGTGCACCGCGGATCCGTGCACCGCGACGACGCGCGCGCCCTCGCCCGCGCCGCGCTGGAGGCCACCGCCGACGCGGACGCCGAGATCGTCTCCGACTACGGCACCGGCACGCTGCACGGCGTGGTGCTCGAGTCGCTCGCCGCGCGGTCGAGCCGCCCCGGCCTCACCGTGGTCGATGCGCACGATCCCGCCATGTGGGCGCCGCTCCGCCCCGACCTCATCACGCCGAACGCGGGCGAGACCGGCCGCCTGATCGATCGTCCGCTCGCGCGCGACGAGGACCGGGCCGCCGTCATCGCGGGGCTCGCCGACGCCGTGCTGGCCGCATCCGGATCCGCCACCGCCGTCGTCACGCTCGACCGCGACGGCACCGTGGTGCTCGGCGCGGGCGAGCCGTACCGCACGCGCGCGCATCCGGTGCCGGAGAAGCAGGCGTCCGGCGCGGGCGACACGTTCGTCGCCGCCCTCACGCTCGCGCGCGCCGTGGGCCTCCCGCTCCAGGTCAGCGCCGACTTCGCGCAGGCCGCGGCCGACGTCGTCGTGCGCCTCCCCGGCACGTCCGTGTGCTCCGCCGCGACCCTCGCCGACCACCTCGGCGAGACGCGCTCCCGCACCGTGTCGCAGGCGGAGCTCGTCGAGCTCGTGGCCGCCGAGCGCGCCGCGGGCCGCCGCATCGTCTTCACGAACGGCTGCTTCGATGTGCTGCACCGCGGCCACACGACCTACCTCCGGCAGGCCAAGCGGCTCGGCGACGTGCTCGTGGTGGCGCTCAACAGCGACGACTCCGTGCGGCGGCTGAAGGGATCCGACCGACCGGTGAACACCGCAGAGGACCGCGCGGGCGTGCTCGCCGAGCTCTCCTGCGTCGACGTGATCACCGTCTTCGACACCGACACCCCCATCCCGCTGCTCGAGGCGGTGCGGCCCGACGTCTACGCGAAGGGCGGCGACTACACGCCCGAGATGCTCGACGAGACCGCGGTCGTGCGCGGGTACGGCGGCGAGGTGTCGATCCTCGGCTACGTGCCCTCGCAGTCGACGAGCTCGATGGTGGACCGGATCCGCGCCTCCGCTCCCGACCCCGGGTTCACGCGGCGCGCGGGGACGGCGACGTCCGCGTCCGCCGCCCCGCCCGCCGGTCCCGACGCCGGGGCAGCCGCCCCCGAGACGGATCCGGAGCCCGCGCCGGGAGCTCCCCGGTGACCGCCGGCCGCAGCCGCCGCTGGTCGGGCGAGTGGGGCGCCGGCCGCGCGCCCGACGCGCCCGCGATCGACGTGCTCGTGCCCACCGCGGGCCGCACCGCCGAGCTCGCGGTGACGCTCTCGGGCCTCGCCGGGCAGGACGACCCGCCGTTCCGCGTGATCGTGAGCGACCAGTCGGACGGATCCCGCGCATCCGTCGAGCCGAGCGTGCAGGGCATGGTCCGCGTGCTCCGCGCGCAGGGCCGCGAGGTCGAGGTGGTCGCGCACCTGCCGCGTCGCGGGATCGCCGAGCACCGGGCGTCGCTGCTCGCGCGCGCCACGGCCGACGCCGTGCTGTTCCTCGACGACGACGTGTGGCTGGAGCCCGGCATGCTGCGGCGGATGCACGACGCCCTCGAGGCGCTCGACATCGGCTTCGTCGGCGCCGCCGTGCAGGGCCTCAGCTACCTCGACGACCGCCGCGCGCACGAGGCCGCCGCCTTCACCCCGTGGGGCGACGGGGTCGAGCCGGAGCGCATCCGCCGGGGCACCCCGGGCTTCGACCGCTGGCCGCTGCACAACGCCGCGAACCTCGCGCACATCGCCGCCGACCTCGACCTCGAGGTCGACACCTGGCTCGCGTACCGGATCGCGTGGGTCGGCGGCTGCGTGCTCTACCGGCGCCGCGCGCTGGTGGAGACGGGCGGCTTCGACTTCTGGGAGCTGCTGCCCGAGCGGCACTCCGGCGAGGACGTCGCGGCGCAGTGGCGCGTGATGGAGCGCTTCGGCGGCGCGGGCATCGTCCCGAGCGGTGCCGTGCACCTCGAGGCCCCGACCACGCTGCCCGTGCGTGAGGTCGACGCGTTCGACGTGCTGTTCGCGGCGGAGGCGGCGGAGCGGCCGGATGCGGCGGAGCGGCCGGATGCGCCGGATGCGCCGGAGCCGTCGGATCCCCAGGAAGAGCACCTAGGCGACGCGCCGCCGGAGGAGTCGACTCGATCCGTGGGCGGCGTGGACCTCCGCGCCGACCGCTCCTGATCACCGACGAGAGGACACCCCATGGCCATCAATCCCATCGAGCTCCAGAAGCACCTCAGCGGCCTCGACTACCCGGCGTCGAAGGACGCGATCGTGAAGAAGGCGGAGGAGTCGGGCGCCGACTCCGGCACGCTCGACGCGCTCCGGAAGATCGCCGACAAGGAGTACGACGCCCCGACCGCGATCAACCAGGCGGTATCCGACGCGAGCTGATCCGCTCCCGCACGACGCGACGGCCCCCCGTCCTCCTGGTGAGGACGGGGGCCGTCGTGCGTGGTGGGCCGCACTCAGGGTCGGTACTGCTGCGGCTTCTCGAACCCCATCGGGTCGCCGTTCGCCGGGTTCTGGCCGTCACCGGCCATGCGGCCCTTGCCGAGCACGTAGAGGATCCGCGACAGGGCGCGGCCGAGGAGGCGGAGGACGGGCATGTCCCGACCGTATCCGTCCCGCTCGGCGCGCAGGAAGGCGCCGGGCAGGATGGGGGCATGGACCACATCGACCCGCGCCGCATCGCCGCCGTGCTCGCCGACGCGGAGATGCGGGCCGCGTACGCGCGCGTCGTGCTCGGCTCCTCCCTCGGCGACGCCCTCGCGCACCTCTCCCCCGCCCGACGCACGAAGGCCGCACGCGCGCTCACCGGATCGGGGCTGGTGGCGGTCGCGGAGGACGACACCGCGACCGCGCCCGACGCCGTCTTCCGCGCGATCCTCGCCCAGCAGCCCGCGACCCCGCCCGCCCAGGGCGTCGAGCGCTTCCTCCGCGACGGCCGCATCGCGCAGTGGCCGGCCTCCCCGGCCGACCTCGACGCCCTGCTGCGGCACGTCGTCGCCCAGGTGCTGGATCCGGAAGAGGTCCTCGACGAGAAGGCCCTCACCGCGCGCCTGGTCCGCCTCACCGACGACCACGCGCTGCTCCGCCGCCACCTCGTGGACGCGGGCCTCGTGCTGCGGACGCGCTCGGGATCCGAGTACGCGCGGGCCGCGAACTGAGCTCGAAGCCCATCGGGTGCCATTCCGTGCCAGCCCGTCTCCGTCGGAGGCTGCATGTAACGTCCGGGCGGTGGCTCTGCTGGAGACCGACTCCCAGCACGCCGGCCGTCTCGGTCCCGGTGAGCCCTCCGACGAGAGAGTGAGGACGATGATGTCGCCTTCTAGCCGAATGGGCGATGCCCCGCACGTGGAGTTCAGGGGAGAAGCATGACGCCGCCGGTGATCGCGACGCTCCTGGCCGCGCTGACCGCCGCGTTGAGCTTGATCTGGACGGTCATCTACCAACTCCTGATACTCAAGGGCCGACGTCAGCCGGACCGGACCGTGGAGGCCGGTCGCAACCTCGAACTGATGCGCAGCCTCGGCACGGGTGGTATGGACCCCCATCTGGATCAGCGGGAAGCTCAGCGCATACACGAGGCAGAGATCCACAAGCTCGAGCAGACAGTGCGGATCAGCGCCGCGAGGTTCGCGGTCCAGGCGCTCCCCGTGGAGCCAGCCCGCGGACCGTGGCTCCTGATGGGATTCGTGAGTGCGATCCTCTTCGGGACGGGCGTCGCGATCTTGATCACCTCACGCGCGCGACCAGATCCCGCTGATCATCTCTACGACGTGATCTCCGGCCTGATCCTCTACGTCGTCGGGATCACGGGTTGTCTGCTCGTCTTCACCCGGTTGTCGACTCGTCACCTGGACCGGATGGTGTTGGATCAGGCCGGGATCGAAGCACGGAGGCGCCAGGTCTCGGTCCGGGACTCGCTCACGTCCTGGAGGACGCACCGTGCTGCCCGTCGCCTACGTCTAGCGCGAATGGCGACGCGCAAGACCAGTCCCGAGGCGAAACAGCGCATCGGGACCTTCCACAGAGACGAAGACGCCTGATCCTCCGCGGAGCGACCGCTCGGGCAGGATCCAGCTCACCTCAGGCCCCGCCCGCGTACCGCACGCACACCGCCGTCACGTCGTCGCCGACGCGCACGCCGGCCACCGCGTCGTGGATGCGCTGCACCGTCTCCGCGGCGTCGGCCGCGTCCCGCACGAGCTCCACGAGCGGCACGACCGAGTCGAGCGAGCCGTCGAAGAGGTCGAGGGCGCCGTCGGTGAAGGCGAGGAGGCGGTCGCCCGGGCGGAGCTCGCCCGCGGCCGTCGTCCAGGTGGCGTCCGGCACGACGCCGAGCGGCAGCCCGAGGGCCGGCAGCGTCTCGTGCGACCCGTCCGCGCGGAGCACCAGGGTGAGGCCGTGGCCGCCGTCGGCGTAGGCGAAGGCGCCGGTGGATCCATCGACCCGGCAGTGCAGGAAGGTCGCGAACGTCTCGGTCGCGTCGAGGTCGGTCTGGAGCTGCGCCTGCACGGCGCTCACGGTGCGCTGGACGTCGGCTCCCCGGTGCGCCTGGAAGCCGGAGCGGACGGCCGAGGCGAGGATCGCCGCGCCCGCGCCCTTGCCCATCACGTCGGCGAGGGTCACGTGGAGGCCGTCGGCGTCCTCGCCCCAGGAGTAGAAGTCGCCGCCGACGCCGCGCGACGGGATGCTGATCCCGGCCAGCTCGAAGTCGGGCCAGAGCGGCCGGTCGACGGGCAGGAGCCGCCGCTGGATCTCCCCGGCCGCCTCCTCGTCCGCGCTGTCGCGGAGCTCGCGCTCCACCCACGCGCCCATCTCGTCGAGCAGCTTCTCCTGCGCGGGGTCGAGGTCGCGCGGCTCGGTGTCGACGAGGCACAGCGTGCCGACGGTCTGGCCGCCCGCGCGGAGCGGCCGCCCGGCGTAGAAGCGGATGTGCCGCGGCCCGGTGACCGTGGTGCGCTCGGCGAAGCGCGCGTCCCGGGTGGCGTCCGGCACGACGAGGAGGTCGGGCGAGCGGATGGTCACGTCGCAGAACGACTGCGTGCGGTCGGAGAGCAGCGAGACCCCGTGCGGCTGCGGCGACTTCGTGAACTGGTCGGTGTCGGCCACCAGGTTGATCTCGGCCACGGGCACGTCGAACATCTCGCGCGCGATGCGGGTGACGCGGTCGAAGCGCTCCTCGGCCGCGGATCCGACGAGCCGCAGGTCGTGCACGGCCCGCAGGCGCACCAGCTCGTCCTCGGCTCCGAGCGCCGCGGGCATCTCGGTGGACCGGCCGGACGGAGGCGAGCCGACCGAGCGCGCGACGGGTTGCTGCATGGTCATGTCGTCGTCCCCCTGCGTGTCCCGGCGCCGGCCGCACCGGACGGGAGACCCGACCGGCGCACGATCCCCCCGGATCCGGGCGCCTGGGCCGAGTGTACGTGCGCGTCCTGGGCGTGGACCGAGCCCGGACGACCCGTCTCCGGGGGCCTCACGCCTCCCGGCGGAGGACCAGCACGGTCACGTCGTCCGGGTTCTCCTGGCCGGCGGCGAGCGCCGTGATCCGCTCCACGAGCTCCTCCGCGGACGCCGACTCGCGCGCCAGCTCGGCCACCCGGTCGACCGCGCCGAGGGTGCCGTCGTAGAGGTCGAGCACGCCGTCGCTGAAGGTCACGATGAGGTCGCCGGGGTCGAGTCGCAGCGCGTGCGACCTCCAGCCCGAGGCGCCGGGCACGCCCACCGGCAGGTCGGCCGACTCGAGGCGCTCGTGCGACCCGTCCGCGCGGACCAGCGCGGTGAGCCCGTGGCCCGCATCCGCGTAGAGCACGGTGTGGTCCTCGGCGCGCACGCGGGCGTGGAAGACCGTGGCGAACGTCGAGGTCTCGCCGAGCTCCGCGGTGAAGCAGTCGGCGGTGCGCTCGATGGCGACGACCGGATCCGGCACGTTCTTCGCGCTGCGCACGACCGCGCGCGCGGTGGCCGCGATGATCCCGGCGCCCATGCCCTTGCCCATGACGTCGCCGAGCGTGAACGCCAGGCCCTCCTTCACGGGGTACCAGTCGAAGAAGTCCCCGCCCACGGCCTTCGACGGCAGGCACGCGCCGGCGACCTGGTAGCCGGGCAGCGGCACGAGCGCCTTGGGCAGGAGGGCCTGCTGCACGACGGAGGCGCGCCGCATCTCCTCCTGGCTCGCGCGCTCGCGGGCGCGCGACGCCTCGAGGCTCAGCCGCGTGAGCCGCGACAGCTCGTTGACGACGAAGGCGGCGAGCGCGAAGGCCACGGCGCTGTAGAAGCCGCGCCACAGCTCGTTCGCGTTCTGCTCGCCGAGCTCGAGGAGGAGCGGGAGGCCGAAGGTCACGTAGACGCCGACGAACGCGACGAGCACGTTCCACCGGCCGGGGTTCAGGCCGAACCAGACCACGGGGAGGATCACGAGGGTCCCGTAGATGGAGGCGTTCTCGCCCGTCGCGATCCGCAGCACGCCGATGGCGACCATGTCGAGCGCGGGCACGAGGTTCGTGAGGCGGGCGCGTTCCCGGCGCAGCGCGACGGCGGCGGCCAGCAGGGTCGCGAGCGCGACCAGCGCGATGGAGATCAGGAGGGCGCGCGGCGAGGTGACGGTGAGGGTCGGCACGGCGAGGGTCATCACCACGGCGAGCCCGAACATCGCGACCATCGGCAGCTGCTTGACGAGCGCGGTCGGGCCCGCCGGACCGATCGCCCGCGGACCCGTCTGCGGCACCCATGCCATGCGCTCGACCCAGGCGGGCGCCGGACGCGAGGAGAAGACGCGCGGCAGCTTGAACGGCGTGCTCACGCCGGCGACCCGGCGGCGCCGTCGACCTCCGGCTCGGCGCGCGTGCGCCGGACGCTCCAGACGTTCTCGGCGCCGACGCGCTCGTAGGAGAGGTCGTCGCAGAGCAGCTGGACCATCGCGAGGCCGCGGCCGGACTCGGCGTCCTCGCCGGGCATCTCGCGCGGGGTGAGGCGGAAGTCGCCGGGCTCGGATCCGTCGCGCAGCCGCGCGCTCATCGTGCCGGCGTCGACGGTGACGCTCACCTCGCACGTGACGCCCTGGCCGTGGTCGGCGTGCTCGATGACGTTGGAGGCCAGCTCGATGAGGGCCGTCTCGAACGCCATGCGGTCGAGGGCGCCGATGTCGGGACGCTCGTCCCAGAGGCGGGCGATGAAGCCGTGCACGGCGTCGACGTCCTGGCCGGGCGAGCGGAGGGTCAGCGACCGCGTGGTCTCAGTCACGGTACGCGGCTTCGGACGTGGGCGACGCGATCAGCACGCGGTCGAGGTTCGACAGCTGCAGCACCATCGCGACCTGGGGTCCCGGGGCCGACAGCCGCAGGTCGCCGCCGGCGTCGCGGGCCGACTTGAGGCCGGCGATGAGCGCCCCCAGCCCGGACGAGTCGATGAAGTCGACCTCGGCGAGGTCCACCACGATCCGGGACGCCCCGCCGGCGAGCGCGTCGTGGACGGCCTCCCGGAGCTCCGGGGCCGAGGCCATGTTGAGCATGCCCGTCACGGCGACGACGGTGACGTCGTCCTCCCGGCGTGCGGTGGCGGTCGTGAACGCCATGGATCCCCCTCGCTTCGGACGCTGCGCCGGCGTCGGCATCCCCCCGGACGCGACGACGGTCCGTGCCCGGTCCGCGCAGTGCCCTGCGCTGATCCCCGGCATCCGTCCGGGCACATCCTCCCACAATCGAGGAAATACGATGAGGGGACGAAGGGTTCCGGATGGTGTCCGTGGAGCGCATCCGGCTGGCGACGGCCGGGCGCACGCGGCAGTGTCGCTCCGGGATCCCCCACCCGCCGAGCACGGCCCCCGGCCGCACGAGGAGACGACCGTGTCGACCGCACCCGAGCACGTCCCGACCGAGCGCCGCATCACGCGGCAGGCCATCGAGACCTCCATCGCGATGGCGTGGAACGCCGAGGGCGAGGTGCGCGGCCTGCCGCCGCTCGCCTGGCAGCTCGGCGGCCTGTGGGAGGGCATCCACTTCGCGGGCGACGCCGACGCGTACGCCCCCGAGCTGCGGCGCGAGATCGTCGAGTCGTGGATCGCGGGCCTCGGCCTCGCGGACGCCATCGACCTCACCGACGGCCCGCTCGCCCGCTCCGGCGACGACATGGTGTGGACGGGCGCGCTCGACGACGTGGTGTTCCAGCTGCGCTATCCGGCGACGGACGCGGATCCGGCCTGCTGAGCGGCGCGTGCGGAGCCGCGCTCGCGCCACCCGGATCCGTCGCGCTCCAGCTCGATGAGCTGCCCGTTGGCCCACACCAGCGAGCGCGTGAGCGCCGGCGAGCGCCCGAGCGCCGAGAGGTAGAGCACGCGCAGCAGGTAGCCGTGCGCGACCACGAGCGTGGTGCGCGGATCCGCCGCGACGTCGTCGAGGACCGCCCGCGCCCGGATCGCGGCCGCCGCCCACGTCTCGCCGCCGCCGGGCGCCGCGGGCTCGCCGTCCTCGCCCGTGAGCCAGGCCGCGAACGCCGCCCCGTGCACGGGGCCGCGCAGCTCGTCGCGCGTGATCCCCTCGAAGCCGCCGAAGTCGAGCTCCACCAGCTCGGCCCGCGGCTCGGGCACCACGCCCGGCGCGACGCCCTGCTCCTGCAGGATCCGCGCGGTGCTGCGGGCGCGCGACAGCGTGCTCACGAGGATCCGCTCCACGCCCTCCCCGCGCAGCCGCGCCGCGAGGGGCGCGAGCTGCTCCGCCGCGTCGTCGTCGACGTCGATGTCGGTGCGCGAGTCGTACCGGTACTCGCGGTTCCAGGGCGTCGGCGCGTGCCGGGTGAGGAGCAGGCGCGCGGGGGCGGCCGGGGAGGTCTGCATGGGTCCATCCAACCGGGATCTCACCCGCGGCTGTGCGCCGCCGCCCGGGCCCGGTCGTCGTGCCGGGCCCGGACTAGCGTCGCAGGGGATGACCAGGAGCCGCACCCGCGCCGCGTCGCCCGGCGTGCGCATCGCCTTCGCCGCCGCGAGCGCCGCGTACCTCGCGAACTGCGCCATCGGGATCGCCGCGGCCACCCGGATCCTGCCGCCGCGCCCCGAGCTCCGCCTCCACCACCGCGCGTACCTGCTCACGAGCACCCTCACCGCGGTCGCGCTGGCCGTCGCGCTCCGGGCAGCCGCCCCCGGCCGCGCCACCGGCCGTCGCGCCGCGCTCCGGCTCGCCCCCGCCCTGATCCCGCTCGCCGCGCTCCCCGCCGCCGGCACGCGCACCCGCCGGCACCCCGCCGTCGCCCTGACCGCCGCGCCCTGGTACGCCTGGGGCACCCTCACCGCCTGGAGATGAACGTGGAGTTCCTCGACGTCCTGCGCGCCCGGAAGACCACCAACGGCGCCTTCCTGCCCGATCCCGTGAGCGAGGAGCACCAGCGGCTCCTGATGGAGGTCGCGGGCCGCGCGCCGTCGCAGCTCAACAGCCAGCCGTGGCGCTTCGTGCTGATCGAGGAGCGCGACACCATCGAGCGCATCGCGGACATCAGCGGCGAGAGCATGACCGAGACGATGTCGAACGGCACGTTCTTCGAGCGCTACAAGCACCACTTCCGCTTCTCGCAGGAGGAGATGGACCGGCGCCGCGACGGCATGCTCTTCGACAGGCTGCCCGCGCCGCTGCGCCCCTTCACGAAGCAGGCCTTCACGCCGCGCGGCCAGGGGCTCATGAACGCGCTCCGGGTGCCGCAGACGCTCGGCCGCGAGAACCGGCGGCTCGTCGCGGGCAGCCCGCTGCTCATCGGCGTGATGCTCGACCGCGCCGAGGACCGCCCCGAGTCCCTCGCATCCTTCTACTCGACGTTCTCGCTGGGCGCGGCGATGGAGAACGTGTGGCTGACGACCGTGGAGCTCGGCATGGGGATCCAGTTCATCTCGTTCCCGATGGAGATCCGCGCGCAGTGGACCCGCGTCGAGGAGCTGCTCCGCGTGCCGCCGGAGCTCCAGCTCATGGCCGTCTACCGGCTCGGCTATCTGCCGCCGGAGGCCCGCCGCCCCGCGATCGACTGGTCGAGCCGCGAGCGCAAGCGCCCCTCGCAGTACGTGTTCCGCGGCACGTGCGACACCCCGCAGGAGGGGTGGGACGAGCCCGCCGAGCCCGGCCGCCCCGTCGACCGGAGCTGACGCGTGGCCGACGACGGCTGGGTGCGCGGATCGGGGATCCAGACGCCCGCCGCGTCCTACGACCCCGACGGCCGCTTCACCCACCTGAACTTCCCCGGCAGCCTCGACCACGCCCCGCGCCTGGTCGAGGACCCGCAGAGCGCCCGCACGCTCCCCGGCTGACGCGCGCCCGCGGGCTGCCCTTGCCCCGCCGCCGCCCGACCGCCTAGGTTGCCAGGCGTACCCCGTCGCGACCCGACGCCTCCGGTGCGGCCGACACACCGGCCGGTCGGTCCGGCCGCGGACACGGGGGCTCCCCGCCTGGAAGTCGGACCGATGCGCCTCACCCCCGGTACTGCGCCCCTCGCGCAGCAGCTGATCACGCACTGACGACCCCCGCGCGCGCCCGCATCCCCGGGCCGCGCCCTCCGCCTCGGCGGACCGGTGGTCGTCGTGCACCCGCATCGACCCACCGGGACGGCCCATGCCCTTCGCACCCTCCATCACGCTCGACCGCTGCACCTTCGCCTGGCCGGACGGCGCGCTCGTCCTCGACTCCGCCAGCGCGCGGTTCGGCCGCGGCACGACCGGCCTCGTCGGCCGCAACGGCGCCGGCAAGTCCACGCTCGTCCGGCTCGTCGTCGGCGACCTCGCGCCCGCATCCGGATCCATCGCCACCAGCGGACCGGTCGACCACCTTCCGCAGCGGCTCCGCACCGGCCCCGACGACACGGTCGCCGACCTCCTCGGGGTGCGCGCCCGGCTCCGGGCCCTGCGCGCGATCCTCGACGGGGATCCCGACCCGGCGCACTTCGACGCGCTCGGCGACGAGTGGGAAGTGGAGTCCCGCGCGGCCGCGGCGCTCCGCGACGTCGGTCTCGCCGAGGACGACCTCGACCGCCCCGTCGCGACCCTCTCCGGCGGGCAGGCCGTGCTCGTCGCGATCAGCGGGGTGCGCCTCCGCGGCCGGCCCGTCGCGATCCTCGACGAGCCGACCAACAGCCTCGACGGCCGGGCGCGCGGGATCCTCCTCGACCTCGTCGACGGCTGGCGCGGCGCACTGGTCGTCGTCAGCCACGACCGCGAGCTGCTCGAGCACGTGGACGAGGTGGCCGAGCTCCGGGACGGCCGGATCACCGTGACCGGCGGCGCGTTCCCGGAGCACGAGGAGCGCGTGGCCGGTGAGCAGGCGGCGGCCGAGCGGCGGATCCGCGCGGCCGAGCACGCGCACCGCGCCGAGCGCCGTCAGCGCATCGAGGCCGAGACGACGATCGCCCGCCGCGCGAAGGCCGGGGCGCGGGCGAGCGGGTCGATGCCGCGGATGGCCGCGAACGAGCGCCGGAAGCACGCGGAGGCGACGGCGGGGCGCCTCCACCGGGCCCACGCGGACGCCGAGCGGCAGGCGGCGGACGCGGTCGCCGAGGCCGAGTCGCACCTCCGGGAGGATGCGCCCCTGCGGCTCGACCTGCCGGATCCCGGGCTCCCCGCCTCCCGACGCGTCGCCGAGATCACGGTCCGAGGCAGCGCACGCGTGCTGCGGGGGCCGGAGCGCATCGCGATCACGGGCGCGAACGGGGTGGGCAAGTCCACGCTGCTCGCGCAGCTCGTCGGGGCACCCGACGCACGTGAGCACCCGCTGCCCGACACCCGCGCCGTCGCCCTGACGGATCGGATCGCGTACCTCCCGCAGGGACGCGACGGGCTCGACGACGACCGCACCGTGCTGGAGAACGTGCGCCGGGCCGCGCCCGACGTGCCGCCCCGTGACCTGAGGAACCGGCTCGCGCGATTCCTCATCCGCGGCGACGCCGTCGACCGCCCGGCCGCGTCGCTCTCCGGCGGGGAGCGCTTCCGGGTGGCGCTCGCGGGGCTGCTGCTGGCGGATCCGCCGCCGCAGCTCCTCGTGCTCGACGAGCCGACGAACGACCTCGACATGGCGGGCATCGACCGCCTCGTCGAGGCGCTCCGTGCCCACCGTGGCGCGCTCGTCATCGTCAGCCACGACCGGACGGTGCTCGACCGCCTCGACCTCGACGAGAGGATCGAGCTCGAGTGAGCCCCGTCAGGGCCGCCGCGCGAACGCCGCCAGCCCCTGCTCCCCGTGCGGCACGAAGCCGAGCGAGCGGTAGAACGGGTGCGAGCGCTCGGCGTCGTCGGTGCCGCCCGCGTCGGTGGTGAGCACGATGAACGCGCAGTCCCGGTACCGGTCGCGCACGTGCTCGAGGAGCGCGCGGCCGACGCCGCCGCGCTGGCGGTCGGGGCGCACGAGGAGGTCCTGCACGTAGCAGATCGACACCCCGTCGCTCACGGTGCGCACGAGGCCGACGAGCGTGCCGGCGTCGTCGCGCGCGGTCGCGACGAGGTCGGATCCGGCGAGCGCCCGCTCGAGCCGCTCCGGGTCGCGCGTGTAGACGGTCCAGCCGACGGATCCGTAGAGCTCGAGCAGCTCGTCGCGGGTCGGGATCTCGTCCACGGGAAGGGTCACCCCCACACCGTAACCGCCTGTGGACGGAGCGCCCGCAGCCCGCTGCTCCCTCGATACTGTCGCGGTTCCGCCCGCCATACCTCGGACGGCCCCAACTCGGACGAGAGAGCCCCATGCCCCAGTCGCGCCATGCCCGCACGCCCTCGTCCACGACCCGGAGGCGCTGCGGATCCGTCGCGCTGACCGCGGCCGTCGTCGCCGCCACCGCCGCCGGCGGTCTCGGAGCCGCGCTCCTCGCTCCCGCGAGCGCGTTCGCCGCCACCGCCACGGTCGGACTCGGCACCGCCGCCTCCTACTCGGTGCTCGCCGGCCAGGGCGTCACGAACACCGGCCTCACCACGCTCACGGCCGACCTCGGCACCAGCCCGTCCGCGTCGGTCACGGGCTTCCCGCCCGGCATCGTCGGCGGCGCCACGCACGCGGCCGACGCCGCGGCCGGCCAGGCCCAGTCCGACCTCACCACCGCCTACGTCGACGCGGCCGGGCGCCCCACCACCGCCGCCATCCCCGCCGACCTCGTCGGCGCCACGCTCACGCCCGGCGTCTACACCGCGGGCGGCCCGCTCGGCCTCACGGGCACGGTCACGCTCGACGCGCAGGGCGACCCGTCCGCGGTCTTCGTCATCCAGGCCCCCTCCACGCTCACCACCGGTTCGAGCAGCCGGGTCTCGCTCGTCAACGGCGCCCAGGCCTGCAACGTGTTCTGGCAGGTCTCGAGCTCGGCCAGCCTCGGCACGAACTCGGGCTTCGCCGGGTCGATCCTCGCGCTCACCTCCATCTCCGTCGGAACCGGCGCCACCGTCGACGGCCGCGCGCTCGCTCGCAACGGAGCCGTCACCCTCGACGACGACGCGTTCGTCGCCTCCACCTGCGGCAGCACCACCTCGCCCATCGGCTCGGGCTCCACGCCCGTCGTCACGCCCACCCCGGCGCCCTCGGCCTCGCCCGCCCCGACGCCCACGCCCGGCGGCGGCACGGGCGGCGGCACCGGCGGCGGAGGGGGCGGCGGCACCGGCGGCACGACCGGCGGATCCACGCCCACCCCGTCGCCCACGCCCACCTCCGGCGTCCCGTCGTCCACCCCTCCCGGCGACGTGCCGCCCACGAGCGGCCACCTCCCCCGCACGGGCGGCGACGGCGCGCGCCTCATCCTCGAGCTGGGGCTCGGCGCCGCGGCGCTCGTGGCCGGCATCGTCGCGGTCATCGCGGTCCGCGCCCGCCGCCGCCGCGGCTAGCCGCACGGCGGCCGCACCACCGCATCACCCGACGCCCGTCCCCGCCTCGCGCGGGGGCGGGCGTCCGTCATGCGCACGACCCGGACGCCGAGGAGGAGCCGGTCTAGGGTCGGCAGGAGGAGCGACGACGCCCCGATCCACCAGTCGACGAGGACCACCATGACGACGACGAGCCGCCCGCCGCGCAGCGCCCGCGCCTCCGCCGACCGGGCGCCCCGTCCCCGCCGCTCCCGCATGGCCCGCCGCGAGGCCGTGGCCGGCTACCTCTTCATCAGCCCGTGGATCGTCGGGTTCCTCGTCTTCACGCTCGGCGCGATGGTCTACAGCCTCGTGGTCTCGTTCAGCGACTACAACCTCGCCACCGACGTGGCCACCCCGGTCGGCACGCAGAACTACGAGCGGCTGTTCTCGGATCCGCGCGTGGCCCTCTCGCTCGGCAACACGCTCTTCTACGCCATCCTCGCGGTGCCGTTCGAGGTCTGCCTCGCGCTCCTGCTCGCGATCCTCCTGGCCCGCCTCGGCCGCGGTGCCGGCCTCTTCCGCACCCTCTACTACCTGCCGAAGATGACCCCGACGGTCGCCACCGCGAGCGTCTTCCTGCTGCTCCTGAACGGCAACACGGGCGCGGTGAACCAGGGGCTCGAGGCGATCGGCATCGACGGCCCGCAGTGGCTCATCGACCCCGACTGGGTGAAGCCGTCCATCGTCCTCATGACGCTGTGGGGCGTGAGCGGCACCATGGTGATCTTCCTGGCCGCCCTCAAGGACGTGCCGCGCGAGCTCTACGAGGTCTCGTCGCTCGACGGCGCCGGCCCCGTGCGGCAGTTCTTCGCGATCACCGTGCCGATGATCTCCGGCGCGATCTTCTTCAACGTCGTCGTGCTCACCATCGCCGCGCTGCAGGTCTTCGACCAGGCTTACCTGCTCTTCTGGCGCGACCAGACGAACGCCTCCCCGGACTCGTCGCTGTTCTACGGCGTGTACCTGTTCCAGCAGGCGTTCCGCTCGTTCGACTTCGGGTTCGCGGCGGCGATGGCGTGGCTGCTGTTCGTGATCGTGCTGCTGATCACTCTCGTGCAGGTGAAGCTGAGCCGCCGGTTCGTCTACTACGAGGGGGACCGCTGATGGCCGTCACCGACCGCACGCCGGACGCCGCCGCGACCACGACGCCCGCCGCCGCGACCGGCGACCCTCGCCTCGCGGCCGCCCTCACGCCGCGGCCGTCGCGGGATCCGTCGCCCCGGGGCGCCGACCCCGACCGCGGCCGCCGCGTGCGCTCCCGCATCGGCCGCGGCCTCATCGCCGCGGTGCTCGTGGGCTTCGCGCTCCTCTTCCTCTACCCGTTCGCGTGGCTGCTGGCCGCGAGCCTCAAGCCGCGCGGCGAGGTCTTCGACAACGCGCTGTGGCCGCGCACCTTCACGCCGCAGAACTACGTGGAGGTGTGGGAGCAGCTCCCGCTCCTCGGCTGGATGGGCAACAGCCTCGCGATCGCGCTGCTCTCGGCGGCGCTCGTGTCGATCTCGAGCGCGCTCGTGGCGTTCGGCTTCGCGTACTTCCGGTTCCCGGGCCGCAGGATCCTGTTCGGCCTCGTGCTCGCGACCATGATGCTGCCGGGTGCCGTCACGATGGTGCCGCAGTTCCTCATCTGGAAGAACCTCGGGCTCATCGGCACGTGGATCCCGCTGTTCGGCATGAACCTGTTCGGCTCGGCCTTCTACATCTTCCTGCAGCGCCAGTTCTTCCTCGGCCTGCCGCGGGAGCTGTTCGAGGCCGCGCGGCTCGACGGCGCCAGCTACTTCGGGATGTTCCGACGGATCGCGCTGCCGCTGTCGATCCCGTCGTTCGTCATCATCTTCATCTTCGAGTTCCAGGCCAGCTGGAACAACCTGCAGGCGTCGCTCATCTACCTCAACGCCGGCAGCGTCGAGGGCTTCACGGTGCCGCTTGGCCTCTCCTACGCGATGACCGCCTTCAGCCCGACGAACGGCGGCCAGGGCGACTACCAGCTCGTGATGGTCGCGGCGCTCCTCGTGACCCTGCCGATGCTCGTGCTCTTCGCGTTCGGCCAGCGCTACTTCGTGGAGGGCATCGCGACGCAGGGGCGGAAGGGCTGATCCGTCCGGCCCGCGCCGCGCGGGTCAGTGCCCGGTGTCGACCAGCTTGAGCCCGACCACGCAGCCGACGAGACCGAGCAGCAGCAGCACCTTCACGACGCTCGCGGGCTCCTCGCCCGTGATGATCGCGTAGGTCACGGTGAGCGCCGCGCCGATGCCGACCCACACGGCGTACGCGGTGCCCGTGCTGATCTCGCGCATCGCGAACGCGAGCCCGGCCATGCTCGCGACGACGGTCACGGCGAAGACGACGGTCGGCACGAGCTTCGTGAACCCGGCGGACCTCCCGAGGGCGGTGGCCCACACGGCCTCGAGCACCCCGGACACGATGAGGACGATCCACGACATGACTTCTCCTTGCGGCCAGTCTTGTCGCGTTCCGGGTACTGATCCCTCGTCCGGGAGCGCGGGTGGGCGCCCGCCTCCGACGCTACCCGGGCGCCCTGGTCACGGCGTGTGCAGATCGGCGGATCAGCGCGCCGCCTGCTCGTAGGCCCGCATCGCCGCGGTCTGCGCGTCGCCGAGCGCCTGCTCGGGCGTCTTGTCGCCGAGGAGCGTCGAGGCGACCGCGTTCTGGAGCTCGCTCTGGATCTGCTGCCCGGCGGGCGACCCGCCGATCGAGCGTCCTTCCGCCACCACGTCGTAGAACGTCGCGATGGCCTGGTCGATCCCGTCGTCGCCGCTCGGCACGACGTGGGCGTCGCGGACCGCCTGGTCCGCGGCCGGGGATCCCGTGAACAGGCCCGTGTAGATGCCGCCGTTCTCGGCGACCGTGGCGGCACGGACGTCGCCCGCGGCCTCCCACGCCTCCTGGCTCGTGAGGTCGAGCATCCACGCGCACGCGGCGTCCTTGTTCGCGGCGCCCGCGGGGATCACGAACGCGGATCCGCCGGCCACCGCGAAGGGCTCGCCGTCGCGGTCGCGGAACGGCACGGCCGAGATGTCGATGTCGTCGCGGTACGGCGCCACCACGTTGAGGTACCACTGGGCGTCGACCTGCGCGCCCACCTGGTCCTTCACGAACTGGTTGCCGTCGCCGAAGGTGTCGAACGCGTCCGTGAAGCTCTTCGCCTTCGCGTAGCCGCCCTGCGCGTCGGACAGCCGCTGGAGGAACTCGAGGCCCGGGAGGTTGGCGGCGTCGTCGAGGGTGGGCTTCCCCTCGTCGTCGACGAGCTGCCCGCCGAAGCCGAGCATCCAGAGGGCGGCCTGGCTGGTGGGCACGGCGTCGAGGCCGAGCACCGCGGGGTCGCCGCCGGACTCCCGGTAGACCTTCCCGACGGCCTCGAGGAGCTGGTCGGGCTTCGAGGTGTCGAACTGGTCGGCCGTAACGCCGGCCGCCGCGAGCACGCGCTCGTTCAGGAGGATCGCCGGCGGCTGGAAGAACTGCGGCACGGCCCAGATCGCGTCGTCGTAGCGGATGTCGTTCGTGACGGACTCGTAGAAGCGCTCCTCCGGGTCGACGCCGTTCACGGAGTAGCACTCGTCGAGCGGGAGGATCAGGTCCTGGGCCGCGTAGGTCGCCACGAACTGGCGGTCCATCTGCACGACGTCGGGCGTCTGGCCGCTCGCGACGCGGGTCGTGAACTTCTGCGCGTCGAACGCGGTGGAGTCGAGGTCGATCGTGACGCCGGAGAGCGCGTCGGCCGCGTGCTGCATGCGGGCCTTCCCCACGTCGTCCGCGCCGTCGAAGGCCCACGCCTTCAGGGTGCCCGTGGCCTCCTCCGTGAAGGAGGCGTCGGCCGAGCCCGTGCCGCCGGATCCGCATCCCGCGAGCAGCGTGGCCGTGGCGGCCGCCGCGATCACCGCGAGCGTCCTCTGTGTCCTGGTCATGGGGATCCCTCCGCGAGCACCGGGCCTCGTCGCCCGCTCCTCGAACGTACGCCGCTTCTCCTCCCGCGATCCGGGCGGCCGCCGGCGGGACGGCGCGAGCGCGGGCCGAGCCAGGGCGCGCGCTCGCGTCAGGCGCGGAGCAGCTCCACCATCGCGTCACGCGCGCGGGCGCCCTCGGGGATCGGCATGAGCGCGTACACGTGCAGCAGGTTCGGCTCCACGTGGATCCGCACCGGGTGCCCGGCGGCGGCCGCCTTCCGCTCGAGGGCGCGCGCGTCGGCGAAGAGGATGTCGTGCGTGCCCGTGAACACCGTGATGCGGCCGACGCCGGCGAGCGATCCGAGCAGCGGGCTGACCCGCGGATCCTCCACCGGCAGGTCCCGCGCCACGACTCGACGGCGGCGCGCAGCCCGTCGACCGCGAGCCACGGGTCGGTGGGCTGGATGCGCGCGATGAGCGGATCCGCGAAGGAGAGGTCGAGCGCGGGCGAGAGCAGCACGACGTCGCGCGGCGCGGGCACGCCCCGGTCGCGCAGCGCCAGGGCGGCCGACAGCGCGATCTGGCCGCCCGCCGAGTCGCCCATGAGCGCGACGCGGTCGGCGCCGACCTCCGCGACGAGCGCCGCCGCGAGATCGGCCGTGCGCTCGACGACCTCCGCGGCCGTGCCCGAGGGGACGAGCGGGTAGATCGGCACGGTGAAGGTCGTGCCGGTGCGGCGCGCGATGCCCGCGACCAGCCACCAGTGGAACGGCGAGATCTCGTGGGTCCAGCCGCCGCCGTGCGCGTAGAGGGCCCGGCGGCCATCGCCACCCGCGGCCCGCGCCGGCGCCACCTCGTAGACGTGCCAGCCGCGCTCCACCCGCGCGGTGACGCGCACCCCGCGCAGGAGCGGCGGCGGGGCGAACCCGCCCGGCCGCAGCACGCGGCGGCCGGCCCGGCGCATCGTGCGGTCGGGCGACGCGAACTCGCCCTGCCCGCCGACCACCGCGATGACCGGCGGCACGAGACGCGACAGCAGGCTGCGGGGCGTGCGCGTCACGGCCGGGGCCGGGGCCGGGGCGTCGGGGTGGTCATCGTCGGGCTCGCGTGCCGTCGGGTCAGGCCGCGGGGCTGTACCACTTGGAGACGAGGTGGTCGGCCTCGACGCGGCGGATGGTGCCGGAGTGGGAGCGGAGCACGATGCTCGAGGTGCGGATCATTCCGCGGTGGCGGGTGACGCCCGCGACGAGCGCGCCGTCGGTGACGCCGGTGGCGACGAAGTACGCGTTGTCGCCCGTGACGAGGTCGTCCTGGTCGAGGATGCGGTCGAGGTCGTGGCCCGCGTCGACGGCCCGCTGCCTCTCGGCGTCGTCCTTGGGCGCGAGACGCGAGAGGAGCACGCCGCCGAGCGCCTTGATGGCGCACGCCGTGATGATGCCCTCGGGCGTGCCGCCGATGCCGACGCACATGTCGATGCGCGAGTCGGGGCGGGCCGCGTTGATGCCGCCCGCGACGTCGCCGTCGAGCAGCAGGCGGGTGGAGGCGCCGGCCGCGCGGATCTGCGCGATGAGGTCGGCGTGACGCGGCCGGTCGAGCACGGCGACCTGCATGTCCTCGACCGCGAGGCCCTTGGCCTCGGCGAGCGCGCGGATGTTGTCGCCGATGGGGCGGTCGAGGTCGACGACGCCGCGGCCCTCGGGGCCGGTGACGAGCTTGTCCATGTAGAAGACCGCGGACGGGTCGAACATGCTGCCGCGGTCGCTCACCGCGATGACGGAGAGGGCGTTCATGCGGCCGGCGGCGGTCAGGCTCGTGCCGTCGATGGGATCCACCGCGATGTCGCACGCGGGGCCGAAGCCGTTGCCGACGTGCTCGCCGTTGAAGAGCATCGGCGCCTCGTCCTTCTCGCCCTCGCCGATGACGACGAGGCCGTCGAACGCGACGGTGCCGAGGAACTTGCGCATCGCGTCGACCGCGGCGCCGTCGGCGGCGTTCTTGTCGCCCTTGCCGATGAAGGGGGCGGAGCGGATGGCCGCGGCCTCGGTGGCTCGCACGAGCTCCATCCCGAGGTTGCGATCCGGATTCGAGTAGTTCTCCTCGGTCATGGTGGGGTCCTCCCGGTAGAGACGTTGGCGGTCGGCTCCGTCGACTCCGCAGGTGCGTCAGTCCGATCCTACGGCGGGGGCGCCGGCCTTCCAGCTACCTCCGGCGAT
Organism: Clavibacter sp. CT19; assembly: GCF_027858075.1. Taxonomy (NCBI): domain Bacteria; kingdom Bacillati; phylum Actinomycetota; class Actinomycetes; order Micrococcales; family Microbacteriaceae; genus Clavibacter; species Clavibacter sp. CT19. Next base: position 127,211 of record NZ_JAQHYR010000008.1, on the reverse strand, counting down.
GTGCCGGACCATCACGTTGAGGGTCGCCACGAGGGGCACCGCGAACAGGGCGCCCGCGACGCCGCCGACGTAGGAGCCGGCCGCGACGGCGAGCACCACGGCGAGCGGGTGCACGTGCACGGCGCCGCCCATCACGAGCGGCTGCAGCACGTGCGACTCGAGCAGGTGCACGCCGATGACGGCCGCCAGCATGATGACCGCCTGCAGCGGCCCCACGAACACGAGCGCGATGACGACCGCGAAGGCGCCCGAGACGATGGCCCCCACGACCGGGATGAAGGAGGCGAGGAACACGACGACCGCGATGGGGATGGCGAGCGGGAGCCCGAGGAGCCACGCGGCGATGCCGATGCCGACCGCGTTGCCCGCGGCCACGAAGATCTGCACGCGCGTGAACGCCGAGAGCGTGCCCCAGCCGGCGCGGCCGGCGCCGTCGATGGCGGGCCGCGCGCGCCGCGGGAACACCCGGACGACGAAGCCCCAGATGCCGCGGCCGTCGATGAGCACGATGACGATGGTGAAGAAGGCGAGCAGCGCGCCCGTGACCAGGTGGCCGACGCCGAGACCCGCGTCGAGCGCGCCGGTGAGCAGCGCCTCGCGGCTGTTCTCGAGGGCCTTGCCCGCGGAGGCGAGCAGCGCGTCGTAGTCGGCCGGCACCACGTTGAAGGGCGGCTGCGCGAGGAGGTCGCGCACGTCCTCGAAGCGCGCCATGGCCTGGCGCTGCAGGGTGGGGATGCCCGTGTTGATCTGCGTGACGAGCAGCAGCACGAGCCCCGCGATGACGACGGCCGTGGCGAGCAGCGTGGACGTGATGGCGACCCACGCCGGCCAGCCGCGCTTCCGCAGCGACGCGACGAGCGGCTGCAGCAGCGCGCAGACGAGCAGGCCGATGAGGAACGGGATGACCACCTCCTTGAGCGAGACGAGGATCCACACGGCCCCGGCCACGGCGATGCCGATGACGATGAGGCGCCACGACCAGTCGGCGGCGAGCAGGACGCCCGGGGTGACGCCGCGCTCGGCGGCGCGGCGGGCGTGCGGGGTCGTGACGACGGGCGGCGCGGACGCGCCCGGCGAGGGCTCGACGTCGTGGGACATGGCGGTGCTCCGATCTGGATGCGCGAGGAGGACCGTCCCTCGATTCGAGGTGAGGCCGGCGCCCATCATGGCGGGGCCCGACGGGAACGCGGGCGACGGCGCCCGATGCGTGTGCATGAGGATCCTCCGCGTCGCTGTGCGGGATCCGTGCGGCGCCGCCCCCAGGGGTCGGGCGTCGCCCATCGGACATGTGAGAATGCTTCTCGACAACAGGAGGACGCCCGATGGATCCGCTCGTCGAGCATCCCGATGCCCCCGCGCCCGCTGCCGGGCGGGCACCCGTCGCGGCCCCGGCTGCCTCCGCCCCCTCCGTCGCCGCCGTCCTCCGCCGGGCCCGCCGCCGGGGCCGCACGACGCTCGGCGTGCTCGCCCTGCTCCTCGCCGCGGTCGTGCTCGCGGCGCTCGCGATCGGGCCCGTGCCGCTGCCGCCGACCACGGTCGCCGGGATCCTGGGCGAGCGCCTGCTCGGCCTCCCCCGGGGCGACTGGTCGGACTCGGCCGCGCAGATCGTGATCGGCACGCGGGCGCCGCGCGTCGCGATGGCCGTCGTCGCCGGCGCCGTGCTCGCGGCCGCGGGAGCGCTCCTCCAGGCGCTGGTGCGGAACGCCCTCGCGGATCCGTACCTCCTCGGCCTCAACTCGGGCGCGTCCACGGGCGTCGCGTTCGTCGTGCTCGTCGCGGGCGGCGGCAGCGCGCTCCTCTTCTCCGGCGCCGCGCTCGCGGGCGCGATCGGCGCCGTGCTCCTCGTGACCCTGCTCGCGGGCGCCGCCGACCGCCGCGGTCCGCTGCGGCTGGTGCTCGCCGGGCTCGCCGTCGGGTACGCGCTCAACGCCGCGACGAGCTTCCTCGTGTTCTCGAGCGACTCCCCCGAGGCCGCGCGATCCGTGCTGTTCTGGCTGCTCGGATCCCTGGCCAGCGTGCAGCCGCTCGCCCTCGCGGGAGCGGCCGTGGCCGCCGCGGTCGGCCTCACCGCGCTCGTCGTGGTCGCGCCGCTCGTGGACGCGCTCGCGTCCGGCGACGACTCCGCGCGCTCCGCGGGCCTCGACCCGGAGCGCGCGCGCATCGGCCTGATGGTGGGCGTCTCGGCGATGGTCGGCGTGATCGTCGCGGGCGTGGGCGGCGTGGGCTTCGTCGGCCTCGTGGTGCCGCACCTCGCCCGGCGGCTCGTCGGCGGGCGGCACCGCCTGGTGATCCCTGCGGCCGCGCTGCTCGGCGCGATGCTGCTCGTCGGCGCCGACACGGTCGCGCGCACGGCCCTCGCGCCGCAGGAGATACCGGTCGGCGTGGTCACCGGGATCCTCGGCGCGCCCTTCCTCCTCGTCCTCCTCCGCCGCGGAGGGATCCGCGCGGCCTGAGCCGCCGACCCGCCGACGACCCGCCGCCACCTCGTCCCCGCACTCCCTCCCCGCACATCGACCGACCGACCCAGGAAGCCCCATGACCCGATCCCCCGCGCCCCGCCGCCCGCTCACGCCCCGGCGCCCGCTCGCCGTCCGCCGCCCGCTCGCCCTCGTCGCCGCCGCGACCCTCCTCGCCGGGCTCGCCGGCTGCGCGCCCGCGCCCACCAGCGCGCCGGGCGCCCAGGATCCGACGGCCGGCACGTCCTTCCCCCTCACCATCACGAACTGCGGTTCGCCCGTGACCCTCGCGGCACCGCCCCAGCGCATCGTGCTCGTGAACGCCGACGAGATCCCGAACCTCGAGGCGCTCGGCGCCGTGGACCGCGTGGTCGCGATGACCGGCTCCCTGCAGCACGACCTCTACGCCCCCGCCACGTACGACACGCTCGCGAAGGCCGACGTCCTGTCGACCGAGACCAACGCGACCGGCGGATCCGTGGTGTCCCAGGAGAGCGTCATCGGCATGCGGCCCGACCTCGTCATCGCGCCCGAGAAGGCCGTCGACCGCGCGGCCCTCGCGGCCAGCGGCATCCCGCTCTACACGCCGAGCGCGTACTGCGCGGATCCGGCGCCCGAGCTCCGCACGACCGCCACCTTCGACCGCGTGTGGGACGAGCTGCGCTCGCTCGGCGCGGTGCTCGGCGCGGGCGACCGCGCGGAGCAGGCGATCACCACGGCCCAGGCCGGCCTCGCGGATCCCGCGCCCGACGCCGGCACGGCCGCCGCGCTCTACGTCTCCTCCGGCGGCAGCGTGCTCTCCCCCTACGGCGGCCCGAGCATGGTGACGCCGGTCTTCCAGGCGGCCGGCCTCCGGAACGTCTACGCGGACTCCGACCAGCGCGTGTTCGACGCGAACGTGGAGGACATCGTGGCCCGGGATCCGCGCACCGTCGTGCTCCTCTACTCCAGCGGCTCGCCCGACGACGCGATCGCGGCGTTCCGCGGGGCGCCCGGCGTCTCCGGGCTCTCGGCCGTGCGGGACGGGCGCGTGGTGGCGCTGCGGTTCCCGTTCACGGATCCGCCGAGCATGCTCTCCGCGAAGGGCCCGGCCGAGCTCGCGGGGCTCCTGGCCGCCCTGCCGTGATCCGCGCCGAGGGCGTGCGCGTGGTCGCGGGCGGGCGCGTCCTGCTCGACGACGTCTCGTTCGAGGCGCCGACCGGATCCGTCACCGGCGTCGTCGGCCCCAACGGCGGCGGCAAGACCACGCTGCTGCGCGCGCTCGTGCGCGCCGTGCCGCTCGCGGGCGGTCGCGTCACGATCGACGGCGAGGACGTGCGCTCGCGCTCGCGCCGCTGGATCGCCCGCCGGATCGCGGAGGTCGGCCAGCGCCAGGAGCCCGACGAGTCGCTCACCGTGGCCGACGAGGTCGCGCTCGGCGGCCTCGCGGAGCACGGCGTGCTGCGGTCGGGCGGATCCTCGCGCGACGCCCGGATCGCCGCCGCCCTCGACGCCGTCGGCCTCGCGCACCTGGCCGCCGACCGGCTCGCGACCCTCTCGGGCGGCGAGCTCCAGCGGGTCGCCCTCGCCCGCGCGCTCGCCCAGGGCGCCGGCCACGTGCTGCTCGACGAGCCCACCAACCACCTCGACATCCGGCACCGGCTCGAGGTCGTGGGGCTGATGCGGCGCATCGCCCCGACCGTGGTCGTCGTGCTGCACGACCTCGAGGCGGCCGCCGCGGCCTGCGACCACGTGGTCGTGCTCGACCGCGGGCGCGTGGCCGGCGCCGGATCCCCGCGCGACGTGCTCCGGCCCGACCTGCTCGACGCGGTCTACGGCGTGCGCACCACCGTGATCCCCGACGCCGACGGGCACCCCCACCTCCGCTTCACCCTCCCCGCGCCGGGCGACCCGCTCGGCGCATCCACCCCCCTCGAGAGGACCCGACCATGACCGACACCACCACCGCACCCGCCCCGAGCGAGGCCGACGCCGCCGTGATCGCGGACGCCCGCTCCCTCGCCGCCCGCTGGGACGCGCAGCAGACCGGCTACATCCGCCACCGGGCCGAGCGCTTCGCGACCATCGCGCGGGTGGTGCGGCATGTGGCCGCGGGCGTCGACGCACCGCGGATCCTCGACCTGGCCGGCGGCACCGGCTCGCTCGCGCTGGAGATCCTGGCCGCGATCCCGGGCGCCACCGCCGTCGTCGCCGACAAGGACCCGGCGCTGCTCGCCATCGCCGCCGACCTCGCGCTCGGCGAACCGCGCCTGGAGATCGCCGAGGTGGATCTCGCGCACGCCGGCTGGGCGGACCACCCGCTCATCGCCCGAGGCGGCTTCGACGCCGTCGTCTCCTCCACCGCCCTGCACTGGCTGCAGCCGGCCGCGCTCGTCGACGTGTACCGCGCGCTGCCCGCGCTCGTCCGCCCGGGCGGCATCGTGCTGAACGGCGACCACCTCTCCTACGACGCGCACCAGGAGGGCACGCTCCGGCGCATCTCCCTCGCGGACGACCAGGAGGTGCAGGACGCGGCGTTCGCATCCGGCGACGTCGACACCTGGGACGCGTGGTGGCAGGCCGTCGCCGACACCCCGCGCTACGCCGCCGCCCTCGCCCGCCGCGACGAGGTCTGGGGCGAGGAGCTCCACGTCGCGCCCCCGAAGGTCACGCTCGGCTTCCACCTGGAGGCGCTCCGCAGCGCGGGCTTCCCGGAGACGGGCACGCTGTGGCGCTACCTGGACGACGTGGTGCTGTACGCGGTGCGCGGGACGGACTGAGCGCGATCGCTCGCATCGTCCGCCACGATCCGCCCGTCCACCACCGTGACGAGCCGGTCGAGCGCGGCGCGGTGCACGAGGTCGTGGGTCACGAGCAGGGTCGCCGTGCCCTGCTCGTGGCTGAGCTGGGCGATGAGCTCCATGATCTCGGCGCCGCGCTCCTGGTCGAGCGCGCTCGTGGGCTCGTCGACGAGGAGCACGGACGGGCCGTGCACGAGGGCGCGGGCGATGGCGACGCGCTGGCGCTGCCCGCCGGACAGCTGCGCGGGCCGCTTGCCCGCGTGGGCGGCGAGGCCCACCGCGTCGAGGAGCTCGTCGGCGCGGACGCGGACGGCGCGACGCCGCGCGGATCCGCCGCCGCCGAGCTCCGCCATCACGAGGAGCTGCTCGCGCGCGGTGAGCGACGGGATCAGGTTCGACTGCTGGAACACGATCCCGATGCCGTCCCGGCGGAGCGCGGTCGCCTCCGTCCGGCTGAGGGTCGCGGCGTCGACGTCGCCGATGACCACGCGGCCGGAGTCGGGGCGGATCAGCGTCGCCGCGACCGCGAGGATCGAGGACTTGCCGGAGCCGGACGGCCCGGTGATGCCGGTGACGACCCCCGCGGGCGCCGTGAGCGAGACGTGGTCGACCGCGGTGAGGCGGGAGTCCCCGTCGGGGAAGGTGAGGGTGACGTCGTCGAGGAAGATCATCGGTTGCTCCCGAGTGCGGTGAGGGGGTCGGCGTGGGTGACGGTGCGGAGCGCGACGGCGGCGCCGGCGAGCCCCAGGACGGCCATGACGGCCGCCGGGAGGACGGTGGTGAGCGGGCTCAGCAGGAACGGGATGGTGCCGCTCGCGAGGTATCCGAGGCCGGCGACCACGGCGATGCCGACGCCGATCCCGAGCACCAGCACCACGAGCGCCTGCCCGAGCGCGTCCCGGATGAGCGACGCGTCGGATGCGCCGAGCGCCTTGAGCACGGCGATGTCGCCGGCGCGCTGCATGGTCCAGACGGTGAAGAAGGCGCCGACGACGAGCGCGGAGACGCCGAACAGCATCGCGATCATCAGGCCGAGCGAGCCGACCTCCGACTTGAAGGTCTCGAGCGCGCCGAGGCTGGTGAGCGCCGGGGAGGCCGTCGTGTGCGTGGCGGCCTGGGCGACGTCCCAGTCGGGGGATCCGGAGACGGCGAGCACGGTCGCGTCGCCGTCGCCGCCGAGCCGCTGGTCGGCCGCGGCCCACGCGGCGGGGGTCAGCGCGACGACGGGCGTGTGGCTGTAGGAGGCGTCGCCGCCGATCGAGGCGACGCGGTAGTCGGTGCCGGCCACGGTGATCCGGTCGCCGACGGCCGCGTGCAGCGAGCGCGCGGCGGCCGAGGAGAGGCCGACCGCGTCATCGGCGGTGGGCGCGAGGTCGGTGACCGTCGACGCCGGGGCGCCGTGCGGCACCCCGAACAGCGCGACCGCGACGGCGGATGCGGCGTCGCCCGTCGGGGTGGCCCGGCCCTGGACGATGCCGACGGGCGTGACCGCCGTGACGCCCGCGGTGCCCCGCCAGGCGGCGACCGTGGCGTCGTCGAGCGACGACTGCGCGAACGACGGCTGGCCGGCGTCCGGCTGCGCGAGCACGAGCCGGTCGCCGGGGAGGCCGAGCACGGCGGAGACGTCCTGCTCCGCGAGGCCGCCGGTGAGCCCGGCGAGGAACCCCACGAGCAGGGTGATGAGCGCGACGACCGCGCCGATGAGCGCGAACCGGCCCATGGCGAATCGGAGGTCTCGACGGGCGACGAACACGGTGGATCCTTCCGGCGCCGGGACCCTCCCTGCCGCCGAGACGAGCCTCGCCGCCCGGCCCCGCGCATCCATCGGGGAGGAGTTCGGTCCTCCGATCGAACTTCCGATTGATCCGCTCCCCGCCTCCCGCCCGTAGCCTTCAGGGAAATGGCCGCCCACAGCACCCTCACCCCCGTCTTCGTCGGACTTCGCACGGGGTTGCACGTGCTCTCCGCGGCGCTGCTCACCCTCGTGGTGGTGCGCGTGCTCGTCGTCGAGGGTCCGCGCACGCCGGCCGCGCTCGCGCTCTCCGCCGCCTTCGCCGTGCTCTACCTGCTCGGCGCGCGTGTGCAGGCCGCGCGCCCGTCGCGCCGGGTCGCCGCGGGGGCCGTGTGGATCACCGCGCTCACCGCCGCCTGGATCGCGCTCCTCGTGCTGGAGCCGGATGCGGCCTACCTCGTCTTCCCCCTCTTCTTCCTCTACCTGCACGTGCTGCCGCGCGTGGTCGGGCCGGTGGCCGTCGTCGTCGCGACGCTCGTCGCGGTGGTGGCGCTGGGGCTGCACGGCGGCTTCACGGTCGGCGGGGTGATCGGTCCGCTCGTCGGCGCGGGCGTCGCGCTCCTCATCGGCCTCGGCTACCGGGCGCTCGCGCGGGAGTCCGCCGAGCGGGAGGAGCTCGTCGCCGAGCTGATCGCGACGCGCGGCCTCCTCGCCGCCACGGAGCGGGAGCAGGGCGTGCTGACGGAGCGCGCGCGGCTCGCCCGGGAGATCCACGACACGGTCGCGCAGGGGCTCACGAGCATCCAGATGCTGCTGCACGCGGCGGAGGCGGCGGACGGCGACCGGCCGGGCCTCGAGCACATCCGCCTCGCGCGCGCGACCGCGGCCGACGGCCTCGCCGACACGCGCCGCTTCATCCGGGAGCTGGCTCCGCCGTCGCTCGACGCCGGGCTCGGCGCGGCGCTCGGCCGGCTCGGCGCGCAGTGGCGCCGGGAGGGGCTGCGGATCGACGTGGCGGTGCCGCCGTCCGACCCGCCGCTCCCCATGGCCGTGCAGACCGCCCTGCTGCGGATCGCGCAGGGCGCCGTCGCGAACGTCGCCCAGCACGCCGACGCGCGGTCCGTCGAGATCGGCGTCGCCGTCACGGACGCGCACGCCACGCTCATCGTGCGCGACGACGGCGCGGGCTTCGACCCGGCGCGCGTCGGCGACGGCACCGGCACGACCGACTCGTTCGGCCTGCGGGCCATGGCGCAGCGGGTGGAGCAGCTCGGCGGGACCCTCGACGTCGACAGCGCGCCCGGCCGGGGCACCACCATCACCGCGATCCTGGAGGTCGAGCCGTCGTGATCCGCATCGTCATCGCCGACGACCACCCCGTCGTCCGCGCCGGCCTCCACGCCGTGCTCGACGTCGTCGACGACATCGACGTGGTCGGCGAGGCGGCCACGCCCGACGAGGCCGTGGAGCTCGCCGCGTCGCTCGTGCCCGACCTCGTGCTGATGGACCTCCGCTTCGGCCAGGAGCGCACGGGCGCCGACGCGACCCGGCAGATCCGCGCGGTCGAGGCGGCCCCCTACGTGCTCGTGCTCACCAACTACGACAGCGACGGCGACATCCTCGGCGCCGTCGAGGCGGGCGCCAGCGGCTACCTCCTCAAGGACGCGCCGCCGGCCGAGCTGCTCGCCGCGGTGCGCGCGGCCGCGGCCGGCGAGAGCGCGCTGGCGCCCGCGGTCGCGAGCCGGCTCCTCGCCCGGATGCGCGCCCCGCGCGTGAGCCTGTCGTCGCGCGAGATCGAGGTGCTCCGGCTCGTCGCCGACGGTGCCTCCAACACCGAGGTGGGCGCGCGCCTGCACATCACCGACGCCACCGTGAAGTCGCACCTCGTGCACGTGTTCTCGAAGCTCGGCGTGAGCTCGCGGACGGCGGCGGTCGCGGCGGCGCGGGAGATCGGGATCCTGCGCTGACGGGGGCCGGATCCGCGCGGTGTCGGGTCATGCTGCCGTTGGCGGTGGTACGCATACGTCTTGTAACACCCGACCAATGTCGGCGGCTCGTGTTTCTATCCATAGGACCACCTGGAAGGGGCACCAACCCAATGGCTTTTCTGCGAGTACGTCATCCGAGCGCCCCCACTCCTGACGGATGCCGTTGGTGTGGTGATGCTCGCTCCTCTCACGGCCATACCTACTCCCGCGCGATCGGAGGCCACTTCTGGGAGCAGCCGACACCACCTCAGCGCTTGGCACGAATGCGCGCTCGGCGCTCTAAAGCGCTCGCGCGACCATAGCCTCGAACTCAGCAACAAGGGCCGCCGGGACCTCACGTGGCTCTCGGAGAGTAAGCGCTAACGCGAGTAACGCATCGGGCTTGCCACGAGGCGCCAGTGAAGATCCTCTCTGTAGCATGTCCAATACCTGCGAACTGAACTTGCCGTCCCGATGTGCATCGAAATCCTCCTTAAACCAAACGGGGCCAGGCTCGTCATCACCGTCCCTTGGCCATAGAGCATTTGCTGCCGCCGCCCATTGGTCACCAGAGAACACATCTTCTATCTCGTTACTATCACCAATATACAGGCAATGCACACTTGGCTCCAGCCCAGCCGCCCGAAGCTTTTCGTCGTTAAAGATATGTTTGGCATTAGTTCTTGAGTCTTTATCTACGAAGAAAGCGACATTGCGGCCGTGTCGCGCTAGAAAAGTAGCGAATCGAACGGCACCCTCGTTGTTATTGCATGGCCAGATCGCTATTCCACAAGACTCAAGATGCCGCCCCATCGCTAAGCGAAAGAGCACGGGAAGCGCACGGGCTTCTGATTCGCCCTCTACGCCAACGAAAAGACGCTCATGCAGCAGGACGGTATTGCGAAGTCCGACACTGGCGGCAATGGCGCCGAGGTGCTCTCCAACGCTCGAATCATCCGCCAAACGCTCTACAACCGTGCGGTGGTCGACATGCTTAATGTGGGCTACATCCGCTATGTCCGTTCCGTCAATCAAGTTCATAGAATGAGACGCGAGTACGACGGTCACTTTCGAGTTCTGCGTTTGTTCGTGAATGAGCCTCATTAGCTCGCGTTGATGCCCATAATCGAGGTGGGTATCAGGCTCATCATACAAAAGGACTATGTCTTCGGTAGATTCAGCAAGGAGCATAGCGTTGTATTCCCATACGGCCAACGCGATGCGGCGCGCCCTCCCAGCTCCGGACAAATGAAGATCAATTTTTTCGCCTCTAGAGTTTTTTAGAGTGACTTTTGCGGATTTTAGACCTCCAGAACCACTAAGATTTACGACAGGCTCAATGCTGACTTCGCCTACGTCAGAAACCTTCGTGGCGATATGCTCTCGTATTGCATCCGCATCTATAACTAGCTTGGCCTCGATGCCCTCTTCAATGCTTCGGATGCTTCCTTGATACTCGTCGGAACTTAAATGTCCCTTAAACGCCGTCTGCAGGGTAGATTGAATCGCCGCGTCGGCATCAACGGCACTTGTAGCGTCGAATCGCTTGACATTGGGCAATGCCTTTTCAAGCGCTGCCGGTGCGGCCACCCATTGTTCTTCACTCTGCGCCCCGGCCGCAGCTTCCTGTAAACGCTGCAGCAGGTCGCCTTTATTACCATCAGCAGAAAGGCCGAGCGCGGTCAGTCGCTCTTTCAGGGGCGCAACGTTCAAGGAGCCATAGTCCCGAAGACGCTCGTCCAATGGAACAGCGGTGAGGACTTCGAGAATCGGAGCTTCACCTTGAGTCCATTTGCGTCGTACATTGATTCGCGGCCGCCCCCATGTGGCTTGCTCCATCTCGCCGAGAGCAAAGACCCCTTCGACCGCAGTCACATCAACTCGGTCCACACCAGCGACCTCGGTCTCGTCACCTTCGGCCGAAGTCGCTAGATATGTCCGATCGAAATCTGTAGCTCGATACCCGCCTAGTAAGAAAAGTATGGCGTCGATAATTGCTGATTTACCAGCATCATTATGGCCAGCAAGCACAAGAGGAGAGCTGACTCTCAAATCCAGCAACTGCTCTATCGATCGAAAGCCGGACACGGACATGTTGACAAGTTTCAAGTGGCCCTCCAGGCAGGCATTATTCGTTTTACAATATAACGCTCCTTTGCTGAACGCCATTCCCAGTTCAGGGGTCAACAATCTACTGTCGATCGTGACTGAGGGACAATAGACTCAGTGCTCCTGCGGTAACCCGGTTCCATGAGTACCTGAGATCCCTCGACACCGAACTAACGACGTGTATTAGAGCCCGCCGACCGACCTGTTAGGCAAGGAGACACCCATGGACTTCGCGTCCGCCATCGAGTCACGATCAGAGATTTCGTTCGTATATGACGGCCTGGCTAGGGTGGTTCAGCCAGCTACATTGGGCATAACAACCACCGGCAAAACCGCCCTAAGGGGCTGCTTGATAGGTGGCAGCAGCAAGCGAAACAACATTCCGTGTTGGGAGCTGTACTCGATAAGCAAGATCATGAGCGCGACCGAAACGGGAGGGCAGTTTTCTGGATTCGCGGTACCGGGTTATACGCGGGGAGACTCTGGCTTTGTTCAGATCAGTGCAGAGCACTAGCCCCAGACCCGTGGGCGCCTGATATGCATGCGCTCAGGGACGGCGATCCCGCTCGCCGTGATCCGACGTTCTTCCGCGCACGACGAAGGGCCCCGGTCTCCCGGGGCCCTTCGCGCGGATCGGGCTGCGCGCGAGGCGCGGTGCCGGATCCATCTGGCGGTGGCGGTGGGATTTGAACCCACGGTGGAGTCTCCCCCACACACGCTTTCGAGGCGTGCTCCTTAGGCCGCTCGGACACGCCACCGGGATCGAGTGTAGTACAGGGCCGGGCGGGAGCCGCACGGGCGGCGGGCGGCGCAGCGGCGGCGGCCGACGAGCGGCGAGCGGCGAGGCGGACCGCCGGCCGCGGCCCGACCCGGATCAGCGCGCAGCCGACAGCGCCCGCACCACCACCGGCACCTCGACGCGCACCGGAGCCGCCGCGAGCCGGCCCGCCGCACGCGGCACGACCACGGGCGCAGACGCGTCGACCACGCGGATCCCGCGCACCTCGACCGCGCCGGGCACGGGGACGACGACCAGGTCGCCCGCGACCACGTCGGCGGGCAGGCGCACGGCCGCGCCGCCGATCTCCGCGGGGCGGGCCGCGGCGGTCGACGCCCGGCCGATCAGCCGCGCCTCCTCCCACGTGCAGGCGAGGCCGGCGATGTCCGCGTCGACGAGCATCGCGCGCGGGGCGTCGGCGGTGGCGGGCGCGACCGCGAGGATCCGCAGCACGACCGCCGAGGTGCGTGCCGTCGCGGAGGCGCGCCCGCTGCTGCCCGGCTCGACCGCGGCGGCGGTCACGGTGCAGGCGGTCCCCCGCTCCGCGGCGAGCGCGACGAGGGACACGTCGCCGACCCGCAGGTCGGTGGTGGTGGCGGTGGTGCCGACGGGCCAGCGCGTGGCGGCGAGCGGATCCGGGATGCTGCGGCGGAGCGACGGGAGGATCGCGGTGAGGGTCATGGCCTCCGGTCTACCCCCGCGCCGCACGGCCGTCGCCCGCCCTCACGGAAGCCGTGCGCGCCGGGCCGCGACCCTCACGGGATCCGCACGGCGGCCGGGACGACGCGCGCGCCGCGCCGCCCGACCGGGCATGCTCGAAGGACCCGCCCGCCCCGATCCGCACCTGGAGCCCCATGCCCGAGAACCGCGACCCCGCCATCCCCTGGCTGCTCTTCGACATCGGCGGCGTGCTCATCACGCGGCCCGACGACATCGGCGCGCTGACCCGGGCGCTGGATCCCGCCGGCGTCGCGGGCGAGGACGCCGAGGCCCGCGTGCGTGACGCCTTCGACGCGCATCGCCAGGAGTACGACCGGGGCGGGAGCGCCCGGGCCTTCTGGGAGGCGGTGGCCCGGGACGTCGGCGCCGACGTCCCCACGGACGACGGCCTCGCGGAGCTGATCGCCATCGAGCAGCGCCGCTGGGGATCGCCCGACGCGGAGACGACCGCCGCGCTCGACCGCGCCCTCGCCGCCGGCTACCGGCTCGCCGTGCTCTCGAACGCCCCGCACGAGCTGGCCGACGTGCTCGAGGCCCGCGACGGCTGGGGATCGCGCTTCGAGCACGTGCTCACGAGCGCGCGGATCGGCATGGCGAAGCCCGACGCGGACGTGTGGCCGCTCGCGTGCGCGCGCCTCGACGCCCCGGCCGAGCGGATCGTCTTCGTCGACGACAAGCCCGAGAACGTGGAGGCCGCCCGCCGCGCCGGGATCCACGCGCACGTGTGGGAGGGGCTGGGCACCCTCGACCGGATCCTCGACGGCACGCTCGCCTGAGACCTGCCCCGCGCCCCCGCGCCCCCGCGCACGCTAGCCCCGCGCCCGCTCCAGCGTGATCCGCCCGGCCACGATCCCCTCGGCGACCTGGGGCATCGCCTGGCTCGTGCTGCGGGCCTGCCGGCGGATCATGCGGAACGCCTCGTCCATGTCGACCCCGTGCGTGTGCGCGATGACGCCCTTGGCCTGCTCGATGAGCACGCGGCTGTCGAGCGCGTGCCGCAGCTGGTCGCGCACGACGGTGCTGTCGCGGATGGTGCGCTCCTGCAGCACGCTGATCGTCGCGACGTCGGCGAGCGCCTGCGCGGCGACCGCGTCGGCGTCGTTCAGCACGCCCTCGTGATCGCGGAAGAGGTTGAGGGATCCGATGATGTCGCCGCGCAGCCGCAGCGGGATCGCGTGCACCGACACGTACCCGGCGCCCGACGCCTGCGCCGCGAAGGCCGGCCAGCGGTCGGCGATCGCGCGCACGTCCGCGACGGACACGACCCGTCCGGTGGTCACGGCCTCGACGCACGGGCCCTCGCCGACCTCGACCTGCATCAGCCCGACGAGCCGGCTCCTCTCGCTCGTGGACGCGACGACCTCGAGGTGCGCGGCGTCCGGCCCGATGATGATGCCCGCCGCGCTCGCGTCGAACAGCAGCGTGGCCTGATCGACGAGGGTCTGCAGCAGCTCCAGCACGTCGAAGTCGCTCACGAGCGAGTCGGCGAGGCTGACGAAGGTGCGGACGAGCAGTCCTTCGCGGGTGTCCGGCATCGGCGTCGTTCCTCTGGGTCGTTCGGGCGGTAGGTGGTCCGTGGTGCGCATCAGCGGTCCGGGGTGAAGTCGAGGACCCGTCCCACCACGTCCTCGGCGACGTCGCGCACGCTGCGCCCCGTCGCGAAGGCGTGGCCCCGGAGGACGAGGAGCGCGTCGGCCGGCGGGATGCCCATCTGCGCGACGACCATCCCGGTGGCCTGGTGGACCTCGCGGCGCGAGAACCGGCCCTCCCACGATCCAGTGTCCTCCTGCGGGGCGTCGGCGGCGAGGAGCGCGCGGCGGAGGACCTGGCGCGCGACGATGCGCGTGAGGCCGGTCGCGTCGGTCACCTGCTGGTCGGAGATGTCGCGGGCGGTGCGGGAGTAGAGGTCGACCGCGCCGAGGCTGAGGCCCGCGACCACGAGCGGGAACGCGAACACCGCGCCGAGCCCGCTCTCGTGCATGGCCTGGCGGGCGAGGGGCCAGGTGGGGTCGTCGGATCCGCGGACGTCGGGCTCGAGCACCGGCCGGCGGGTGGCGAAGGCCACCCAGCACGGGCCCTCGCCGAGGTCGAGCTGGATCTCGTCGAGCCGCGCGGCGTGGTCGTCGGACGCGCAGAGGGTCTCGTTGCCGAGCGGATCCCCGAGGGTGGAGACCGCGGCGCCGTTCATCCCGATGGCCGCGACGAGCGGCCCGCAGAGGTCGTCGCCGGACGCGGTGGCCCGCTCGAGCGCGGAGGCCGCGTCGGCGTAGAGCGCACGGTCAGCCATGCGGATCCTCGCGATGGGGGATCGTGCGCATGTCGCCTCCTCGGCCCGTCGGATGCGCGGGCGGGACGACGGGACCCGACCGCCTCGCCACCCTACCTTCGGGACGGCCCGCGGCCCATGGCCCGGTGCCGCGCGGGCCATGATGCCGCCCGCGCCCGTCGCCGGAGGGGAGGATGGGGGCATGACGCAGCACGCCGACGCCCCCGCCCGCCGCGACGACGCCGAGGGAGCGGCGCCCCGGGCGACCGTCGGGATCCTCGGCGCCGGCAAGGTCGGCACGGTGCTCGCCCGCCGCGCCGTCGCCGCGGGGCACCCCGTCCTCATCTCCGGATCCGGCGACCCGTCGCGCATCGCCCTCATCGTCGAGGTGCTCGCGCCCGGCGCCGTCGCCACCACCTCGGCGGACGCGGCCGCGCGCGCCGACGTCGTGATCCTCGCCCTCCCCCTCGGCAAGCTGCCCTCCGTGCCCGCCGCCGAGCTCCGCGGGAAGCTCGTGGTCGACGCCATGAACTACTGGTGGGAGGTGGACGGGCACCGCGACGACCTGGCGCACCCCGCCTCCTCCACGAGCGAGCTGGTGCAGGCGTTCCTCCCCGACTCCACGATCGTCAAGGCCTTCAACCACATGGGGTACCACGACCTCGACGAGGGGCCGCGGCCGTCCGGCGAGCCCGGCCGCAAGGGCATCGCGGTCGCGGGCGACGACGACGCGGCGCGCGCGACGGTCGCGGCCCTCGTGGACGCGTTCGGCTTCGACCCCGTGGACATCGGTCCGCTCGCGGCCGGCCGCGTGCTCGAGCCCGGCCGCTCCCTCTTCGGCGTGAACGTGGACGCGGACGAGATCCGCCGCCTGGTCGCGCTGGAGTCGGCGGACGCCTCACGCGCCGGGTCCGCCGCCGGCTCCGCCGAGTAGCCGGCGCCCGGTGGACATCGGCGGATCCCTCGGCGAGATCACCCTCACCGTCGCGCTGCTCATGCTGCTCGCGGCGCTCGCGGCCGGCTGGATCGACGCGGTCGTGGGCGGCGGCGGCCTGCTGCAGCTGCCGGCCCTGCTGCTCGTGCCGGGGATCACACCGGTGGAGGCGCTCGCGACCAACAAGCTCGCGTCGCTGTTCGGTACGTCGACGAGCGCGGTCACCTGGTACCGGCGCACGCATCCGGACCTCCGCACCGCCCTGCCGATGGCGGCCGTCGCGCTGGCCGGCTCCTACGGGGGCGCGAGCCTCGCCTCGCTACTGCCCGCCTCGGTGTTCAAGCCGCTCGTGGTGGTGGCGCTGATCATCGTCGCCGTCGTCACGATCGCCCGCCCGCGGCTCGGCGACGTGGCCGCCCTCCGGCACACGGGACGCAAGCACCACGGGATCGCGGCGCTGCTCGGCGTGGTCATCGGCTTCTACGACGGCCTCATCGGACCCGGCACGGGCACGTTCCTGATCATCGCGCTCATCACCGCGCTCGGCTACGACTTCGTGCTCGCGAGCGCCCAGGCGAAGATCGTGAACGTCGCGACGAACCTCGGCGCCCTCGCCTTCTTCATCCCGCAGGGCCACGTGCTCTGGGCGCTCGCGCTCGGCATGGGCGTGGCCAACATGCTCGGCGGCTACGCGGGATCCCGGATGGCCGTCGCGCGCGGCAGCCGCTTCATCCGCATCGCGTTCATCGTGGTGGTCGCGATGCTGATCGTGAAGGTGGGGTCGGACGTGGTGGCGGGGTGGGCGGCGTGAGTAGCCGGGCGCGTCCCCGCACGGGGCGCTTCCGAACCGGCCACGCGCCGCAGCCGCGGACTACTTGCGGCGTTCCTCGGAGCGCCCGCGGGCTTCTTCACCGCTCGAGCGCTCGACGCGTGTCTCGTGGCCCTTGACGACGTACCGCCCGGTGACCGCGCTCCGACGCACAGCACCAACCCTGTAGACGCCGTTGCCCAAGCTCTGGTAACCCGCCGCGCTGTGCTTCTCGGCCATCACGCCTCCCGCTTCGTGTACGCGATCGTACTCGCTCATCGTGGGAACACAGCGTCGCTGATCCTCGATGTCCATGCATCTCCGATCTTGGAGACCGCGTCTGCCCAGAGGAAGCGCGACCCCGCGTAAGTCTCCGCTCGATCCGGGAGCCCGATGGTCACCACGGCCGACGTCACCGTGGGGAATTCGGGATGAGTCACGGGAATCGGGACCGCCAGCACAGAGCTCCAGCGCCGTATGTCACCTTCCGGGAGATCCTTGTGCAACAAGGTGTCGGATCCGAGGGATTGACCCGCGATCCACGGGCTGTCGAAACCCGTCTCGACCATACGGAGTCCATTCGGGTCGAGGTACCTGCGGTCTTGAGCCGCCCATCGCGCGAGCTTCCCTTCCGAGTTCGCCAGCCACAGAGTCAGATTCATGCTGTCGACGGAGAACGCGTCGGACAGGGTCTGCGCGTTCTGCGCCAGTTCTGCGACGTACTCTTCCTGAAGGCGAGCGAAATTCAGGGCGTGGTATGTCCAGACAGCTTCTGCTCGCTCTTGGGGAGCGCGATAGTGGGGCGCATCGATGAACCGGAGCTCCCGAATGACCTGCGCCGCATCGGAGAAGTCGTTCACCAGGACCGGCCGCATCCCTATCGCCGACCACTGCTCGGTGAGGGCAGACCGCAAGTCCTCGAACTCCTGCTTCGTGACCGCAAGACCCTGCCGAGCCAGCAGGATGAGGGTCGCGTGACTGTCCGGGGCGCCCCTCATGGCGTCATGCATCCATTGCCGCACGTCTGGATCCCGGTATGAGGTTCCCGCGATCACCACGGCGCCTCGCCCCACAGCTGCTCGCAGATTCCGCAACTGCCATGAGTCGGGATCGCTCATGAGATCGAGGAACTCCGTCAGCGTGAGCACAGCCTCCGTCGTCGCGGAAGTACTCACGACTCCGTGGAGATGATGGACCGCCATGTCAGTCACATCGCGCCCATCAGCGACGGACTCGACGGGAGCCCCGGTCTCCTCCTGGAGAGCATCCTCCAGCAGGGTGTCGAAGTTCAGCGTGACCAGCGTGGTGTCACCGGGCGAACCACCGAGTGCATGTGCGACGGCCGCAAGATGGAGTGGAGACGATTCCGGCGACAGCACTCCCTCGTATAGAGCTGCGCGGAGCTTCTTGTTCCACGACGGACCGTGGAGCGCCCGCGCTGATTCCACGACCATCATGGGATCTTGGCGTGACACCAGGGTTCGGGCGCTCTCTTCGTTCGACACGGCCCCGCTACTCACCAGCAAGCGGGTCGCGAGCTCGTCCCAATCCGGCAGACCGGATGTCGTCGAGGCTCCGGCGCCGAGCAGGAGCGTCGTGTGCGCATCCACTCCGGCATTGCGGAACTGCGCCATGACATCGGCCGTGAGGTCTGAAGCGCTCATTCGGAGACACGCCCGGAGCTCATCCCGACGGCTGTGATGCCGTGCTGTTCAACGAGCAAGACACTCACTTCGGGCTGCTTCCCTCGGGCGGACGGATGAAAGCGCGTGGCCTCAAATGGGAACCGACGGCGCCTTTCGTCGATGAAAGCAACATACAGGCGGCTGCTCCGATGTGAGCGCTGCGCGCAGATCACGAGACCCCATCGACGGCGTTCAGGCTGTGGAGGAGGAGCGTGAAGGGGTGATGCGCCGCCCCGCCGACCCCCGCGTAGGAGTGTCGTGAGGTTCCCCGCCGCCCCGTGAGGGAACCGTATGGATGCGTGAGGACGCCCGATCGCGAGGTGTCTAGTGGTCCTCCGTGCCCCCGACGGGCACCCGCGTCCGACCGGCCGCGGCATCCCTCAACGGAGGATCCCCCAGTGCTCGACCTCGTGTACATCGCAGGCGCCATCGTCCTGTTCGCCCTCGTCGCCCTCGTCGGCCGAGGAGTGGAGAAGCTGTGATCACCTCGTTCGCCGACGCCGCCGGCCTCGCCGCCGCCGTGCTCGGCATCGCCTCCGTCGTGTACCTCGTGTACGCCCTCGTCCGGCCCGAGAGGTTCTGATGGACACGCTCGCCGGGATCCTCCAGGTCGCGTCCGTCGTCCTGGTCCTCGTCCTCATCCACCGCCCGCTGGGCGACCTCATGGCGCGCATGTACGAGTCGCGCCACGACACCCGCGTGGAGCGCGGCATCTACCGCCTCATCGGCGTGGACCCCCGCTCCGAGCAGACCTGGCCCGCCTACCTCCGCGCGGTGCTCGCGTTCTCGCTCGTCGGCGTCCTCGTCGTCTACGGGCTGCAGCGCCTCCAGGCGTTCCTCCCCTACTCGCTCGGCCTCCCCGCCGTGCCCGAGGGCCTCTCCTTGAACACCGCGGTCTCGTTCGTCACCAACACGAACTGGCAGTCGTACTCGCCCGAGGCGGTGATGGGCTACACGGTCCAGCTCGCCGGGCTCGCCGTGCAGAACTTCGTCTCGGCGGCGGTCGGCATCGCGGTGGCGATCGCGCTCGTCCGCGGCTTCGCCCGCACGCGCAGCGGCACGATCGGCAACCTCTGGGTCGACCTGATCCGCGGATCCCTCCGCCTGCTGCTCCCCCTCTCGCTCGTCACGGCCGTGGTCCTCATCGCCGGCGGCGTGATCCAGAACTTCGCGGGCTTCCAGGACGTGGCGACCATCACGGGCGGCACGCAGACGATCCCGGGCGGGCCGGTGGCCTCGCAGGAGGCGATCAAGATGCTCGGCACGAACGGCGGCGGGTTCTTCAACGCGAACTCCGCCCACCCGTTCGAGAACCCGACGGCCTGGACGAGCGCGTTCCAGGTGATCCTGATGCTCGCCATCCCGTTCTCCCTCCCCCGCACCTTCGGCAAGATGGTCGGCGACACCCGCCAGGGCACCGCGATCGTGGCCGTCATGGCGACGATCTTCGTGGCCTCCCTCACGGCCCTCACGATCTTCGAGCTGAACGGCGCGGGCACGGCCCCGATGGCCGCCGGCGGCGCGATGGAAGGCAAGGAGCAGCGCTTCGGCATCATCGGATCGACGCTGTACGGCACCGCGTCCACGCTCACCTCCACCGGCGCGGTCAACTCGATGCACGACTCGTACACGGCGCTCGGCGGCATGATGCCGATGCTCAACATGATGCTCGGCGAGGTCGCCCCCGGCGGCACCGGCTCGGGCCTCTACGGCATGCTCATCCTCGCCGTCATCTCCGTGTTCGTCGCGGGCCTGCTCGTCGGCCGCACGCCCGAGTACCTCGGCAAGAAGATCGGGCCGCGCGAGATCAAGCTCGCGAGCCTCTACATCCTCATCACGCCGACGCTCGTGCTCCTCGGCACCGCGCTGAGCTTCGCGATCCCGGCCGTCCGCGAGGACGTCGAGGGCACCTCGATCCTCAACAGCGGCCTGCACGGCCTCTCCGAGGTCGTGTACGCGTTCACCTCGGCGTCGAACAACAACGGATCCGCGTTCGCCGGCCTCACCGCGAACACCCCGTGGTTCAACACGGCGCTCGGCGTCGCGATGCTGCTCGGGCGGTTCCTCCCGATCGTGTTCGTGCTGGCGCTCGCCGGATCCCTCGCGGCGCAGGACCGCATCCCCACCACCTCGGGGACCCTGCCCACCCACCGGCCGCAGTTCGTCGGCCTCCTCATCGGGGTGACGGTCATCGTGACCGCTCTCACCTACTTCCCCGTTCTCGCGCTGGGTCCCCTGGCGGAAGGGCTCGCATCATGACCACCATCACCCCCGAGACCGGCACCGCACCCGCGGCCGGCTCCGAGCAGCGGGCGTCGCGCGCCCGGGCCATCGACGCCCGGCAGCTCGCCGAGGCGCTCCCCGGCGCGTTCCGGAAGCTCGACCCGCGCTTGATGTGGAAGAACCCGGTGATGCTGATCGTCGAGGTCGGCGCCGCGTTCACCACGATCCTCGCGATCGCCGAGCCGTTCACGGGCGGCGCCGGATCCTCCGGCGGCAGCTCCGTGCCGACCACGTTCACCGCGGGGATCGCCCTGTGGCTCTGGCTCACCGTCGTCTTCGCGAACCTCGCGGAGTCGGTGGCCGAGGGCCGCGGCAAGGCGCAGGCCGACAGCCTGCGGAAGACCCGCACCAGCACGATGGCGCGCGTCGTCGCGTCCTACGACGCCTCCGGGGATCCCGGCGCCGAGCGCGCCGAACTCCGCGAGGTCTCGAGCGCCGACCTCACGCTCGGAGACATGGTCGTCGTGGTCGCCGGGGAGTCGATCCCGGGCGACGGCGACGTCGTGTGGGGCATCGCCTCCATCGACGAGTCGGCCATCACGGGCGAGTCCGCCCCCGTCGTCCGCGAGTCGGGCGGCGACCGCAGCGCCGTCACGGGCGGCACGCGGGTGCTGAGCGACCGGATCGTGGTGCGCATCACCTCGAAGCCCGGCGAGACCTTCGTCGACCGCATGATCGGCCTCGTCGAGGGCGCGTCGCGCCAGCGCACGCCGAACGAGATCGCGCTCAACATCCTGCTCGCGAGCCTCACCATCGTGTTCGTGATCGTGGCGCTCACGCTCAACCCGATCGCCTCGTACGCCGCGGCGACCGTGAGCGTGCCCGTGCTGATCGCGCTGCTCGTCTGCCTCATCCCGACCACCATCGGCGCGCTGCTGTCCGCCATCGGCATCGCCGGCATGGACCGCCTCGTGCAGCGCAACGTGCTCGCCATGTCGGGCCGCGCGGTCGAGGCCGCCGGCGACGTCACCACGCTGCTGCTCGACAAGACCGGCACCATCACCTACGGCAACCGCCGCGCCAGCGAGCTGATCCCGGTGGGCGGCGTGACGGGCGAGGAGCTCGCCCGCGCCGCGGCCATGTCGTCGCTCGCGGACCCGACGCCGGAGGGATCCAGCGTCGTCGACCTCGCGGTCGCCCAGGGCGTGGACACCGCGACGCTGCCCCGCGGCGTCGACGTGCCCTTCACCGCCCAGACCCGCATGTCGGGCGTCGACCTGCCCGACGGCCGCATCGTCCGCAAGGGCGCCTCGTCGGCCGTGTTCGCCTGGATCGAGGAGGGCGGCCGCGCGCTGCCGAAGCTCGTCCGCGACGAGCTCACGGCGACCGTCGAGGCCGTCTCGAACGGCGGCGGCACCCCGCTCGTCGTCGCGACCAAGGACGCCGACGGATCCGGCCGCGTGCTCGGCGTCGTGCACCTCAAGGACGTCGTGAAGGACGGCCTCAAGGAGCGCTTCGCGGAGCTGCGCGCCATGGGCATCCGCACGGTGATGATCACGGGAGACAACCCGCTCACCGCCCGCGCCATCGCCGCCGAGGCCGGGGTGGACGACCACCTCGCCGAGGCGACGCCCGAGGACAAGCTCGCGCTCATCCGCAAGGAGCAGGAGGGCGGCCGCCTGGTCGCCATGACCGGCGACGGCACCAACGACGCGCCCGCGCTCGCGCAGGCCGACGTCGGAGTGGCGATGAACACGGGCACGTCGGCCGCGAAGGAGGCCGGCAACATGGTCGACCTCGACTCGGACCCGACGAAGCTCATCGACATCGTGCGGATCGGCAAGCAGCTGCTCATCACCCGCGGCGCCCTCACCACGTTCTCCATCGCGAACGACGTGGCGAAGTACTTCGCGATCATCCCCGCGATGTTCACGGGCGTCTTCCCGCAGCTCGCGGTGCTCAACGTGATGCAGCTGCACTCGCCGGCATCCGCGATCCTCTCGGCGATCGTCTTCAACGCGCTGATCATCGTGGCGCTCATCCCGCTGGCCCTGAAGGGTGTGGCCTACCGGCCGCTCAGCGCCTCCAAGGTGCTCAGCCGGAACCTGCTCGTCTACGGGGTCGGCGGCGTGATCGCGCCGTTCATCGGCATCAAGCTCGTCGACCTCGTCGTCAGCCTGATCCCCGGCTTCTGATCCCCTCCCCGATCACCTCACGTCACCGATAGAAGGAAGCGCATGTCCTCCCCCCGCCAGTCCCTCCGCACCGCCGGCGTCGCCGTCCGCGCGATGGCCGTCCTCACCGTCGTCCTCGGCGTCGGCTACACGGCCGTCGTCACGGGCATCGGCCAGCTCGCGCTCCCCGCGCAGGCGGACGGCTCGCTCGTCTCCGCCGACGGCCAGGTCGTCGGATCGTCGCTGATCGGCCAGTCCTTCCAGGACTCCGACGGCGCCGCCCTCCCGGAGTGGTTCCAGTCCCGGCCCTCGGCCGCGGGCGACGGCTACGACGGGACCGCCTCCAGCGGCAGCAACCTCGGCCCGGAGAACGACACACTCGTCTCCTCCATCGCGGACCGGAAGGCCGCCATCGCCGCATCCGACGGCGTGGATCCGGCCTCGATCCCGGCCGACGCGCTCACCGCATCGGCCTCCGGGCTCGATCCTCACATCAGCCCGGAATACGCTCGGGAGCAGGTGGCCCGCGTGGCCGAGGCGAGGGGCATCCCCGAGCAGGAGGTCGCGCGCCTCGTCGACCAGCACGTGCAGGGACGCGACCTCGGCTACCTCGGGGAGCCGACCGTGAACGTGCTCGAGCTGAACATCGCGCTCGCCGGCCTCGGCGGCTGACGCCCGCACCCCACGGGCAAGAGAGAGAAGACATGAAGCGCGGTCGACTGCGGGTGCTGCTGGGAGCTGCGCCCGGCGTGGGCAAGACCTACGCGATGCTCGAGGAGGGCAAGCGACTGCGCGACGAGGGCGCCGACGTGGTGGTCGCGGTCGTGGAGACCCACGGCCGCGCCGCCACGGCGGCGATGCTCGAGGGGCTGGAGATCCTGCCCCGGCGCGAGGTGTCGCACCGCGGGGTGGAGATCACGGATCTCGACGTGGACGCGGTCATCGCCCGGCGGCCCACCATCGCGCTGGTCGACGAGCTCGCCCACACGAACGCCCCGGGCGGCCGGAGCGAGAAGCGCTGGCAGGACGTCGACCTCATCCGCGACGCCGGCATCGACGTGATCTCCACCGTCAACATCCAGCACATCGCCTCCCTCAACGACGTGGTCGAGAAGATCACCGGGGTGCCGCAGCGCGAGACGATCCCCGACCGCGTGCTCCGCGAGGCGCACCAGATCGAGGTCATCGACCTGGCGCCCGAGGCCCTGCGCGACCGGCTCGCCGGCGGGCGCGTCTACCCGGCCGAGCGGATCGACGCGGCCCTCTCCCACTACTTCCGGCTCGGCAACCTCACCGCCCTCCGCGAGCTCGCGCTCCTCTGGCTCGCCGACGAGGTCGACACCGCGCTCGCCGCGTACCGCGACGAGAAGGGGATCGACGCCCGCTGGGAGGCCCGCGAGCGCGTGGTCGTGGCGCTCACCGGCGGCGTCGAGGGCGAGACCCTCCTCCGCCGCGGCGCCCGCATCGCCGCCCGGTCGGCCGGCGGCGAGCTGATGGCCGTCCACGTCTCCAGCCAGGACGGCCTCCGCTCCGGCAGCCCGGAGGCGCTCGCCAGCCAGCGCGCGCTCGTCGACTCGCTCGGCGGCAGCTACCACCAGGTCGTCGGCGACGACATCCCGCGCGCGCTCGTGGAGTTCGCCCGGGCCTCCAACGCCACGCAGCTCGTGCTCGGCGTGAGCCGCCGCAGCCGCCTCGCCGCGGCGACCACGGGGCCCGGCATCGGCGCCACCGTGATCCGCGAGTCGGGCGACATCGACGTGCACATCGTCACGCACGCGGCGGCCGGCGGGCGCTTCCGCCTCCCGCGGATCCGCGGCGGCGCGCTCAGCATGCGGCGCCGGATCATGGGCGCGCTGCTCGCCCTCGTCGGCGGGCCGCTCCTCACCTGGTTCCTCTCGGCCACGCGCTCGGACGACTCCATCACGAGCGACGTGCTCTCGTACCAGCTGCTCGTGGTGCTCGTGGCGCTCGTCGGCGGGATCTGGCCGGCGCTGTTCGCGGCCGTGCTCTCGGGCATCACGCTCGACTACTTCTTCATCGACCCGCTCTACACGATCACGGTCGACGAGCCGATGCACATGCTCGCGCTCGTGCTCTACGTGGTGATCGCGCTGCTCGTGAGCTGGATCGTCGACCAGGCCGCCCGCCGCGCCCGCGTCGCCCGCCGCGCGGCCGCCGAGGCCGAGCTGCTGGCGACCGTGTCGGGATCCGTGCTCCGCGGCGAGGGCGCCGTGCACGCGCTCGTCAGCCGCACCCGCGAGGCGTTCGGCCTGCAGGGCGTGAAGCTCGTCGACCGCGACGAGACCATCGCGTGGGACGGCGTCGTCACGGGCGCCGCCGCGACCGACGTGGCCGTGGGATCCCGCGGCGTGCTCACCCTCTACGGCGACGATCTCGAGGCGTCCGGCCGCCGCCTCCTGCGGGTCATCGCGGCGCAGCTCGACGCCGCGCTCGAGCACCGCGACCTCTCCGACACCGCCCGCGAGGTCGGCCCGCTCGCCCAGACGGACCGGGTGCGCACGGCGCTCCTCTCCGCGGTCAGCCACGACCTGCGCCGCCCGCTCAGCGCCGCGACCGCCGCCGTCTCCGCGCTCCGCTCCCCCGGCATGACCTGGGCCGACGGCGACCGCGAGGAGCTCCTCGCCACCGCGGAGGAGAGCCTCGGCACGCTCGCCGACCTCGTCACCGACCTGCTCGACGTCAGCCGCGTGCAGGCCGGCGTGCTCGGCGTGCGGCTCATGGACGTCGACCTCGACGACGTCGTGCTCGCCGCCCTCGACGAGCTCGACCTCGGCCCCGCCGATGCCGTGCTCGACCTCGCGCCCGACCTGCCCGGCGCGGTCGCGGATCCGGGCCTCCTCCAGCGCGTGGTGGTCAACCTGCTGAGCAACGCCGTCCGCCACGCGCCCGAGGGCGTGCCCGTGCGGCTCAGCACGAGCGCGTTCGCGGACTCGGTCGAGATCCGCGTCGTGGACCACGGCCCCGGTGTCGCCCCGGAGCGCCGCGACGACATGTTCGTGCCGTTCCAACGCCTCGGCGACACCGACAACGCGTCCGGCCTCGGCCTCGGCCTCGCCCTCTCGAAGGGATTCACCGAGGGGATGGGCGGCACGCTCACCGCCGAGGACACCCCCGGCGGCGGGCTCACGATGGTGGTGGCGCTGCCGGCGTGCCGCGAGAGCGCGGAGCCGGATGCGGATGCGGTCGCTCCGGCCGCGTCCTCGGCCGCCGCTCCCGCCGCCACGTCCTCGGAGGTGACCGCGTGAAGATCCTCATCGCCGACGACGACCAGCAGATCCTCCGGGCCCTGCGGATCACCCTCACGAGCCTCGGCTACGACATCGTCACCGCCGACGACGGCGCCGCCGCCATCCGCGCGGCCGTCGCCGAGAAGCCCGACCTCTACATGATCGACCTCGGCATGCCGCGGCTCGACGGCGTCGAGGTGATCCAGGCCCTCCGCCTCTGGTCGACCGCGCCGATCCTCGTGGTCTCCGGCCGCTCGGGCGCCGCCGACAAGGTCGAGGCGCTCGACGCGGGCGCCGACGACTACGTCACGAAGCCGTTCTCCATCGACGAGCTGCTCGCCCGGATCCGCGCCCTCGGCCGTCGCGCCGCCGCTGACGAGGACCGCTCGGCCGCCGTGTCGTTCGCCGACGTGACGGTGGACCTCGCCGCCCGCGTCGTCACCCGCGCCGACGCGCGCGTGCGCCTCACCCCCACGGAGTGGCAGGTGCTCGAGCTGCTCGTGCGGAACCCCGACCGGCTCGTCTCCCGCCAGACCCTCCTCACCGAGATCTGGGGCCCGACCCACGTGAACGACAGCGGCTACCTCCGCCTCTACGTGGCCCAGCTCCGCAAGAAGCTCGAGCCGGATCCCTCGCACCCACGGCACCTGCTCACGGATCCTGGGATGGGGTACCGGTTCGTCCCGGCGGGGGCGGGGCGGGCGCCGGAATGATGCGGGCGGTGAGGGGTAGCGAGTCCCCCGCGCGCCCCGCGGCGGCGGCGGCGGATGCTCGCGACCGAGCGCGATGTGTGATCATGTCGGCGTGCTGGTCCCCTCGATGATCCCGTCCCTCTCCGCTGCCGTCGTGCGTGCATCCGCGAGCTATATCGAGACAGAGGGCATCAACGTGGAGGGGCTCCTACGGTATTTCGGCGTCCTGCTGATCATCATGAGCATCTCCGCCCTCGCCTACACCGGTCTATGGAGATGGTGGTCGAAGATGCCGTTCATGATCCCGCTGGGCGTCGGGTGGCTCGCAGCGGGACAGATCATCTCCAACATCGGACTGTTCTTCGGACCGCCGCTCGGTTACGCCTTCCTCATCCCGGGTGCCATTGTGAGCCTTTTCGGCATCTACGGGATGGGGTTCATGCCCCGCCCGTTCCTCCCTCGCTGGTACCGACTCGACTGGGGGATCGATCCCTCGCGTGTCGTCCACTCCGCTGGTCGACGACTCCTGCTCGTCCCCCGGGGGTCACACGAAGTCGATCTCGCCGAGCGCGGCCGATCGATCTCGTCGCCCGCCGTTGGCGGAGCGGGGTCGCCACTCGGCAGCGCACCGATTGAGACCTGTGATGCGGCCGGCGGCGGGACCTTCCTCGGCGCCTTCATCGGCGGAGCAGTCACCGCGAGGGAAGCGGCGGCGCGAGGGTCCGTGACGAGGGCGGAAGCCACAGCTGCGCGCATCCGAGCATTCGCACCCTGAGACCATCACTTTCGTGTCCAGGTGGCCCTGCTCCGCTGGGACGTCTCGCACCCGCGACACTTGCCCACGGATGTCCCGGTTCGGGATATCGGTTCCTACCAGCCGGTGCGGGCGTTCGTGCGCGCGCCGAAGTGAGGCAAGCGTCGCTCTCGACGCGCGGAAAATGCTCGGCGATCAAGAGGAGGGCCAAGGCCCCGCGTGTTGTGCGATCCTGTGCACGTGCCGGTCCACGCGATGATCCCTTTTCCCTCCGTTGCCGTCGTGTATGCCTCCGCGAGCTACCTGGAGACGGAGGGCATCCGCCTGTCCGGGGTCCTGTGGTACTACGGCGTCTGCCTGATCATCATGAGCATCTCCGCCCTCGCCTACACCGGGCTATGGCGATGGTGGTCGAAGATCCCGTTCATGGTCCCCCTGGGCGTCGGATGGCTCGCAGCCGGACAGATCATCGCGAACACCGCTCTCCTCGTGGACGGTCCCCTCGGCTACGCATTCCTCATTGGAGGGATCATCGTGAGCTTCTTCGGCATCTACGGCATGGCATTCATGCCCCGCCCCCTTCTCACGCAGTGGTATCGGCTCGACTTGGGGATCGATCCTGCCCGGGTAGTCCCCTCCGCGGGTCGCCGGCTCATGCTCGTCCCTCGGAGGTCCCAGAAGGTCGATCTCGCCGAGCGCGGCCGATCGATCGCGTCGCTCACCGCCGCCGCCGCGAAAGCGGGGTCCCCCCGAGGCGGCGCAACGAAGGAGACCTGCGATGCGCCCGGCGGCGGGACCTTCCTCGGCGCCTTCATCGGCGGAGCCATCACCGCTGCGGAAGCGGCGTCGCAAGGGTCGCTGACGGGGGCGGAATCCGCTCCTACGTGCACCCGTGCATTCGCCCCCTGAGACCACGACCTCGTAGGAACCGGCCATGCACCACCGTCCAAACGCCGGACACCCGCGGCGGCGCGGCGGCGCGGCGGCGCGAGGACAGCACGTCCCAGCCGTCGGGCCGTGCCCTCGGAGAGATCGCCTGGCCAGAGGCGCCGCCCCTGTAACGTGCCCTCGTCATAGGTCCGGTTAGTGGATGGAGAGCACCATGGCAGACACGTCCGGTTGGCGGATCGACCCGGCCGCGGTGCAGGTCGTGCTCACGAACGTGAAGCGCGGGCTCTCGGGTCTGGAGAGCGCCGAGAAGACCGCCCAGTCAGCCGTGGAGGCCGCTTCCGCGGCAACCGGACCTCAGACGGCCGCAGCGCCGGCGGTGCTGCTCCAGAATCCCCTCCTCACGCAGATTGACGTCGTGAAGACCAAGGTCGAGACGGTCGTCGACCAGACGAACACCGCCCTCTCGGCCTATGTCAACGGTGACGAGGAGATGGCCAAGGCATACCAGGGCGGGGCAGAGCGATGACCACGGACCCCACCCTCCCCGACCTGACCAGCGTGCCGAACTCCCACGCGCTCGAGGAGGCCGCGCGAGCGTTCGACAGCATCGGGCCAGCTGTCGACGACGCCATGCACACCGTCACCTCCTCCTGGGCGGGTTTGTCCTCCCCGGGGGTATTCGAGACGCCCGACTCCGGACGGCTCGCCGATTCGCTCGTAGGGGCAACGGCAGTGGCCCGGACGGTCGGAGAGGACTCCTCCGCCGCGAAGGCCGCGCTGATGGCATACGCGCGAGAAGTGCAGGATCTTAGCGGGCGCCATGCCGTCATCTCCGCGGACGTAGCCGCGCAGTTCCTCACCGTAAGCGATCCCGTGCAGTTCGACCGACAGCCTCCGAACACCTCCGCCGCGGATCCGCACAAGCAGCTGGAAACCCTCATCACCCAGTTCAACTCAGATCTCGAGGACGCGGATGCGAGATGCGCAAAAGCCCTGCAGCATCTGCTCCGGTATCCGGGAGATGTCGCGGTTCACGCAGCGCAAGTTGCTGGTGAGGCAGCATCCCTGCCAGGAGTCGGATTGCTCCTCGACACCACAGCGGAAGCACTGAAGGACCCGGCGGGCCCAAGAGATGCCTTTCTGGGCCTTACGGACATGCTCGGCATGACCACCCCCCGAGGAGCACACGCGGGCACGGAGATAGGCAGCGCTGAATCTACTGCCAGCGCCCCCGTCACCCAGGCCGCCGCTTCTGCGATCGCCGCGGACGACGCAGTGAAAGGCGCCGGCGCCGGTGCGCATCTCGCAGAGCGTTCTCGTTTCTCGATACTCGGAGCCAAAGCAGCTGGTTCTGTGCTCTCGGTCGCCGCCTCTACCATCGACGGCGCAGCGTCGGCCGCCAACACCTACGAGAAAGATGAGGCCGCACACCCTGATTGGGACGATATGCGTCGACAAGCGCATGCTGCCCGCTCAGGCGAGGTTACGGCTGCGTTCGATTTCGCCGCAGGCGCCGGAGAAACGGCAATAGGTGCGGGCATCGGCACTCTGATCTGCCCTGGTATCGGGACGGTTATAGGCGGCATCATCGGCGGCGTGGGCGGCGGATTGCTGTTCTCGGACGCAGTAGATCACGCGTCTGATACCGCAAACTCGTTCATCGACGCCAACACGGGCGAGTGAATGTTCCACCGTACATGGCCGAGAGGAAACAATGACTGAAGGCTGGCTCCCAGTGGAGACTCAGTTCTTGAAGATGGAGATACCTGAGACATGGGAGCGATTACCTTCTGATGACGAACGAGTGGTCGCAATCGCGAAGCCCATCAAGAGGTGGACGCGGTTCCGTGCCAACGTCGTGATCGTCGTGTTGGAATCCACAGAGACCATCGAGCAGATGGGCGCGCGGAGCATCGCTGAGGCTCTCGCCCATCCGGGCTGGTCACACGTGTGTTCAGACTTGGAGTGGAGGCGGCCCGATATCACCGGACGTGTTGTCCACTTCCTCTATGAGGCTGGTGGCACTTGTGTATCAGTCGCGCGTTCCGGCATCGTGACCGGAACTCACGTGGTCGAGATCACAGCGAGCTGCGACGTTGTCGACCTACTGCAGTACGAGGAGCTCTTCACCATGATCGCGAGCGAAATCCGATTCAAGGAGACAACATGAGCGACATCGCCCTGGACACGGAGGCGACCGCACGAAGTAAGACTCGAGCTCCGCTCGAGCTACTGACTCGCATCCCGACCATGCAACCGTTCCCCGCCAACGACATCCGCTTGAGCCCGGAAGCGTGGGAATTGCTTTTTGTCCGGCGGCGGCGTGGCGCCTTCGTCCAGAGAGGCAAGCACACCGCAGCAGCCCAAGAGCTGCAAGCGCTCGGTCTCTTGACCCTGATCGGCAGCGCGTCACCCACGGGAATAGCCTTGACGCGTGTGCGGTACGGTTCGCGGCTCTCCTTCGGTGCGCTCATCGAATCCGGGGGCCGCCGCGTGACATTCAGCAGCTGGTATTCGGGGTTCGATGCGCTCGTCGCGGCAGAGATCGTCAACGACGACGGGTCGACGTCGCTCTCCATCCACGACACCTCCATGTCAGACGCTCTGGGGCTGCTGCTCTCCTGGTTGAGGATCGCACCCGCGTGGACGTACACCCACGATGTCGGCGACGGCGAGTATGACGCGGAACTCATCGAGAAGCGCATCGACGCCATTCCCGGGAGTGAGCCCCCCGTGCCAGAGGACGCCAGTTGGGTCACACGCCGAGCATGGGCAGCGGGCGGGTGGGCGCGCTGCGAGATCATCTCCCCATCGGCCAGGCTGGGGCTCTCGAGGATCCGCACGGGCGATGTGGGCTGGTTCACGCCCGAGGAGCTGCCCGGCGCGCGTATTCGCCTGAAGCCGACGGCGAGCCTGGATGTCATGCGCGACGTCATCGCCACCTTCCACGAGGCGTGCACGATGTCCGCTGACAGATACGCGCGTAGTCAGCCCCGGGGGCTATTCGGCTCCCTGGCCAGGCTCCGCGAGGCCTCCGCGCCAGATGACGCGTGAATGCCGAGCGCATTGAAACGCATCTCCGCCGTGCTGTGAAGAACGCATGCGTACCTTCGCGGGAGATCGCCGACAGATATGCCGTAGCCGCCCGTGCCCGACGATGCGAGCTGGATGACCCGCCGCGCCTGGGCCTCAGGAGAATGGGCGCGCTGCGAGATCATCTCCCCGTCGGCCAAGCTCGTGACGCCGAGGATCCGGACGGGCGACGTGGGCTGGTTCGACGTCGAGGAGCTCCCGGGCGGGCGCGTGCGCCTGATACCCGCGTTGAGCTACGACGTGATGTGCGACGTCATCGGCTTGTTCCACGAGTCTCAGGCCGGGCCGCGCCACTTAGCCCAACGCTGAAGAGCGGGGCTCGGGCGCCGCGACTCGGCGACCAGCGGAACCCGACCGGCTCGTCTCTCTGGTGTGGCGGGGCGGGCGCCGGAGTGAGCCGGGCCCGAGGAATGGAGGGAGATGACGCGCGCGCTGCTGCTGCGTGCGATGTGCGATCCTCTCGGCGTGCAGGCCCCCGCGATGATCCCGTCCCTCTCCGCCGCCGCCGTGCATGCATCCGCGATTCCCTGGGGGACCGCGGGCGTGCGCATGGACGGCGTCCTCTGGACCTACGGTGGCTGCCTGATCGTCATGGCCATCTCCGCCCTCGCCTACACCGGGCTGTGGCGATGGTGGTCGGAGATGCCGTTCATGGTCCCCCTCGGCGTCGGGTGGCTCGCAGCGGGACAGCTCATCGTGAACACCGCCCTCCTCGTCGACCATTCCATCGCCATCGCCTTCGTCATCACGGGGAGCATCGTGAGCGTCTTCGGCATCTACGGGATGGGGTTCATGCCCCGCCCGTTCCTCCCCGTCTGGTACCGACTCGACTGGGGGATCGATCCCTCGCGTGTCGTCCACTCCTCCGGTCGCCGGCTCATGCTCGTCCCCCGCGGGTCGCAGGACGTCGACCTCGTCGAGCGCGGCCGATCCCTCAGCTCGCCCGTCGTCGTCGAAGCGGGATCCTCACGAGCCGGCGCGCCGATGGACGCCTGCGGTATGCCGGGCGGCGGGACCTTCCTCGGCGCCTTCATCGGCGGGGCCGTCACGGGCGCACGGGCGCTGGCGCTCGGGTCCGCCGCGGCCCGGGAATCCACAGCCGTACGCGTCGCGGCCTTCGCCCCCTGACGGCCGCGGAGGATCCGGACGGGTCACGTGCACCGGTTCGAGCTGCCCGCGGTCGCATCGCATGCGCGTGACGATGTCCGCCCTCCGCGACATGCGGGCGGCGGACACCGACTCAGCGCCGGACGTCCGCGCTGCCCCGCCCTGGGTGGCAACCGTGCCCTCCGCGGCCAGCCGGCACCCGGATCCACGCGCGTAGGCTCCCGTGGTGCCCATGCGATCCGCCCGCAAGTCCCTCGCCTGTCCCGCCGCCGTCGCGTCCGCTGCCGCCGCCGCGCTCGGCGGCCTCACCGCCGCCGCCCTCGTCGTCCCGCGACGCTTCGAGGCCCGACGCCGCCGCCGCGCCGTGAGCGTGAACGAGACGCTGCCCGTGAACTCGGCCTGGTGGCGCGAGCACGCGCAGCTCGAGGGCGACCTCCTCTATGTCGCGCTCGGCGACTCGACCGCGCAGGGCATCGGGGCGAGCCGACCGATCAACGGGTACGTCGGGATCCTCGCCGACCGGATCCGCGCCCTCAGCGGCCGCACGGTCCGCACCCTGAACCTCAGCGTCTCGGGCGCCCGCGTCTCCGACCTCGTCGAGTACCAGCTCCCCCGCCTCGCGAAGCTGCGGCCCGACGTGGTGACGCTCGCGATCGGCGCCAACGACATCGCCGACTTCGAGCCGGTCGCGTTCGAGCGCGGCCTCGGCCGGATCCTCGACGCCGTCCCGCCCACCACCGTCGTCGCCGACCTGCCGTGCTTCCACTTCCCCACGAGCGAGCGGAAGGTGCGGGTCGCGAACGAGATCGTGCGCCGCCTCGCCACCGACCGCGGCCTGCGGATCGCGCCCCTGCACCGCATCACCCGCCGCCAGACCCCGCTGCTCGCCATCACGCAAGCCGCGGCCGACCTCTTCCACCCGAACGACCGCGGCTACCGCGTCTGGGCGAGCGCCTTCCTGCCGTTCCTTCCGGCGACGGTGCGGGCACTGGAGGTGGCGGGGCGCTGACGCGCTCGTCTCCGGGAGGGCTTCGCGGGCGGGGTCCGCGCGATCCATAGGATCGCGACCATGACCCGTCACCCCGGCGACCGCCTCCTCGCCGTCCTCATCGACTGGCTCTTCATGTGCGCGTGGATCGGGCTGGTCGGGGCCGCGGCCGTGCCGCTGCTCGTCGTCGGCGCCACGTCGTCGCTCCCGCCCCTCGTGGGCAACGCGGTGTCGACGCTGGTGCTGGTGGCCCCGATCACGATCACGCTGGCCGTGCTGGAGTCCGGCCCGCGCCAGGCGACGCCCGGCAAGCGCGCGCGGCGGCTGGTCGTTCAGGACGCCCGCACCGGCGACGCGATCCCCTTCCGCCGCGCGCTCCTCCGCAACGCCCTGAAGGTGGCGCTGCCCTGGATCATCGGGCACGCGGCCGTGTACACGCTCGTCCGCGCCAGCGACGGCACGACAGGAACCGTCCCGTCGAGCGCGCAAGCTCCCCTGGTCATCGCCTACCTGCTCCCGACCGTGTGGCTCGTGACGCTCCTGCTCGGCTCGGGCCGCACACCGTATGACAGGGTCTCGAGGACGGTCGTCGCACGATCGGCCCCTCGCGCCTGACGGATCCGCGTCCGTAGGGTGGATGCATGGCCGACGACACCCCCGACGCCCGCTCCGCCGGCACGCTCTGGATGGTGATCGGGCTCGTCTCGGGGGCCCTGCTCGTCACCGGCGCGGGCGTCTCACCGTGGATCTCCGCGGCCGCTTTCGCGCTCTCCGTCTTCATGTACGTGCGCGTCCGCGGCCGCGACCGGGCCCTCGCGCCGCCGCCGACCGGGACCCTGTGGTTCGTGGTCACGCTGATCGTCGGCGCCCTGCTCATCACGGGCACGTTCGATCCGCCGTGGATCGGCGCGGCCGCCCTCGCCGCGTCGGTGCTCCTCTACATCCGGGCGCTGGTCCGGCTGACGGCGCGGCCCGCCTCGGACCAGACAGCCGACGACTGACCCGACGGAGCCGCGCCCGCGGTGCCCGACCCCGCTGGATCCGCGCACCGGCCCGCGCGTGGTCCCGCGGTATCCCTCACGTGCGGGGAACACGACCGCGTCGCGGCACCCGCGGCCCACGCACCAGGCACCGCCGCCCGACTCGGCTCCGGGCGGGCCCTCCGTAGCGTCGGCTCCATGACGCCGACCACACGATCCGCTCGCCGCCCTCGCGCCGCCCGGCCGACGCGGGTCACCTTCCGGCGCGCGACCCACGCGGAGCTCCTGAAGCTCGCGACGCTGCGCTCCACTCGCTGGGCCGTCGCGCTGGTCGCCCTCGCCGGGGTGGGCATCAGCGCGCTGGTGCCCCTCGTGGCCACCCCGTTGCCCGCGGACGCGTCGCCGTCGATGGCGGACGCGGGCACGGGCGCCGTCCTGACGATGCCCCTCCTGGTCACCCAGATCGCGGTCGGCGTCCTCGGCGTCCTCGCGATGGGTTCCGAGCACTCGAGCGGCACGATCGCCTCGACCCTCGCCGCGGTCCCGAACCGCCTGGAGGCGCTCGCCGCGAAGGCGCTCGCGGTCGCCCTCATCGCGTTCGGCCTCGGCGTGATCCCCGGCCTCGCCGCCTACGTGCTCACGACCGGCACCCGCGCCGACATCGGCTACGACGGCAGCCTCGCGTCGTGGGGCGTGCTCGGGCCGCTGCTCGGATCCGGCGCGTACCTCGCCCTGGTCGCCCTCCTCGGCCTGGCGCTCGCGACCCTCATGCGCAGCAGCGTCGCCGCCATCACCGCCTTCATCGCGATCCAGCTCGTGCTGCCCCAGGTCGTCGGCCTGATCCCCGACCTCGGGGACGTGCCCGTGTACGACCTGCTGCTCACGACCGCCGGCCGGATCCTCACGGGCACGACCGGCAGCATCACCCCGCCCCCGACCACGCTCCTCGAGGTCGCGGCCGTCGCGGTCTGGGTCGTGCTCCCGTGCGCCGCGGCGGCCCTCCTCTTCCGCCGCCGAGACGCGTGACACGAAGCCGTCGGACCATGTCGGCGGCCGCCGGTAGAGTCCCCCGCATGGCCCGCATCCACTCCACGTACCGCTGCTCGGAGTGCGGGTGGACCACACCGAAGTGGGTCGGTCGGTGCGCCGAGTGCCAGAGCTGGAACACCGTCGCGGAGGTGTCGCAGACGCCCGCCGCGGCCGGCCGGGTCACCACCCTCACGCCCGCCGGATCGAGCCAGGCGCGGTCCATCATGCACGTCGGCACCGCGTCCGCCAGCCACATGCCGAGCGGCGTCGGCGAGCTCGACCGGGTGCTCGGCGGCGGCATCGTGCCCGGCGCGGCCATCCTCATGAGCGGCGAGCCCGGCGTCGGCAAATCCACGCTGCTGCTCGAGGTCGCGGCACGCGCGGCCGCGAAGGGCGCGAAGGTCCTCTACGTCACGGCCGAGGAGTCGGTCGCGCAGGTGCGCATGCGCGCCGAGCGCACGGGCGGGCTGCAGGAGTCCCTCATGATCGCGGCGGAGACCGACCTCGGCACCATCCTCGGCCACATCGAGCAGGTGTCGCCGGATCTCCTCATCGTCGACTCCGTGCAGACCGTCTCCAGCAGCACGTCCGACGGGCTCCCCGGGCACCCGGGCCAGGTGCGCGAGGTCGCCGTCACGCTCATCCGCGTCTGCAAGGAGCGCGACCTGCCGCTCCTGCTCGTCGGCCACGTCACGAAGGACGGCTCCATCGCCGGCCCGCGGCTCCTCGAGCACCTGGTCGACGTGGTCTGCCAGTTCGAGGGCGACCGGCAGACGTCGCTCCGCTTCATCCGCGCGCTCAAGAACCGGTTCGGCCCCACCGACGAGGTCGGCTGCTTCGAGATGGCGGGCGACGGCATCGTCGAGGTGCCGGATCCGAGCGGCATGTTCCTCTCGCGCGGCGTCCACTCGGTCTCCGGCACGTGCGTCACCGTCGCGATGGAAGGCCGCCGCGCGCTGCCCGTGGAGGTGCAGGCGCTCGTCGTCGACACGAAGGCGCCGCAGCCGCGCCGGGTCGTCAACGGGGTCGATGCGTCGCGCGTCGCCATGCTGCTCGCCGTGCTCGAGAAGCGCGCCAACGTGCGGCTGTCCGATCGCGATGTCTACGTGTCCACGGTCGGCGGCGTGCGGCTCACCGAGCCCGCGGCGGATCTCGCCATCGCCGTAGCGCTCGTCTCCGCCGTCAACGGCAAGGCCATGCCGCACGACCTCGCCGCGTTCGGCGAGATCAGCCTCGCGGGCGAGATCCGCGGCGTCACCTCAGCTCCGCAGCGCGCGGCGGAGGCCCGGCGGCTCGGGTTCACGCAGATCGTCGACGCCGAGTGGGGGCCGCTGTTCTCCGCGCTCGGCCGCGCGTTCTCCCTCGCGAAGAGCGAGCGGGAGAAGGAGCTCGACGACGCGTTCTGATCCGCGGTCGGGCGCAGACGAGGCAGCCGCCGGGCATGCGGCCCGCGGCGCGCGCGTCAGCCGGCGTCGACGTGCCCGACGGCGTGCTCCCGCACGTGCGCCACGGCGTCGTCCACCACGTGCGTCACATGCGTGTCGGCCACCTCGTAGCGGGCGATGCGGCCCTCGCGCTCCACGGTGACGAGCCCCGACGCCCGCAGCACGCGCAGGTGCTGGGAGACGAGCGGCTGCGACATCCCGGACTCCTCGACGAGCTCGGACACGGTCATCCGCCGCGACGCCAGCAACCCGATGAGCCCCAGGCGCGACGACGACGACAGCACCTTGAAGAGCTCGGCGGCCTGCTCGAAGCCGGTGGGTGGGTAGGTCACCTGGACGATCCTACGGCGAGGGGTGGCCGGAGACGACGACGGGGACCGGGCCTGATGGCCTGGTCCCCGTCTCGATCCTGGCGCGTCGCCGCGCTCGGGATCAGTGCTCGTCGTAGTGGTCGCCGTGCTCGGCGTGCTTGTGGCCGTCGTGGACGAAGTCCACGTGGTCGTCGTGCGTGACCGTCTCGTGACCGCAGTCGGTGCCGTGCTGGTGCTCGGCGACGGTGTGCTCGGCGTGGGTCTCGGTGGTGTCGGTCATGATGCGTCCTTACGTCGGTGGAGCACCAGGATGACAGACGCATGCATGGATTGCAATGGATGCATCCAATCGAGAACCGTGCTCAGATGCGCACGCTCACGAGGCCGCTCAGTAGAGCAGGAAGGACTTCGACTGCGCGCTCTTCACGCCCGCCACCTCGACCGACAGCGTGTACGTCGCGCCGCCCGCGGGCACGGCCGGGCGCTGCTTCTCCTGGCACGTCGTGGTGGACGAGCGCTGGCGCGACCACTCGAACGGCGACGACGTCTGCGGGGTGCGGGCCGCGAGCTCGACCTGCGCATCCTCGGCGCCCGTCTGGCAGTCGGTCGACTTCCAGTACACGTCGGATCCGCTCGAGATGGTGAACACCTGCGTGGTGGTGCCGAGGTTCGCGGTGCAGGGCTCCATGCCCGTGTTCGTCACGGTGAAGGAGAGCTTCGGGAGCACGCCCGACTTGTAGGAGGCGGCATCGGTGACCGGCGTCACCGCCAGCTGGCCGACGGCGCACGACCCGTCGGCGTTCGTCTCCGTGCCGGCGCTCGCGCTCGGCGTGGGCTCCGGGGCGGCCTCGGCCGCGGGGTCGGCCGCATCGCCGGCGGGCGCCGCGTCCGACGTCGGGGTCGCGTCGGGCGCCGCGACATCGGCGGTGCCGCGGCCGATGTTCGCGACGATGATCACGACGACCGCGATCACCGCCACCACCACGAGGAGCGCGAGCAGACGGCGGCGGCGGTACACGGCCGCGGACGGGCGGCCTCCGGGCGAGGTCGAGGACATGACGCCAGGGTACGGTCGGGCGGCCGAAGGGCCGGATCGACGCGCCCGGCGGTCACGGGCCGGGGCTGCGGGGCCGGATCGAGCGGAGACGCGAGCGCCCCGACGGGTGCCGGTCAGAGCGCCTTGAGCATGCGCGTGTTGCCGAGCGTGTTCGGCTTCACGCGCGAGAGGTCGAGGAACTCGGCGATGCCCTCGTCGTGCGAGCGGAGCATCTCGTAGTAGATCTCCTGCGCGATGATCGACTCCGCCACCTCGTGGTACCCGTGGCGCGAGAAGAAGCCGACCTCGAAGGTCAGGCAGAACAGGCGGCTGAGGCCGAGCTCGCGCGCATCGTCCTCGAGGCGCTCGAGGAGCGCGTGGCCGACGCCGGTGCCGCGCGTGTGCGGCGCGGCGGCGAGCGTGCGGATCTCGCCGAGGTCCTCCCACATCACGTGCAGCGCGCCGCAGCCGACGACCTCGCCGGACGCGTCGACCGCGACCCGGAACTCCTGCACGTTCTCGTAGAGCACCACGAGGTCCTTGCCGAGGAGGATGCCCTCCATCACGAGCGGCTCGACGAGCTGCTGGATCCGCGGCACGTCGCCGGTGCGCGCGCGTCGCACGCGGATGCCGCCTGCGGGCTCCGCTGGCTCGACGACGACTGGCTCTGCGCTCACGATGACGACCCTCTCGATCCGCGGCTCGGGCGCCCGGATCAGTTGTCCAGCCTAGCGACGGGCGGTTCCCGCGTCCGGGGCGGGCGGTGCGTCGTCGGTGCCCGGGGCGGGCGTCGCGAGCCGCGCGATCATCCGCGGCGCGATCCACACGATCGCGACCACGCCGACCACCGCGCGCAGCCCCGCGAACACGAGCACCCACCAGCCGACCCCGTCGCCGCCGACGAGCAGCGCGATCCCGATGACGACGAGCGCGGCATCCGCGACGAACGGCACGCGCAGCCAGAACATGAGGCGGCGGACGGGATCCACGTCAGCCCTGGTCGCCAGGACCGGGGCGGTCCGCGACGGGGGCGCCGGACGGGGGCGGCCACGCGGCGCCGTCGCCGTCGGCGCGCGCAGCCGGAGTCGCGGCGGCACGCGCCTCCGCCGCCCGCCGCTCCAGCGGCAGCCGCACCCCGAAGACCGTGCGGCCCGGCTCCGACTCCACCCACACCGCGCCGTGGTGCGCCGACACGATGGCCTGCGCGATCGCGAGGCCGAGGCCGGTGCCGCCGGTGGAGCGGGCGCGGGATCCGTCGCCGCGCACGAACCTCTCGAACAGCGAGGCCTGCAGCTCGGGCGGGATGCCGGGGCCGTCGTCGGTGACGCGGATGACCGCGTGCCCGTCGGATCCGGCGGCCTCCACCGCGAGCGACGCGACGACGCGCGTGCCCGCGGGCGTGTGCGTGCGGGCGTTGGCGAGCAGGTTGACGACCACCTGGCGGAGCCGGGCGTCGTCGCCGGGCACGGTCACGGAGTCGTCCGGCAGATCGAGGTCCCAGTCGTGGTCCGGGCCCGCCGCGCTCGCGTCGCCGACCGTGTCGAGGAGGATGCGCGTGAGGTCGACGGGATCCGACTCCAGCTCGCGCCCCTCGTCGAGGCGCGCGAGAAGGAGCAGGTCCTCGACGATCGTGGTCATCCGCACCGACTCCGACTCGATGCGCGACAGCGAGTGCGTCACGTCCTCCGGCAGAGCGTGGGGCCCACGCCGGGTGAGCTCGGCGTAGCCGCGGATGGAGGCGAGCGGCGTGCGCAGCTCGTGGCTCGCATCCGACACGAACCGCCGCACCTTGGCCTCGCTCGCCTGCCGCGACGTGAGCGCGTCCGCCACGTGGCCGAGCAGGCCGTTGAGCGCGGCGCCGACGCGGCCCACCTCGGTGCGCTCGTCGGTGTCGGATGCGGGCACGCGCGCCTCGAGCGCGACGTCGCCGCGGTCGAGCTCCAGCGCCGCCACGTGGGTCGCCGTGTCCGCGACCCGGTCGAGCGGGCGCAGGGCGCGGCGGACGATGACGGTGCCGAGGAGCGCGGCGAGCGCGAGCGTGAGGGCGGCGACCACCGTGATCACGAGCACGAGCTGCTCGACCACGTCGTCGGCCGGCTTCGTCGGCAGGCCCGTGACGATGGTCGCGCCCGAGGACGACGTGCCGCCCACGAGCCGGTAGCTGCCGAGCGCACCGCCGAGTTCGACCGTGCGCGGGACGCCGTCGGTCGGCACGCTCTGCAGCTGCTGGCTCTGGCGTCGGGTGAGCTCGACGGCGCCGGCGCCCCCGGGCTCGCCGGCGGCCGCGGTCCGGTCGGCGATGTAGCCGCCGGAGACGACGCCGTCGATGATGGTCGCGCTGATGGTGCCGACCTGCTGCCCGAACGCGCCGAGCCCGCCGGGTGGCGCTCCGGGGAAGCTGCCGTATCCGCCCGGATCCCGGTCGACGTAGCTCTCCGACCGCGCC
The DNA here is from genome assembly GCF_027858075.1 of Clavibacter sp. CT19. NCBI lineage: Bacteria > Bacillati > Actinomycetota > Actinomycetes > Micrococcales > Microbacteriaceae > Clavibacter > Clavibacter sp. CT19. The sequence continues at coordinate 86,559 of NZ_JAQHYR010000008.1, read as the reverse complement.
GCCGTGGCCTGCAGCTGCTGGTCGACCTGCTGCAGGAGCGACGCCCGGAGCGCGAGGATGCTGACCGCCCCGATCAGGAGGCTCGCGAGCGCCAGGAGGCCCACGACGCTGAGGACGAGACGGCGGCGGAGGGTCATCCCGCGGGCGGCGGCGGCCAGGCGGGACCGCAGCGGGGTGGATCCCGCGGAGTCGGCGGGGCCGCCCGAGGGCTCAGGGGCCGTCGTCACTCCGCGGCCTTGAGCATGTACCCGCTGCCGCGCACCGTGTGGATCATCGGGGTCCGCCCGGCGTCGATCTTGCGGCGCAGGTAGGAGATGTAGATCTCGACGACGCTCGACTTGCCGCCGAAGTCGTAGCTCCAGACCCGGTCGAGGATCTGCAGCTTGCTCAGCACACGACGCGGGTTCCGCATCAGGTAGCGCAGCAGCTCGAACTCGGTCGCGGTGAGCTCGATCGGGACGCCGGCGCGGGAGACCTCGTGGCTGTCCTCGTCGAGCGAGAGGTCGCCCACGCGGATGACGGGGTCGACGGTGTCGCTGACCACGAGCGTCGAGCGGCGGATGAGGCCACGCAGCCGGGCCACGACCTCCTCCAGGCTGAAGGGCTTGGTGACGTAGTCGTCGCCGCCCGCGGTGAGGCCCGCGAGCCGGTCGTCGAGCGAGTCCTTCGCCGTGAGGAAGAGCACGGGGATGTCCTCGGCGTCGGCCCGCAGGCGCGACAGCACCTGGAGGCCGTCGAGGTCGGGGAGCATGATGTCGAGCACCACGGCGTCGGGCTTGAACTCGCGCGCGGCGGCGAGCGCCTGGTGCCCGCTCTCGGCCGTGCGGATCTGCCAGCCCTCGTAGCGGAGCGCCATCTGGAGCAGGTCGGTGAGGGACGCTTCGTCGTCGACCACGAGCACCCGGATGGGCGACCCGTCGGCGCGGGTGAGGCGGGGCTGCGGAGCGGCGGCGGGCTGGAAGCCGGAGGGCGGGGTGGTGGTCACGGGGTCCATCATCCGCATCTTCCTATGAAGCGGCCATGAGCCCGCCATGGGGCCGCCTCGGCGGGATGGTCAGAACGGGAGCGGGCCGCCGGTCCGGAGATTCGCGGAGACCAGACCGTAGACGATGAGCCCGAGCATGATGGCCCCGATGATCCACCGGCTCACGTCGACGTCGACAGGATCGCTGTCGGGCTCGCGGCGGCGCCGGAACCGCTCGTCGGCTCGCATCACGAAGGCGCGCGCGGCGCATGCGGCCGCCATCGTGCCGAGCGTGGCGGTGCCCGTCCAGCGAGCGAGCGCGGTCACCGGCTGATCGAACAGCGCGGCCAGCCAGACGAGCCCCGCTCCCAGAGCGAAGACGGCACCGACCATCCACCACGAGAAGTCCGTCGCCATGCCCACGACCTCCATGGCGCCGGAGGGCCACATCGCCGCACGCTCTGCCTGCTCCGCCGCCTGTCGCGCCGCCTTCCGCTCCCATCGCGTCATGCGCGCCGGGTCGGCGAAGTGCGCCCGGTAGCGCTCGATCTCGGGCAGCAGCGCGGCGGCCTCGTCCGGCAGCTCGGGTTCGGACGGGTCCGCGGGAGGGAGCGCCAGGAACGCCGGGATCTCGTCGTCCGCGATCCCGGAGTGCGCGATCATTCGCGCGAGCCGATCGCGCTCGACGTCCGTCGTCCAGGCGGGGAATGCGATGCCCCAGCGACCCGCCTGATCCGGTGCGATGAGCTCGCGGTACAGCTCGGCGAGCACGAGCCGGCACGCCCGGTCCGTGGGATCCTCGCGCACGCGCTGCTTGAGGAGGGTCAGGATCTCCGATCGCAGCCCCTCCTCCCAGAGGTGGCGGGCGCGGGTCGCGGCATCGGCGTCGTCGGGCACCCGGTGATGCTGCCAGGTCGGCGCGCCCCACGAGCGGCCAGCGCACGGATGCGCCGGGCCGCACGACGACGGGCCCGGCGCGTGGTGCGCCGGGCCCGGATCGTGCGGAGGTGCGAGGAGCTAGCGCCCCTCGTCCGTCGCGCGCGTCACGGGCTCGCCGTCCACGCTCGCGCGGTCCTGCTTCTGCTTGTCGCCGCGGGTCTTCGCGAGGCTCGCGACGGTGGCGACCGTGATGGTCGCGCCGATGAAGAGGAGCGAGAACCAGATGGGGATCTCGGGCGCCCACTCGATGTGCTGGCCGCCGTTGATGAAGGGCAGCTCGTTGACGTGCATCGCGTGCAGCACGAGCTTGAGGCCGATGAACGCGAGGATGACCGCGAGGCCCTGCGACAGGTACACGAGGCGCTCGAGCAGGCCGCCGATGAGGAAGTAGAGCTGGCGGAGGCCCATCAGCGCGAAGGCGTTCGCGGTGAACACGATGTACGCCTCGTTCGTGAGGCCGTAGATGGCGGGGATCGAGTCGAGCGCGAACACCAGGTCGACGAAGCCGATCGCGATGACGCAGAGCAGCAGCGGCGTGACGAAGCGCTTGCCGTCGATCTTGGTGGTGAAGCGGTCGCCGACGAAGTCATCGTGGACGGGCAGGATCCGGCGGGCGATGCGCACGAACATGTTGTCCGCCGCGTTGCCGCCGTGGTCGCCCTTGAGCTGCTGGTACGCGAGCACGAACAGCAGCGCGCCGAAGATGTAGAAGACCCAGGAGAAGTTCTCGATGAGAGCCGCGCCGAGGGCGATGAAGCCGGCCCGCATGATCAGCGCGATGACGATGCCGATCATCAGCACCTTCTGCTGGTACTTCCGGGGCACCGCGAACCCGGTCATGATCAGCAGGAACACGAACAGGTTGTCGATCGAGAGGGCCTTCTCGGTGAGGTAGCCGGCGAAGTACTGACCGCCGAAGTCCCAGCCGCTGGTGAGGCCGATGCCGGCGCCGAACGCCAGCGCGAGGCCGATGTAGAACGCCGACCAGCGGGCGGACTCGCCGATGGTGGGCTCGTGGGGCTTCCGCACGTGGGTGAAGAACTCGTAGACGAAGAACGCGATGGTGACCGCGATCGTGATGAGCCAGGTGGTCGTGGTGATGTTCACGGGGGTCTCCGGAAGTGAGGCCGACGGGATATCGGGACGGCGGGTGGCGCGGATCCCCATGATCCCATGGGGATTCGCCTCGCGCCGGGGAGATGCCTGGCACGACGCTCCGTGGATGGTCCGCGACCGCTGGCTCCCGTCCGGGCCTCGGCCGCCCGGCCGCCCGGATCAGCTGAGGCTGGGCGCCTGGAACGGGTACGCGACGTACGCGAAGCGGCGGGAGTCCGGCGCCCAGCTCGTGACGTTGATGGTGCCCTGGCCGCCGGGGAAGGACGCGAGGTCGCGCGTGCGGTGGCTCTGCCGGTCGATGACGCGGAGGATCACGTCGCGGTCGGCGGGGTGGCCGAGCGTGCCGGGCGGGAAGCTGAGGTAGACGATGTGCTCGCCGTCGGGCGACGGGTGCGGGAACCAGTTGACGCGCGCGTCGGAGGTGAACTGGTGCACGTCGGTGCCGTCCGTGCGCATCGTGAAGAGCTGCGCGTGGCCCGGGAGATCCGAGCCGCGCTCCGAGTTGTAGTACAGCCAGCCGCCGTCGGGCGAGAACTCGGCGCCGTCGTCGGGGAAGCCGTCGTCCGTCAGCTGCGTGGTGGGGCCGCCGTCGACGGGCACGAGGTGGATGTTCGTGGTCCACTCGCCGCGCGCGTCGACCTGGCCGCCGATGACGCTGAGCGTCGTGCCATCGGGCGAGACGCCGTGCAGGTAGTTCTTGAAGCGGAGCGCCGGATCCCGGTCGGCCGTGATGCGCCGACCCGGCCCGCCCGCTCCCCCGTTCCAGGGCACGTCGTAGAGGTGGCCGTCGCGCGCGGAGACGTACACGTGCTCGCCGTCGGGCGAGATGACGTGGTCGTTGTTGATGGGCGGGACGCCGCCGAGGTCGACGGCCTGGAAGTCGACCGCGGGCTCCGGCAGGTCCGGATCCGGCTCCCCGGCGTCCGGCGCGGGCAGACGCCACAGGCCGCCCTCCGCGTTCACGACGAGCCAGCGACCGTCGGGCGTCCAGTTCGGCGCTTCGATGTGCAGCACGGCCGACTCGGCGACCATGCGCTCGGCGCCCGCCTCCACGTCGACGACGAGGAGGCGGGCGAGCTGGCCGTCGCGCAGGGTCACGCGGTGGATCCGGCGGGCGCGTCGTCCCGGTTGTTCGCGAACGCCGAGTCGAACAGGCTGTCCGGCGTCGGCCAGAGGAGGGCGCGCACCCGCGCGAGGGCGTCGGGGGCTCCGTGCAGGCGGTCCATCCCCGCATCCTCCCACTCGACGGAGACGGGGCCGTCGTAGCCGATGCTGCGGAGCGCCCGGAACGCGCGCTCGAACGGGACGTCGCCGTGGCCGACCGAGACGAAGTCCCAGCCGCGGCGCGGGTTGCCCCACGGGAGGTGCGAGCCGAGGCGGCCGCCGCGGCCGTCGGAGGTGACCCGGGTGTCCTTGGCGTGCACGTGGTGGATCCGGTCGGCGAAGTCGAGGAGGAAGCCGACGGGGTCGATGCCCTGCCACATCATGTGGCTCGGGTCCCAGTTGAGGCCGAAGCCGGGGCGGTGGCCGATCGCCTCGAGGGTGCGGCGGGTGGTCCAGTAGTCGTAGGCGATCTCGCTCGGGTGCACCTCGAGCGCGTACCGCACGCCCTCGTCGTCGAACACGTCGATGATCGGGTTCCAGCGGTCGGCGAAGTCCTGGTAGCCGGCGTCGATGACCGACTCGGGCACGGGCGGGAACATCGCGACGTACGGCCAGATGCGGGATCCGGTGAAGCCCGTGACGCGCGTGACGCCGAGGCCGGCGGCCGCCTTCGCCGTGAGCTTCAGCTCCTCGGCGGCGCGCTGGCGGACGCCCTCCGCCTGGCCGTCGCCCCACACCTTGGAGCGGAGGATCGCCTGGTGCCGGAAGTCGATGGGGTCGTCGCACACGGCCTGGCCGGTGAGGTGCTGCGAGAGCGCGTGCACCTCGAGGCCGTGGCGCTCCAGGATCTCGAGCCGCCCGCGGAGGTACGCCGGGTCGTCGGCCGCGCGCCACACGTCGAGGTGCTCGGCGGAGCAGGCGATCTCGAGGGCGTCGAACCCCCACCCGCTCGCGAGGCGGGCCACCTCCTCGAGCGGCAGGTCGGCCCACTGGCCGGTGAACAGGGCTACGGGGGTGGTGCTCGCGGACATGCTTCCCTCTCGTCGACGGTGACGGATGACGTGCGGTGCGGCCCGGTGACGGCGCGCGGGATCCACGCTACACACCGGGCCGCGCCCGCTCGCGGGCCGGCGTCAGCGAAAGTTCGCCGACTGGGTGCGCTGGTAGCCGGCGAGCGTGACGCCGCCGAGCAGCACGGCCCAGGCCGCGAGGATCACCAGGGGCAGGCCGATGACGGTGGTGTCCTGCCGGGCGACCGCGCTCGTGAGCGTGCTCCACGCGCCGGTGGGCAGCAGCACCGTGAGCGATTCCCAGGGCGTGCCGCTCGTGTCGCCGCCCGTGAACAGGCCCCCCGCGAACGACAGCGGCAGGTACACGAGGTTCGCGAGGCCGAGCGCTCCGCGGGCGGGGAACCAGTAGCCCATCGCGAGCCCGAGCAGCGCCATCGGGATGGCGCCGGCCAGCACGGCGAGCCCGACGGCGGCGAGCGTGGCCGGATCGCCGCGCACGCCGCCGGCGAGGACGCCGACCGCGACCACCGGGATCACGAAGACGACGCCGAACACGCACGCGACCGTGAGCTTGGCGGCCAGGCGGATCCACGCCGGCACGGGCGCCGTGAACAGCCACCGCTCCCACGGCGACTCGCGGGCCGACGCGACGCCGACGCCGAACTGGAACGTGACCGTGCCGAGCACGGAGAACAGGACGTAGCCGAGGAGCACGCTGAGCCGCGCGCCCGGAGGACCGCCCTGCGGGAGGCCCACCACCACGTAGATGAGGACCGGGTACGCGAGGAGCGGGAGGACGAAGGCGGGCATCCGCGCGTTCTGCGCGAGCTCGCTGACGACGTGGGCGCGGTAGATCGCGGCCCGGCGTCGGGCCGTGGGGCGGGGCGGGAGCGGGGCGGGGGTCGGCGCGGGGCCCTGCCGGGATGGTCCGGATGCGACGGACGCGCCTGGCGCGCCGATCGTCGGGGCGGCGTGCGGATCGGTGCCGGTCATGCGCGGGGCTCCTCGTGTTCGGTGCGGCGGGCGGGGTCGGCGCTGGGCGCAGGCGGGGCGGCAGATCCGTGATCCGGGGTGCTGCCACCCGGCGCGGCGCCGCCCGGCCCTCCGCCCTCGAGCACGCGCGCGAAGATCTCGCCGAGGCCCGGCTCCGTCACGGTGAGCTCCGGCTCCGCTATGGCGGCGAGGACGAGGCCCGCGACCACGTCGGAGCGGTCGGTGTCGATGATCCAGCGCACCCGCTCGCCCGGGAGCGGCTCGGCGACCTGCTCGGGCCGGGCGCCGCAGGGCAGGAACGCGCGCGCCTCGTGCGGCGTCGCCCGGAAGCCGACGCGGCGCACCCCCGCGAGCCCGCGGAAGTCGGACGCCGTCCAGTGGCCGAGGACGCGTCCGTGGTCGAGGCACACGACGGTGTCGGCGAGCGCGGCGACCTCCTCCATGTCGTGCGAGGCGAGGAGCACGGTGCGGCCGGAGTCGCGCACCGCCGTGATGGCGTCGCGCACGGCCGCCCGCCCCGGGATGTCGAGCGCGGCGGAGGGCTCGTCGAGCACCACGACGGGCGTGCCCGCGCCCACCACGCAGGCGAGCGCGACCCGCCGCCGCTCGCCGCCGCTCAGGCCGCCGGTCTGGCGCGCGGCGAGCCGGTCGAGGTCGAAGCGGTCGATCGCCGCGGCCGGCGTCAGCGCGCCCGCGTGCGGCACGAGCGCGAGGGCCAGGACCTCGCGCACCGTGAGGTACTCCGGGAACGCGAGCGCCTGCGGCATCACCGCGACGAGCGAGGCCGTCGGGCCGCCCCGACGCACGTCGTGGCCGAGCACGCGGGCCCGGCCCGCATCCGGCCGGCGCGTCGCCGTGAGCACGTCGATGGCCGTGGTCTTGCCGGATCCGTTCGGCCCGAGCAGCGCGTGCACGAGCCCCGGCGCGAGCGCGAAGGACGCCGCGTCGAGGGCGCGCGTGCGGCCGAAGGCGCGGGTGATCCCGTCGAGCTCCACCGCGTCAGTCATGGGATGCCTCCTCCTCGGCGAAGTGCCGCGCGCCGGCGGCCGCCGCGTGCGGGTCGGGGGGACGCCGCGCGGCGGGTGCGGGTGCGGGCGCGGCTGCGGCTGCGGGCACGGATCCGGTGCCACCCCGCTCCGGACGCCCGCCCAGCGATACCGCGTAGAGCGACGACTGCGTCACCCCGTCGAGCCCGAGCACGGCGTCGAGCTCGTGGTCGACGAAGCCGACCCAGCCGATCGACGGCAGCCCGAGCGCCGTCGCCACCAGCAGCGCGTTCTGCGCCACGTGCCCCGCCTCGAGCAGCGTGAGCCGGTACCCGCGCAGCCCGTACTTCGTGCGGGAGCGCTCGAAGCTGCCGGTGATCACGATCGTCACGGCCGCCTGCTCCGCGAGGGGCGCCATGGCCGTCGGCGCCGCACGTCGGAAGCGGGCGAGCCGGCCGACGCGGTCGAGGCCGGACACGTCGACGAGCGCCTCGTCGAGCGGGTCGAGCTGGTGGATCCCCGCCGCGACGCCCTCCGCCGCCCGCACCACGACGTGCAGGTCGAGCGGGTAGAGCCCGCCGGCCGAGGGCACGAAGCGGCCCGTGCCGCCGTCGCCGCGCGGCCCGTAGGCGAGCCGGAGCACGGTCGCGAGCTCCGGGAGCGCGAGGGGCGCCGCGAGCTCGTCCGGATCCGCCGACCGCCGGGCCGCCATCGTCGCCCCGAGCCCGTGCGGGAGCGGCAGCGCCGGCGGCAGCGCGAGCGCCGGGAGCAGGCGCGGGGCGCTCGTGGCGCCGCCCGGTCCCGCGTCCGCGACGCCCTGCGCCTCCTGCGCCAGCTGCTGCGCGTACCGCACGTCGGTCCAGCCCGGGTGGGTGATGCGGGTGATCTTCGACGCCTCGTGGAAGTCCTCGGCGAGGTCGCCCGCCGCCCGCTCGACCGCGCCGCCGACGCTGAAGATCGGGCCGACGCTGCCGGCGGGCGCCGCGGCGGGACGGGACTCCGTGCCCGTCCCGCCGGGGCCGTCCTCCGCCGTGCGCGCGGGCGCCGTGCCGATGTCGGTGATGCTCATGGGGTCCTCCTGGTGGTGCGGGCGCGGTGGGCGGTGCGGGTGCGGTGGGTGGTGCGGGCGACGGGCGGTGCGGGCGCGCCGGGTCGGGCCGGCTCGCGATGACGGGGACGCGGGGCGGCGGGCCGCCCTCACGGGAACGGGTGCGGGATGCCGACGAGGTCGGCTGGCCCGTGGATCGCCGGCCCGTCCCGCCACCGTCGGTACAGCCGCGGATGCCCGAGGAACCGGGCGTCGTGCCGCACGTCGAGCGCGACGAGGTCAGGGCTCAGCGCGCGCACCACGTGGAAGCCCGCGGCGCGCACCTCCGGCGAGGTGATCCCGGCCAGCAGTACCTCGATCCCCTCCCGGTGCAGCCCCTCCACGACCTCTCCCCAGCTCGACGGCCCGCCCACGGACGCCACGCGCTCGTCCGACGCGTCGAGGGCGGCCGACAGCGGGCGGGCGGACGGCGGGCAGTGCAGCCGCACGTGGTCCTCGAACTCGACCACGGCGGACGGCTCGACGGGCGGCCGGGGCAGCAGCCGCAGGCACCAGTTGTGGGTGTGCACCGCCTCGCGCACGGCGTTGAGCACGGCGTTGAGCACGGCCCGGTCCAGGCGGAAGTCGGCCGCGCAGCCCACCGCGACGCCGATCCGGTCGCTCCGCATGACGGCGAGGAGCACGGGCACGTCCGCCGCGGCGTCGAGCACGCGCAGCGAGAAGGCGGCGCCGAACCGCCCGCAGAGCTCCTCCAGCCGCGCGAGCTCCCTCCGGGTGGCCTCGGCGAGCCGCGGGCTGGCACGCCAGTCGAAGACCGGCGGCGTGGATCCGCGCAACCACGCCCGCTGGAACGCGTCGCGCTCGATGAGCTCGAGGATCGCCCGCCCCGCGGCGAAGCCGAACGTGGGGCCGGCCGCGACGCCGGACGAGGTGGCCGGCTCCAGGTGCCGCTCGCGGTGCCCGTCGGACGCGTGCGGGTCGTCGAAGACCACCATCTGCGCCGGGACGTGCACCGGCCTCCCGCCGTGCAGCGAGCGCGCGGCGAGCCAGGTGAGGAGGTCGCCGCGCTCGGCGCGCTCGAACGGGAACGCCGGATCCTCGCGCTGCGCAGGATGGAAGCGCCGGAACGCGTCCGGTTCGACCTGGCGGGCGTCGGAGCCCAGCGGCGTGCGGAACGACCCGCGGGCGCCGGCCAGGGAGAGGCGCTCCACCGCCTCGCCCACGCACGACCTGCGGGCCGCGGCGCCGTCGCCGCCCGGCCCCATGCTGAACCCCTCGGTGGGGATGCCCGCGAGGAAGCCCGTGTCGGCCGTGCGGGCGGAGTGCAGGGCGTCGGGGATGGCGTCCGGCGTGAACGCCATGGGGTGCGAGTACGCGACGAGCCCGGTGTACGGGCTCACCACGTCGGTGCCCGCCGTCCTCAGGCGCGCCACGGCGACACCACCCCCGCGTAGGGACGCGGCCCGCACGTGCCGCAGCGCGCGACGCGGAAGACCGGATGCGCCTCCGCCGACAGCACCTTCGGCTCGACCACGAGGACGGTGCTCGCGACCAGCCAGTCGCGCGCGAAGACCCAGCGGGCGGCGTAGCGCGCGGCGAAGCCCGCCGCGATGGCGTCGAGCCCGGGATCCCGGGCGATGGGCGCGACCGCGTCGGCCGCGGCCGCGTGGTCCGCGGCGAACGGCGTGGTCGAGGCCCAGCGCAGGGCGACGCACTCGAGGCACGGCCCCTCGGCCGGCACGACCACCGGGCCGACGAGCTGGAAGCGGCCGTCGAACGGGTGGATGGGGAGCCAGTCGCGACCGGCCGCGTGCATCCGGGCGCCCACCTCCCGGAGGACCCGCCGGCCGCCGGCCGCGATGACCAGGTCGGCGTCGGCCTCGTCCGTGAGCTCCGCCGAGGGCAGCGCCTCGGCCAGGGAGGCGAGCAGGGTCGGGATGGCGTCGCCGACCAGGGCGACCCGCGCGGGGGTGCGCGGATCCCGGGGGCGGCCGAGGCCCGTGCGGTCGCCGCCGTTGCGCCGCGCCTCGTCGAGCACGTGCGCGAGCTCGGCCTGGTGGGGGTCGTCGAGGCGGCCCACGGGATCGGGCGCGGCATCCGCGGCGGGCCGCGTGGGCGCGCCCACGACGACGTCGCGCACGACGAGCTCGTCGACGAGGTCGGCCACGACCGGGGCGTGCACGCCGAACGCCTCGTCGACGTCCGCGCGCGTGAAGGGTCGGGAGAGGAGCCGCGACACCGCGGAGACGGCGTCGCCGGAGGGCAGCTGCAGGGAGACCAGCTCGCGGCCGCCGAGGAGGTGGAGGGTGTCCTCCACCTCCCCGACGGCGTAGCGGGGACTCACCGAGTAGGTCGTCGACGGGTCCATGGCGGATGCGTCAGCGAGGCTGCTGCTTGCTGCTGCACGAGCAGCACGTGCTGCAGCAGAGGGTGACGTCGGCCATCACGACCTCCGCCTCCCGCCCGCGGTGCGTGATGGTGAAGCCGAACGCCTCCGCGAGCAGCGCGTCGGCGCGCGCCGCGTCGACCTCCTCGACGCGCGTGGGCGCCTCCGCGAGCGCCGATGCTCCCGTGCGGGCCGGTCCTTCCATGAGCAGGGTCATGCCGTTTCCTCTCTCCGTGCTGGTGTGGGTGGGTGGGACGACGCCTTTCTAGCACGATCCTCCGTGCCCTGGTCGGAAACGCATTGCCTGTTGACAAGCCCGTGGTCGGGCAGCATGATCCGCCCGCGCGAGGTCCCCGGGGCACCGGATCCGCGGCGTACCCTGGAGCCCGTGACGGACGAGATGCTGGCCTTCCCGTGGGAGGACGACCTGGCACCCGCCGCACCCGCGCCGCCGCCTCCCCCGCCGCACCTCACGCGCATCGTCGCCCACTCGTCCGACCGGGTCGCGTGGCTCCGCGCGCGCAGCTTCGGCATCACGGCGACCGACGTGGCCCGCCTCGCGACCGACGCCTCCCTCCAGGCCGTCGCGCTCGAGAAGCTCTACGGATCCGGTTTCGGCGGCAACCGCTACACGGACCACGGGCGCGAGCGCGAGCCCGAGATCGCCCGCTGGGTCGAGGCGGAGCACGGCATCGTCCCGAGCGCGCACCTGTTCCACGCCGAGGGGCAGCGCCGGCACCTGGCGACCCCCGACGGCGTGGGCCTCCGCGCCGACGGCCGGCTCGAGCTCGCCGAGATCAAGACCACCGCGAAGCCGTGGCGGAGCATCCCGCGCAACTACCTGCGGCAGATCTGGTGGCAGCAGTACGTGCTCGGCGCCGAGCGCTCGCTCATCGTCTGGGAGCAGCACGTGGACTTCGTACCCGTGCACGACATCCCGAAGTGGAAGTGGATCGACCGGGACGAGGCCGAGATCGCGGCGCTCGTGGCGCGCGCGAACGACCTCATCGCCCTCATCGTGCGCATGGCGAACGCGCCCGCGGGAGCCCGCGGGCTGGCCTGACCCGCCCCGGCACGACGCCGACCGGTCCCGCCCGCGCATTCTTCTCGCCCGGGGAACACCGCGGAAACACGCCTGACTCATCCGCCGACTTCACTGGTGGTGCGGGGGCGCGGTGGGATCCACCGCACCGTCACGTCCGAGGGAGGGTCGCACCATGAGCCAGGTCGTCCAGTCGAGAGCCGGCGTCGCCGCCCAGGCCCAGCGGGATCGCGCGGCCGCGTCCCTCGCCCTCGCCCCGCTCGGCGCCACCATGCGCGCCGCCGTCGTCACGGAGACGGGCGGGCCCGAGGTGCTGCGGATGGCCGACGTGCCCGTGCCGCGCCGCCTCGACTCCGAGGTGCTCGTGAAGGTCGTCGCCGCGGGCGTGAACCCGGTCGACCTGCGGCTGCGCGCCGGCGGGCCCGGCGGCCCGGCGCTCGGCGCCCTGCCTGCGGTGCTCGGGCGCGACTTCAGCGGCGTCGTCGTCGAGTCGCCCTACGAGGACCACGCGCTGCACCCGGGCGACGAGGTCTTCGGCCTGGCCATGGCGCCGCGGATGCCCGGCAGCTACGCCCCCTACGTCGCCGTCCCCAGCGTCAGCCTCGCCCGGAAGCCCGCGCGCCTGTCGCACGTGGAGGCCGCGGCGACGCCCGTCAGCGCGCTCACCGCGTGGGGCATGGTCGTCGACATCGGCAAGGCGCACGAGGGCCAGGTCGTGCTGGTGCACGCGGGGGCCGGCGGGGTCGGCCACTTCGCGGTGCAGTTCGCGCGGCACTTCGGCGCCCGCGTGATCGCGACCGGCTCGCCCCGCAACGTCGACTGGCTGGCGGAGCTCGGCGCCGACGAGGTCATCGACCGCACGCAGGTGCGCTTCGAGGACGTGCTCGCCGACGTCGACGTGGTGATCGACCTGGTCGGCAACTGCACGGACGACACCGGCACCCGCTCGCTCCCGGTGCTGCGCCGCGGCGGCCTGATCGTCAGCGCGCCGATGCAGGGCTGGCCGACGCTCGTGCAGGACGCCGCCGCCGCGGGCGTGCGCGCCACCCACTACGAGGTCGCGCCCGACGGGCAGACGCTGGCGGTCATCGCCCGGCTGCTCGAGTCGGGCGACATCCGGGTCTACGTCGACGAGGTCTTCGATCTGCAGGACGCCGCCGAGGCGCACCGCCACATGGAGAGCGGGCGGGCGCGCGGCAAGGTCGTGCTGAACGTGTCGCGCGGCTGATCCGGGGACCTCGTCACGGGGTGGGATCCGCCAGCGGCCGCTCCATGACGCGGTCGGTCTCCACGGAGTCCGCGAGGCGGAACGACCGCGTGCCGACGATGCGGAACCCCTGGCTCGCGTAGAACCGGATCGCGCGCGCGTTGTGCTCGTTGACCCCGAGCCAGATGCCCGCCAGGGAGTCGGCACCGCGCTCCCCCGCCAGCCCGCGCGCCGCACGCAGCGTCTCCGCCATCAGCGGGCGTGCGACGCCGGCCCCGTGGGATCCGCGCTCGACGTAGACCTTGCTCAGCTCGATGTCGGGCCGCAGCCGCAGCGCGCCCGCGACGTCGGGATCCGCGGGCGGAGTCGCCACGATCATCGTGTAGCCGACCGCGCGGCCGTCGACCTCCGCGAGCAGCACGCGATGCGCCGGGCTCGCCAGGTGCGCGGCGAAGCGCGCGGGCGAGAGGACCGTCCGGACGTGCTCGGCGATCGCCTCCGCCGTCGTGCGCGGCGGGCAGGCGAGGGCGAAGGTGCGGGCAGCGAGGGCCGCCACCGCGTCGGCGTCCGCGGGCGTCGCGACGCGGAGGGAGGGGACGGCGGGATCCGGGATGCTCACCCCTCGAGCCTAGGCAGCGCCGGACCCCGGGAACGACGGAAGGGCCCGCCGAAGCGGGCCCTTCCTGTGCTGCTGGTCGTGCGTGCGCTCGTCGCGCGGTGGGGCTAGATGGAGTTGACGTCCACCGGGATGCCGGGGCCGAAGGTCGTGGAGACCGTGGCCTTCTGCACGTAGCGGCCCTTGGAGGAGGACGGCTTGAGGCGGACGATCTCCTCGAGCGCGGCGCCGACGTTCTCGGAGAGCTGCTCGGGCGAGAAGCTCGCCTTGCCGACCACGAAGTGGACGTTCGCGTGCTTGTCGACGCGGAACTCGATCTTGCCGCCCTTGATGTCGGACACCGCGCGCGCGACGTCCGGGGTGACCGTTCCGGTCTTGGGGTTGGGCATGAGGCCACGCGGTCCGAGGACCTTTCCGAGGCGTCCCACCTTGCCCATGAGCTCGGGCGTCGAGACGGCGGAGTCGAACGACGTGTAGCCGCCCGCCACCTTCTCGATGAGCTCGTCGCCGCCGACCTCGTCGGCTCCGGCGGCGATGGCCGCCTCGGCTGCGGGGCCCGTCGCGAAGACGATGACGCGGGCGGTCTTGCCGGTACCGTGGGGAAGGATGACGGTGCCGCGGACCATCTGGTCTGCCTTGCGCGGGTCGACGCCGAGCTTGAGCGCGACCTCGACGGTGCTGTCGAACTTGCTGGATCCGGTCTCGCGCGCGAGCTCGACGGCCTCGGAGGCGGTGTACGCCTTCGTCGGGTCGATCTTCTCGGCTGCGGCCCGGTAGGCCTTTGACTTCGCCATTCGTGTCTCCTGTTTCGAGAGTGCGGTGGATGTGAGCCTGGCTGGCTCTCCCGCGTGATGCTGGAGCGGATCCCGGACGGGATCCGCGGGTGGTGGAGGCTAGGCCTCGACCGTGATGCCCATGGAGCGGGCGGTGCCGGCGATGATCTTCGCCGCGGCGTCGATGTCGTTGGCGTTGAGGTCGGCCTGCTTCTGCTCGGCGATCTCGCGGACCTGGTCCATCGTGAGCTTCGCGACCTTGACCGTGTGCGGCGTGCCCGAGCCCTTGGCGACTCCGGCGGCCTTCTTGATGAGCTCCGCGGCCGGGGGCGTCTTCAGGATGAACGTGAACGTCCGGTCCTCGTAGACGGTGATCTCGACGGGGATGACGTTGCCGCGCTGCGACTCGGTCTGGGCGTTGTACGCCTTGCAGAACTCCATGATGTTGACGCCGTGCTGTCCCAGCGCCGGCCCGATGGGCGGTGCGGGGTTGGCGGCGCCGGCCTTGATCTGCAGCTTGATCAGACCCGTGACCTTCTTCTTCGGTGCCATTTCTCTTCCTTCTCCTTGATTGCTAGATCGAGCGGGCCGCGCGGCCCGACCGCCTAGAGCTTGGTGACCTGGTCGAAGCTGAGCTCGACCGGGGTCTCGCGCTCGAACAGGGAGACGAGGACCGTGAGCTTGCCGCTCTCGGGCTTGATCTCGCTGATGGAGCCGGGGAGGCCCGCGAACGAGCCCTCCTTGATCGTGATGGTCTCGCCGATCTCGAAGTCGACCTCGGCCGCGACGACGCGCTGGGCCTGGCCGCCCTTGGTGGGCTGGCCCTTGACCTGCGCCACCTCCTTGATCTCGACGAGGCTCTTCAGCATGGAGAAGGCCTCCTCGAAGCGCAGCGGCGTGGGGTTGTGGGCGTTGCCCACGAAGCCCGTGACGCCGGGGGTGTGGCGGACGACCGACCAGCTGTCCTCGTTGAGGCTCATGCGCACGAGCACGTAGCCCGGGATGCGCACGCGGTTGACCATCTTGCGCTGGCCGTTCTTGATCTCGACGACGTCCTCCATCGGGACCTCGATCTGGTAGATGTCGTCCTCCATGTTGAGCGACACCATGCGGTTCTCGATGTTGCTCTTCACGCGGCGCTCGAAGCCCGCGTAGGAGTGGATGACGTACCACTTGCCCGGCTTGGAGCGGAGCTCCTTGCGGAAGTCCTCGTACGGGTCGACATCGGAGTCGTCCTCGACGGCGTCGTCGGCGGGCACCAGGTCGGCCTCGGCCTGGGCGACGTCCTCGGCGGTGGCGGGCGGGACGTCGGCGGGCTCGAGCGCCTCCTCGGCCGCCTCCTCCTCGGCCTCGTCGTCGGTCGCCTCGACGGCGGCCTCGGCCTCGTCGGGCGAGTCGATGTCGAGGGCGTCCTCGACGATGGCGTCGGCCTCGGGGTCCTCGACGGACTCCATCGCGTCGAGCGCCGCCGTCAGGTCGGTCTCGACCGAGTCGGACTCGACGTGCAGGGCGGTGTGCTCCGCCGCGTCCGAGCTCTCCTCGGAGGACTCGATGGCGTGGCCCTCCTGGACCTCGTCCACCTCGGAGGACTGCTCCGCCGCGGGGGCGAGGTCGACGTCGTCGCGCTTGCTCTCAGCCAATGGATCTACTTCCCTCGTTCTTCGTCGTGCGTTGCCGTTCCGTGCCGTGCTGATCCCGCGCCGGGCCGCGCGGATGCGGGATCCGTGGGGATCCCGGCCGCCGTCGTGCCCGCGCGATGCCGGGCCGGTGTCCCGCCCGCTGTCCGCGTCCGTCCCGTCCCGCCCTCGCGGGCGGGCCTGGTGCTAGGCGCCGTTGCCGAACACCACGATGGAGAGGTACCCGAACAGCTGGTCGAGGAGGGAGACGATCACCATCATCACGATGACGAAGGCCAGCACCACTCCCGTGAACGTGAGCAGCTCCTTGCGGGTGGGGGTGACCACCTTCTTGAGCTCCTGCACGACCTGCTTGATGAAGAGCACCAGCCGGGCGAAGGGGTTGCGTCGTGCATCCCGCTGCTCGCGAGCCTGCGCGACGATCTCCTCGCTGGGCTCGTCGACGATCTTCCGCGCCACGCGTGGGTCCCTTCCTGCATTGCTCGGCTCCGCCCGGAGTTCGGGCGAGCCGCGATGTCACGTGCCCGGGGACCCGTTCCATCTAGCAGGGCGGACAGGACTCGAACCTGCAACCTGCGGTTTTGGAGACCGCTGCTCTACCAATTGAGCCACCACCCTCTGCGTCGACATCCGCCCCGCGCCCTTCGCGACCCTCCCTCTCGGACCGTGCGAGCACAGACGGAAGAGGGCGCGGAAGAGCATGGCGGAGATACCGACCCGGACGAGTGTACCAGCATCCGCGCCCACCCGGTCCGAGCGTCCGTCCGGGGACCGCGGACCCCGCGTGGCGCACGGGCCGGATCCCTATGCTCATGGGCATGGCCGAACCGCAGAGCACCGTCCCCCTCAGCCGCGTCTCCACCCGCATCGGATCCATCGCCGAGTCCGCGACCCTCAAGGTCGACGGCAAGGCCAAGGCCCTGCAGGCCGCCGGACGCCCCGTCATCAGCTTCGCCGCGGGCGAGCCCGACTTCCCGACGCCCGACTACGTGGTCGAGGCCGCGGTCGAGGCGGCGCGCGATCCCCGCAACCACCGCTACACCGCCGCCGCCGGCCTGCCCGACCTGCGTGAGGCGATCGCCGAGAAGACGCGCACGTCGTCGGGCCTCGACGTCGGGATCGACCGGATCATCGTCACCAACGGCGGCAAGCAGGCCGTCTACCAGGCCTTCCAGACGCTGCTCGACCAGGGCGACGAGGTCCTGGTGCCCACGCCGTACTGGACCACGTACCCCGAGGCCATCCGGCTCGCGGGCGGCGTGCCCGTCGACGTCTTCGCGGGCGCCGACCAGGGCTACCTCGTCACCGTCGAGCAGCTCGAGGCGGCGTGGACCCCGCGCACCAAGGTGCTGCTGTTCGTCTCGCCCTCGAACCCCACGGGCGCCGTCTACTCGCGGGAGCAGACCCGCGAGATCGGCGAGTGGGCGGACTCGAAGGGCCTCTGGGTCATCAGCGACGAGATCTACCAGGACCTCGTCTACGACGGGGCCGAGGCCGCGAGCATCGTCGACGTGGTGCCGGCGCTGGCCGACCGCACGATCCTCGTCAACGGCGTCGCCAAGACGTACGCGATGACCGGGTGGCGCGTCGGGTGGATGGTCGGCCCGGCCGACGCCATCAAGGCCGCCGGCAACCTGCAGTCGCACCTCTCCTCCAACGTGTCCAACGTCTCGCAGCGCGCGGCCATCGCGGCGCTCCGGGGCCCGCGCGACACCGTCGACCGGATGCGCGAGGCCTTCGACCGCCGCCGCCGCACGATCGTCGCCGAGCTCGACGCCATCCCCGGCTTCGTCACCCCCACGCCGCAGGGCGCGTTCTACGTCTACCCCGACGTGACGGGGCTCTTCGGCCGCGACATCGACGGCGTCACGCCGACCACCTCGCTCGAGGTCGCCGACGTGCTGCTCGAGAAGGCCGAGGTCGCGGCGGTCCCCGGCGAGGCCTTCGGCCCGAGCGGCTTCCTGCGCTTCAGCTACGCGCTCGGCGACGAGGCGCTGCTCGAGGGCGTGCGCCGGATCCGCGACCTGCTGGCCTGATCCGCGATCCGGCCCGTGCGGGTCGGCCCGGCCCTAGAGGGAGAGGCCGACCAGCACGGGCTCGGGCTGCAGGATCACGCCGTGCTCGCTCATCACGCGGCCCTGCACGTAGCGCGCGAGGGCGGCGACGTCCTCGGCGGTCGCGGTGCCGCGGTTGGTGAGCGCGAGCGTGTGCTTGGAGGAGACGGCCGCGCCGGACCCCGGCAGCCGGAATCCGCGGTGCACGCCCGCGTGCTCGATGAGCCACGCGGCGCTGAGCTTCACGCCCGCGGGCGCACGGCGGCGGCGCTCGACGGCCTGGCGCTCGATGGCCTCGGCCACCTCCCACTCGTCGCCGAGCGGCACGACGAGGTCCTCGGGCGGCGCCTCCTGCGGCCAGCGCGGGGCGTCGGCCGGGAGCGTGCGCGCGAAGGCCGCGCTGACGATCGGGTTGGTGAAGAACGAGCCGGCGCTCCAGGTGTCGTGGTCGGCGTCGTCGAGCACCATCCCCTTGGACCCGCGGAGTGCCAGCACGGTCTCGCGCACGCGGGCGACCGGGACGCGATCCCCGAGCTCCACGCCGAGCGCGCCCGCGAGCTGCGGGTACGCGATGGGCAGGCCGAGCGCGTCGGGGCCCTCCCCGCGGGTGAGCGCGAAGTCGACGGAGAGCACGACGCCCACCCGGCCGCGCTTGAGCGACGACGTGCGGTAGCCGAGCCCGAGGTCCGCGGCGGTCAGCCGCTCGACCGCGCCCGTCTCGTAGTCGAGGAGGTCGACGCCCTCGAGGACATCGGCGACCTCCTGCCCGTACGCGCCGATGTTCTGCACGGGCGCGGCCCCGGTGGACCCGGGGATGCCCGAGAGCGCCTCGAGCCCGGCCAGCCCGTCGGCCACGGTGCGCGCGACGAGCGCGTCCCACGGCTCGCCCGCCTGCACGCGCACGAGGACGGTCCCGTCGGCCCGCTCCGCGCCGACCTCGACGCCGCGCGTGGCGATGCGGATGACGCTGCCGGCCACGCCCTCGTCCGAGATGAGGGAGTTGGACCCGCCGCCGATGACGTGCCAGTCCTCGCCCACGGCCCACAGGCCGGTGAGGATCTCGACGAGCTCGTCGCGCTCGCTCACGGTGACGAGCTCCTCGGCCGGGCCGCCGACGCGCAGCGTGGTGAGGTCGGCGAGCGGGGCGTCGCGATGGGTCTGGATCGTCATGGGGCCCTACGCCAGCCGGACCTGCGCCTGCGCGCGGCCGAGGACGGTCTTGCCGTCGACGGACACGGCCACGTCGATGCGCACGGTGCCCGCCTCCACGTCGATGGCGCCGACCTTGGCGACGATGGTCAGGTCCTGCCCGTCGGCGGGATCCACGACCACGGGCCGCGTGAACCGCACGCCGTAGGAGATGATGCGCGACGGGTCGCCCGCCCAGTCGGCCACCGGCTGCACGGCCTGGCCCATGGTGAGCATGCCGTGGGCGAGCACGCCCGGCAGGCCGACCGACGCGGCGACGTCGTCGCGGTAGTGGATGGGGTTGAAGTCGCCCGAGGCGCCGGCGTAGCGGACGAGGGAGTCGCGCGTGAGGTGGATCGCGCGCTCGGCGACGACGTCGCCCACGGAGAGGTCGGCGAGCACGGGCACGGCGGATGCGGCGCTCACGCGTCGTCCCCGCGGACCACGAGGGTGGAGACGGCCGTGACGACGTGGGCGCCCGTGGCATCCGTCATCGCGGACTCCGCGGTCACCATCGCGTTCCCGCCGAGGGTGGCGACCTTGGTCACGGTGAGCGTGGCGGTGAGCTCGTCGCCCGCGACCACCGGCCGGGAGTACGTGAAGGCCTGCTCGCCGTGGACCACGCGGCTGAAGTCGATGCCGGCGTCGGGCTCCGCGAGCAGCTGCGCGAGCGTCGCCTCCTGCACGACGACCGGGAACGTGCTCGGGGCGACCACGTCGGCGTGGCCCGCGGCGCGCGCGGCGCGGGGATCGAGGTGGACGGGGTGAGTGGCGCCGACGGCGCGGGCGAACTCGCGCACCTTCTCGCGTCCCACCAGGTACGGGGCGGCGGCGGGGAGCACGCGGCCCTGGAGCTCTGGATTCACTGGCACCGGACGATCCTACGCGGCGGCCGCGCGAGCGCCCCGGGCGGGCCGCTCCCCCGGATGCGCTCGGACACGCGAGAGCCCCGGCCCCCACTTCTCGTGGGGACCGGGGCCCGAGGTCGCGATGCTGCCGCTGCGGCGTCAGCTGCCTACTGGCAGGAGTCGCACTGCAGGAGCTCCATGGGGTCGACGGGGATCGCGTAGCCGCCGACGGTGTCGTTGTTGTCGTAGTCCATGGGTGCCTCCCGTTGTGTCTGGATCGGGAGCCGCCGGTGCGGCTCCTCAGGTCTCGTGGCTCTCGCCCCGATGGCCTCCGGACCCGCGTCTTCGCGAGGATCCGGTGTGCTCGGCCACCCGGTGGGGCGGTGAGGTTCTCCACTATATAACCCGAACTACAGACCTGTCATTCCACTACATCTAGTGTTTCGGCGTGTCGCGGCCGCTCCCGCGCCATCATGCGGATCCGGGCCGGGCGTCCGATCCGCGACCCCGTGCGAGCCCGGCGTGTCGACCGGCCGGGACCCCGTCCGCCGCACCCCGGGCATGCGCGAGGGCCGCCGCGAACGCGTCGCGGCGGCCCTCGTGCGCGTGGTGCGCGGGGTGCGGATCAGGCGCCGCCCTCGCGCGCCTCCTTCTCCGCCTCGGACTCGCTGGCGGTGTAGTCGCCGCCAGCGGGCGCCTCGCGGCGCTCCTCGTCGTGGGCGTCGGGGACGGGGTTGCCCTGGGTCTTGTAGAGCACGTCGTCGTGCTCGGCGCTCGAGGCGTGGTCGGGGTGGTCGGGGGATTCGTGGTGGGTCATGCCCGGAGGCTACGCCGCGGGGGCGGGCGCCGGAAGGGCGACGGGCGCGGCCGGACACGGGCGCGGAGGCGGCTACGGGCGCGGCTGCGGCTGCGCGCACGGCGGTGCGGATCCCGAGGGCGGCATCTCGCAGCACCGGCGAGCGGGCAGAGGAAAGGCCCCGGAACCTGGCGAGAGGTGTCCGGGGCCTATCGAGGAGGGCGGACCCCGAGGGATCCGCGCTTCCGTAGCGGGAGCGGGACTTGAACCCGCGACACCACGATTATGAGCCGTGTGCTCTAACCACCTGAGCTACCCCGCCACGATCCCTGCGGCCGACCGCAGCCGGACCGGTGAGGATCGAGCCCCCAGTGAGGATTGAACTCACTACCTCTTCCTTACCAAGGAAGTGCTCTACCAATGAGCTATGGGGGCGTGCCCGGGCGCGTCGGAGACGCGCTGGAACCCTACGACGATAGCAGGTCCCGGGCCGCCCCCGGGACGCGGGGCGGCCCGGGGGCGGGGGCCATCGGGCGATCGCGGGATCAGACCGCGGAGAGCTCGGCGACCTCGTCGGCCGTCAGCTCGAGGTCCACCGACGCGAGCAGGTCGGGCAGCTGCGTGAGGTCGCGGGCGCTCGCGATGGGCGCGGTGACCGACGGCTGGGCCCGGAGCCAGGCGAGCGAGACCGTGGTGACGGAGACGCCGTGCGCCTCGGCGACCCGGTCGAGGACCTCGAGCAGGGCGCGGCCGTGGTCGTCGTGGTACTTCGACGCGGTGCCGGCGCGGGGGCTGTCGACCTCGCCGCCGCGGTACTTGCCCGTGAGGAAGCCGCTGGCGAGGCTCGAGTACGGGGCGGAGGCGATGCCCTCGCGGATCAGCAGGTCGGCGAGCTCGCCCTCGTAGGCGTCGCGCTCGACGAGGTTGTAGCGGTTCTGCAGCACCTCGAAGCGGGCGACGCCCTCCCGGGCCGAGACGTCGAGCGCGGCCTGCAGGCGCTCCGCGGTGAAGTTGGAGGCGCCGATCGCGCGGACCTTGCCCTCGGCGACGAGCTCGGCGAGCGCCGTGACGGTCTCCTCGATCGGGGTCTCCTGGTCGTCGACGTGCGCGTAGTAGAGGTCGATCGCGTCGACGCCGAGCCGACGGAGGCTGGCCTCGACGCCGCGGCGGACGCTGTCGCGCGAGGTGCCCTTCGCGGCCTCGTGGGCGCCGACCTTCGTGGCGATGATCAGGCCGTCGGGGCGACCGCGGTCCGCGAGCCAGCGGCCGATGATCTCCTCGGACTCGCCGCCGGAGTTGCCGGGCTTCCACGCGGAGTAGACGTCGGCGGTGTCGACGAAGTTCCCGCCGGCCGCGACGTAGGCGTCGAGGAGCTGGAAGGAGGTCGCCTCGTCGGCTGTCCAGCCGAAGACGTTGCCGCCGAAGGACAGGGGGCTCACCTCCAGGCCGCTGGATCCGAGGGGCACGCGTGCGGGGTTCGTCATGGCTGATCTCCTTCGTCCGGTGATGGCGGCGGGCCGCCGCCTCCAGGGTCAAGCCGCGGCGCGCGCCCGGCTATTCCGCTGTTCCCCGGCCCGCGGTCGTCGGCGGGGTCGGCCAGGGGGCGTCACCTAGGCTCGATCCCATGACTCCGCCCTCCCCCACAGCGCCCGCCCCGGCTGCCCGGGACGCCCTCCTGACCCGTCCCGACGGCGACGACGCGCCCGGCACCGGATCCGAGTGGTGGCGCACCGCCGTCATCTACCAGGTCTACCCCCGCTCGTTCGCCGACTCGGACGGCGACGGCATCGGCGACCTCCCCGGCATCACCGAGCGGCTGCCCGCGCTCCGCGAGCTCGGCGTCGACGCGATCTGGCTCTCCCCCTTTTTCCTCTCCCCGCAGAACGACGCCGGCTACGACGTGGCCGACTACTGCGCGGTGGACCCGCTGTTCGGCACCCTCGACGACTTCGACCGGATGCAGCGCCGCGCGCACGAGCTCGGCCTCCGCGTGATCATCGACATCGTCCCGAACCACACCTCCTCCGAGCACCGCTGGTTCCAGGAGGCGATCGCGACCCCCGCCGGGAGCGAGGAGCGCGCGCGCTACATGCTCCGCGACGGGAAGGGCGCCGACGGCGAGCTGCCGCCGAACAACTGGGAGTCGATCTTCGGCGGCCCGGCCTGGTCCCGCCTCACGGAGCCCGACGGCACGCCCGGCCAGTGGTACCTGCACCTGTTCGACTCCTCGCAGCCCGACCTCGACTGGACGAACCCGTGGGTGCGCGAGCGCTTCCGCGAGATCCTCCGCTTCTGGCTCGACCGCGGCGTGGACGGCTTCCGCGTGGACGTGGCGCACGGCATGGTCAAGGCGCCCGGCCTCCCCGACTACACGCCGCCCGAGGGCCAGGGCAGCATGGGCGGCGCCGGCGGCGCCGACGACCAGCCCGCTCCCCCGCCGCCGTACTTCGCGCAGGAAGGCGTGCACGAGATCTACCGCGAGTGGCGCGAGATCTTCGACTCGTACGAGGGCGACCGCGCCATGGTCGCCGAGGCGTGGGTCGAGCCGCTCGCGAAGCTCGCCGACTGGGTCCGCCCCGACGAGATGCACCAGGCCTTCAACTTCAGCTACCTCGAGACGCCGTGGGACGCGCAGGCGCTCCGCCGCACGATCGACGCGTCGCTCGCGACCTTCGGGTCGGTGGGCGCCCCCAGCACGTGGGTGCTGTCGAACCACGACGTGGTGCGGCACGCGAGCCGCCTCGCGCTCTCGGGTGAGAACCCGCAGGGCGTGGGCATCGGGCCGGAGTCGACCGTGACGGTCGACGAGGAGCTCGGCCTCCGTCGCGCCCGCGCCGCGAGCGCGCTCATGCTGGCGCTCCCCGGCAGCGCGTACGTCTACCAGGGCGAGGAGCTCGGCCTGCCCGAGGACACGCGCCTGCCGGACGAGGCGCGCCAGGATCCGACGTTCCACCGCACCGCGGGCGAGCGCTACGGGCGGGACGGCTGCCGCGTGCCGATCCCGTGGGAGGCCGGGAAGCCGTCGTACGGGTTCAGCGACGGCGACGCGAGCTGGCTGCCCCAGCCCGACGACTGGGACCGGTTCGCGCGCGACACCGAGCAGGCGGACCCCGCGTCCACGCTGTCGCTCTACACGGAGGCGCTGCTGCTGCGCCGCGAGCACGGCCTCGCGCTGGGCGCGATCGAGTGGATCACCGCCGAGGACGACGACGTCATCGCGTTCCGGAGCGCGGGCGTCACCGTGATCGCCAACCTCGGATCCGCGTCGGTGTCGCTGCCCGAGGGCCGCGTGCTCCTCGCCAGCCAGCCGCTGGACGGCGACGCGGTGCCGTCGGACACGACCGTGTGGATGATCGCCGGCTGACCCCTCCCCATCACGACGACGCCCCCTCGCGCCTGCAGGCGGAGGGGGCGTCATCGTGCGACGGACGCGGCGGTCGGCCGCGCGGGATGCGCTAGTTCGCGTGCTCCTTGAGCCAGGCGAAGGGATCCACCGCGGTGCCGTCCGCCATGCGGACCTCGAGGTGGAGGTGCGGGCCGGTGGACGCGCCCGTGTTGCCGACCTGGCCGATCTGCTGGCCGACCTTCACGGGATCGCCCGCCTGCACGCGCATGGAGCCCGGCAGCATGTGGCCGTAGACGCTCGTGACGAGCTGACCCTCGATGACGTGGTCGATGACGAGGTGCACGCCGAGGCCCGTGTCGCTGTTGACGGACTCGCGCACGACGCCGTCGGCGATCGCCTGGATGGGCGCGCCCATGCCGGGGGCGAAGTCGACGCCCTGGTGGTTGCTCGAGCAGCCGTTGGAGCAGGGCGCGATGCGCTTGCCGAAGACTCCGCTGATGGGCACGCCGGCCGCGAAGGGCCATTGGATCGTGCCGTTGATGTCGTTCGTGAAGGCGCCGGCGCCCGTGGACGTCTGCGCCAGCATGATCTGCTGCGGCGTCGTGGCCGTGAACGCGTCGTCGGTGCCGCCGACGACGACGGCCTCGGGGGCGGAGGAGAGCGCGATGCTCTGGCTGGGGACCGCGGTGCCCGGCGCATCCGTGACCACGTTCGCCTGCGCCATGTCCTGGCCGGTGAGGAACGCGGACGACGGCAGCGACGTGGCGATGGTGACCGTGGCGACGAACGCCATGGTCAGGAGCGTGAGGCCGCGCGAGGCGTTCGAGCGGCGGCGGCCGGCGGTGGACTCGGGCGACGGCGCCGCGAGGGCGGGACGCGAGGAGGCGGGGACGCGGCGGCCTCGGACCCGGACGTGCGGCGCGGCGGAGGGGACGCTCGCGCGCTTCGCGTGCACGAAGGAGGAGCGGCGCGCGTCTGACGCGGCGGACGCGGCGCTGCGGATCCGACGGGCGCGGGTCGCGAGCGGCACGTCGTCGGCGGAGGCGGCGACAGCGGCGGGCTCGGCGTCCGCGGGGAGGTGCGTGGTCGGCGCGGCGGGGGCCTCGACGGCGACGGGGGCGATGCGGGGAGCGGCGGGGGCCTCGGTGGCGGCGGGCGTCGGCTCGGGCTGGGGTGCGTCCTGCGCATCCGCCCGAGGGGCGAGCGCCGCCTCCGCCGCTCGGCGCTCGGCCTCGCGTCGCTCGCGTCGCGTCGGGTAGACGACCCCTGCGGTCTCGTCAGGGGTCAGCACGAGAGCCGCCGGACGGAGGACTGGGGGGCACGCGAGGCGCGGAGGACGGACAGGATCGTGGAGCTCCTAGTGCGAGGGACAGTGTGCTGCGCGGGCCGGTCGACGGGGGTCGGGGCGTGCGCGTGCGACCGGATCGAACCCGGTCGCGATGTAACGGATCGGTAAAGGCTAACCGCTGGGAGGGATTCACGCCACCCGGGGGATGCGCGCGCGGGCCTCGGGGGGCTAGGCGTCCGGCCCATCCAGCCGCTCCTCGAGGGCGCGCGCGAGGTCCGGATCCGCCGCGATCAGCAGCTCGGCGGAGGCGGGACCGCCGCCGATCCCGGTCACCCGCGCACCCGCCTCCGCGGCGATGAGCGCGCCCGCAGCGTGGTCCCACGGCTTGAGGCCGCGCTCGAAGTAGGCGTCGGTGCGGCCCGCGGCCACGTTGCAGAGGTCGAGCGACGCGGCGCCGATGCGGCGGATGTCACGCACCTCGCCGAGGAGGTCGGTGATCACGCGGCCCTGCCGGATCCGCGTCGAGGCGCCGTAGGAGAAGCCGGTGCCGACGAGCGCCAGCGACAGGGGGACGCCCGCGTTGACCGCGATGGCGCGCCCGTCGAGCTCGGCGCCGCCGCCGGCGGTCGCCGTGTAGACCTCGCCGAGGGTGGGGTTCACGACGCAGCCGGCGCGCGCGGTCCAGGTGAGCGGATCCGCCTCGCCCTCGACCACGGCGACGCTCACGGCCCACGCGGGGATGCCGTAGAGGAAGTTGACGGTGCCGTCGATCGGGTCGACGACCCAGGTGAGGCCCGACGTGCCGGAGGTGCCCTCGGACTCCTCGCCGAGGAAGCCGTCGTCGGGGCGCACGTCCCGGAGCGCCTGCCGGATGAGGTCCTCGGTCTCGCGGTCGGTGTGCGTGACGATGTCCTCGGGGCTCGACTTCGACTCGGCCACCTCGACGCCCTCGCGGCGGCGGCGGAGCGCGAGCTCCCCGGCGCGGGTCGCGATGTCGCGGGCGATGGTCAGGAGCGCGGCGTCGCCGGGGGAGGTCATGGATCCACCCTGCCAGAGGGGCGCGGGTCACCGCGCCGAGCGCTCAGGGGCGGGACCGCGGGACGGACGGCGGACCCCGGGGAGCTGATCAGGCGGGGGCGACGCCCGTGCGCTCGTCGACCGCCGGGGTCGCCGTCCCGCCCTCGTCGAGCCGCTTCCGCTCCACGCGCCGCGCGTTCCACAGCAGGGCGACGCCCAGCACCATCAGGCCGCCCGCCGCCAGCAGCGCCCACGCGCCGCCGACGTGCGTGGTGATGAGCGCGGCCACGAGCGCGCCGAGCCCCATGCAGACGATCGCGCCGATGCGGCGGGCCCACGCGGCGCCCGTTCCGCCGGCCACGCGGCTGTCGGAGGAGAGGTTCACCATCGTCATGGTCACGACGACGGTGGAGAGGTCGCGGAGGCCGATGCTCTTCACGGCCGCCGCCTGCGCGCCGAGGAGCAGCGCGAGGAAGCCCGTGATCGCGATCATCACGCCCGTGTCGAGCGCGCCGACCACGAGCCAGACCACGGCGAGCGCGAGGGTGAGCAGGGTGCCGGTGACGAGGATCCCGACGGACGAGCGCGGCAGGTGCACGTCGGTCGGCGCGCGCCGCGTGATGCGGGACGCGATCACCGCCCCGAGCATGAAGGCCACGAGCGCGACGAGGTTGTTGAGGACGGGGATGCCGGCGACGCCCACCAGGCCGAACCCGATGAAGAGGACGTTGCCGGTCATGTTGCCGGTGAAGACGCGGTCGAGCGCGAGGTAGCTCACGCCGTCGATGGCGCCGGTCGCGGTGGTCATCACGAGCAGCGCGGCGATGTAGGAGCCCTCGGGCCAGGGACGGGACACGGGCGGATCTCCTCGGCGTTCGGGCGGCGGATCCCCTCACCCTATGCGGGCCGTGTCGGGCGTCACGCGCCTGCGGCGCCCTCCCGCACGTGCTTCCGGTCGAGTCGGCGCGCGTTCACCAGCATCCCGACCCCCGTGGCCATGAGCGCGCCCGCCACGAGCAGCGCCCACGGGGCGCCGATGCGCGTGGTGATGAGCGCGGAGACCAACGCGCCGATGGCCATGCTCGCGATCGCGCCGAAGCGGCGGGCCCACGCAGCGCCCGAGCCGCCGGCGATGCGGCTGTCCGCCGACAGGCTCACGGCGGTCATCGTCACGACCACGGTGGAGAGGTCGGGCAAGCCGATTCTCTTCACGGCGGCCGCCTGCGCGCCGAGCAGCAGCGAGAACAGCCCGGTGATGACGATCATCACGCCCTTGTCGAGCGTGCCGACCGCGAACCACACCCCCGCGAGCGCGAAGGTGAGCGCGGTGCCCGTGACGAGGATCCAGACGGCGGACCTCGGCAGGCGCAGGTCCGCGGGCGCGCGGCAGGTGATGCGAGCCGCGAGCACCGCGCCGGCCATGAAGGCGAGCAGCGCGACCAGGTTGTTGAGCACGGGGACGCCGGCGACGCCCACCAGGCCGAAGCCGATGAAGATGACGTTGCCCGTCATGTTGCCGGTGAACACGCGGTCGAGGGCGAGGTAGCTGACGCCGTCGATGGCTCCGGTGGCGGCGGTCAGGACGAGCAGGGCGGCGACGTACGCGCCGTGGGGCCGGTCTCGGGGCATGACAGATCTCCTCGATGTCGGGACGGTGGGCGCCCCAAAATAGGGGGCGCCCCTCCGTGGCCCCTGGGATCAGGCGATGTCGTCCCGCGCCGCGCGCGCGGCCGCCGACGCGAGGCGCGACACCTCCTCGTCGTCGAGCACGAGCTGCCCGGCGGGCATCAGCTGCCGGATCTGCCGCGCCGTCCGCGCGCCCACGAGCGCGCTCGCCACCCCGCGCCGCCCGAGCACCCACGCGATGGCGACCTGGGCGACGGTGACGCCGCGGAGCCGGGCGACCTCCTCGGCGGCCCGCACCGTGGCGTGCCCGCCCGGCGTCATGTACTGCTCGGCGTCGAGCGCGCGGGCGGACGGCACCGCGGGCGCGCCCGGCAGGTACTTGCCCGTGAGGAAGCCCTTCGCGAGCACGCTGTGCGCGACGAGGCCGACGCCCTCCTGGCGGACGACGGCCTGCATCCGGCCCTCCGCGCGGTCGCGGGCGAGCAGGCTGTACTCCTCCTGCACCACGCCGACGGGCACGGCGCCGGATGCGTGCGCCAGCGCGAGGGCCTGCTCCAGTCGCTCGGGGGTGAAGCCCGAGACGCCGACGAGCCGCGCCTTGCCGTCCTTCACGAGGTCGGACAGCGCGGCGACGGTCTCCTCGAGCGGGGTGCGGGTGTCGTCGAGGTGCGCGTGCACGACGTCGACGTGGTCCGTCCGGAGGCGTCGCAGCGACGCGTCGACCCCGCGACGCACGGACGCGGCGGACGTGCCCGGCGCGTCCCGGCTCTTGCCGACCTTGGTGCCGACGACGACCTCGTCGCGGCAGCCGCGCGCGGCCAGCCAGCCGCCGATGATCGCCTCCGACTCACCGCCCGCGTGCCCGGGCACCCACTGCGAGTAGGACGAGGCGGTGTCGACGAACGTGCCGCCCTCCTCGCGGTAGGCGTCGAGGATCGCCCACGCCTCGTCGCGGTCGGCGGTCCAGCCGAAGCCGCTCGTGCCGAGGCCGAGGGTGGAGACGACGACTCCGGAGGTGCCGAGGGCACGCGTCGAGGGGCCGGGGGCGGCGGGGAACATCGGTGGTGGATCCAGGTCGTCGGGCGCGCGGGCGACGCTGCCCGCGCGGGCGGGCCCCGACGGATGCGGCGGGGCAGACGAACGGCCCCGCGCGAGCGGGGCCGTTCCGTGCGGTGGCGAGTGAGGGATTCGAACCCCCGAAGGCTGAGCCGTCTGATTTACAGTCAGATCCCTTTGGCCGCTAGGGTAACTCGCCATGCGCACCCGACCTGTGTGATCACGGACCGGAGACGCTCGTCGATGATAGCGGGCGTCGGCCCGGGAACCGAAATCCCGGCCCGGGCCGCCGCCGCATCGCCGAGACACGCGCACGGCGGACGACGGCGGTGCGGTGGATCCGGCCTCGACGGGCGCGACCGGGGCTGACGACGGGCGCCTAGCTGTTCCCCGGCGTCACCGGCGTCGCCGAGCGGCGATCCGCACCGTCGCCGACCGTCACGACGAAGGGGCCAATGCGTACGTGTACTGCATCTCCGAGATGAATCCCGTCAGAGGCACGTAGTACATGACCCTCGAGTCGTAATGGGGCTGGGATTCCTGCATCCCGCCGTGGAGGATCCCGTAGACCGTGACGCCTGCGGTGTCCGCGCCGTCGGCGTTCGGGTCGCTGAAGATGGGAGCGCCGGAGTCGCCGGGGGCGGCTCCGCTGAGGGAGTTCCGCAGCGTCCTCAAGTACGCCCCGGGATTCCCGTACTTCGACCAGAGACAGCTGTAGTCCGTGGTCGCCCCGCTGTGACAGGCCCAGTTCACGTTCGCGGGCATCTCCTCCGCCAGTTGCAGGACGGGGACGGCGCCGACGGCGCGGAGGCGCTGCGAATAGGTGAGCACGGCACTGAAGGCACGCGGCTCGTAGTGGTAGTTGATGTAGTACACGGTGTGGGAACCCGACCCGGTGTGATGCCGCATGGGCACGGCCTTGGGGGGCACGGTGACGATCATCATGTCGTAGGCGTTCGACACCCACGAGACCTCCCCGACCATGTGGCCGTTGACGTCGACCCGGTCATAGCGATCGCCGCAGTGCGCGGTGGTGGTGACATACCGCGTGGCCCGTTCGTAGGGGGTGGCGTTCGCCCGGAGCCCCCGCTTCGTCAGGACGAACCCCGCCGTGCAGCTCTTCGTCTGTCGAGAGCTCGCGTTGAGGACCTGCAGCTGCGTGCCGCCGACGATGCGGTCGCCGTTCAGACGCTCCGGCTCGGTCGCCGAGGCTCGATCCGCGCCCACCATGCCGAGCCCCGAGACCAGCGCCAGGATGACCAGGGCGGAGGACAACCGGCCCCAGAGGCCGAGGCGTCTCATAGGTCGGCTCCCGTGATGAGGGCGCCAGCGGCACCTGCGCTGGTCGTCGTCGCGATCGATGGTCGTGGCATGTGGGACTCCTGTCTGGGCGTGGTCGTGCGATGGATGTGCGTGTCGTGTGGCAGGGAGGTCGCGGAGGGACCGCGGGTGTGCCGGATGGGCACCCGCTCCGTCGGGCTGGCATGCGCCCGGAGACCCCTCTCGGCCATCACGAACCCCGCCGTGCAGAGCCCGGCTTCGTGGTGGTCCGTCCGGCGGAAGAGCGACTGGGTGCCCCCGAACACGCGATCGCTGTCCAGCCGCTCTATTCGGCATCGCCGTCCATCGACTGCTCAAGGCTGGAGACCACGGGGAACGCGGCATCCGGCGCCGGAGCCACGGACTCGATGATGTCCGAACCGTCCACGCGGAGGACCGCGTCGACCGCCGCACCGTTCGCATCCACGGCCTCCGGAACGAGGAACCGCGTCCCCACCTGGTCGTCCGCGTCCTCCACCGCGACGGAGCCGTCGTCGCGGACGACCGCATGGAAGCCGTCCGGGATGTTGACGGAGAAGCGGTACTCCCTCGCCGAATCCGCCGACGGCACACGCGTCAGCACCTGCATGCCGGTGTCCTCGCTGAAGCCGGAGAGCACGGTGTCGTCGACACGGGTGGAGACCACCGCAGCCCCTGAGCCGTGGAAGATGCCCCCGGGGACCGTGGCCGGATCGACGACGTCGTCCGTTCCGTCTCCGGGCAGCGAGAGGGCGAACGCGTCGGGCGACGACGTCCCGTCGTCCGAGGGCGTGTCCGACGACGACGGATCCGGCTGCTCCACCACGAGCTCCGCGGACCGATCACCGGCGGGCGTCGACCCCGCCCCCTCATCGCCGGTCGACGGCCCCTTCTCCTCACCGGCATGCGCCACCCCCACCGAGAGGGCGCTCACGATGATGACGCCCGCGGCGCCGGCGAGGGTCCACTTCCCGACTGTTCGACTTCTCATGTGAAACTCCTTGTTCCTGTGCGTGATCGCGCGTGATGCGCAGGTTCTCTTCGAGGTGGGACGCATCGGTGCGGCATGACCGTGCCGTGCCGCACACGCCACGGACGCGGCTCTGCCGGCGCCGGACATGGGCGGATCCGCGACATATCGACGTGATGGAGCTCGTGGACGTCGTCCATGTCTCGGGCCGAGATGATTCCGTACGCAGTGACTCCGTTCGGATTCGCACCGTCAGCGTCCGGGTCGCTGAACACCGACCCACCGGAATCGCCTGACATCGAGCCGCTGGCGCTGCTCTGGGCGGCCAGGAGCCACCGACTCGGATCGGCGTCTTCGGTGTCGGCATTCCTTGGGCAGCTGACTCCCGAGACGGTGCCACTCGCACATGGATGTCGGGCGCCGGCTGGGGCTGCGTCCGAGTGGTTCGACACGGGAACGGTCCCATATCCACGGAGCCGAGGCGGGAACGTGAGGACCCTGCCGGAAGCCCGGGGGGCCGGGCCCCGACGATGCTCGTCGGCACCGCGCCGGACTCCCCGGCGGCGGACTCCCCCATATCCGAAAGCTCCACTTCGGGCGGTGGACGCGATGGCCTCTATGTCCATCACCCCGCAGCTCCCCCGAAACCCGGACCCCTGATCGCAATCCTCAATGTGAACCCCTCCTGATGCGTCCTGTGTGCACGGTAAAGGCGGTGGCGGGGCGTGGGGGCGAGATATCCACACACGGCGTGGATGTCCGGATGCACGCACCTGAATACCTCGCCCCCCTCTTTTTCCTTGGGGCCCGGAATTCCCGGATGGGACAGCTTCCCGAGGCGCAGGAATAGCCGTTCCCGCACCGACATCACGCAGTCGGTCCGAATCCGATGCCTCCGCCCGGCCGGGTATCCACGTTCCGCGAGCGCGGCGATTCACCTCGCAGAGCCGCTCGACGCTCCGCGTCGCGACTCCGGCCTCCTGCCGTTACCCTCGACACAGCCAACGGAAGGAGTCCATCGTGGACAGCTCGTTCGACGTCGTCAGCAAGGTCGACCGCATGGAGGCGGACAACGCCGTCCACCAGACCCAGAAGGAGGTGGAGCAGCGCTACGACTTCAAGAACGTGGGCGCCTCCATCGAGTGGAGCGGCGACACCATCCTCATGAAGGCCTCCAGCGAGGAGCGCGTGAAGGCGATCCTCGACGTGCTGCAGTCGAAGATGATCAAGCGCGGCATCGGCCTCAAGAGCCTGGAGGAGGGCGAGCCCTTCGCCTCCGGCAAGGAGTACCGGATCGAGGTCACCCTCAAGCAGGGCATCGACCAGGCGAACGCGAAGAAGCTCGGCAAGATCATCCGCGACGAGGGCCCCAAGGGCATCAAGAGCCGCGTCGAGGGCGACGAGCTCCGCGTCTCGAGCAAGAGCCGCGACGAGCTGCAGCAGACCATCGCGCTGCTGAAGGGCGCCGACGTGGATCTCGACCTGCAGTTCGTCAACTTCCGCTGATCCGCGTGCCCGCGGGCGGCCGCCGGTCGCCCGAGCCGGCCGCGTCCGCCGCGCGCCGGGCCCGTCGGCGGAGCGCTCCCGCCGGTTAGACTCCGCCTGATGGATCCCTCGATGACCACCCTCGTCCTCGCGGGGCTCGCGGTCGTCGTCGACTTCATCGTGCGCGTGGTGGCGCTGCTCGTCATCCCCCGCAACCGCCGGCCGTCCACCGCGATGGCGTGGCTGATGGCCATCTTCTTCCTGCCGTACCTCGGCATCTTCCTGTTCCTGCTCATCGGATCCACGCGGCTGCCCAAGCGGCGGCGCGAGAAGCAGCAGGAGATCAACCGGTTCATCGTCGAGTCGACCGAGGGCATCGAGCGGGTCACCCGCGAGCACTCCTGGCCGTCGTGGCTCGACTCCGTCGTGGAGCTCAACCTCACCCTGGGGTCGATGCCGCTCGTCGGCGGCAACCGGGCGAAGCTCTACAGCCACTACGACGAGTCCATCCAGGCCATGACCGACGAGGTCGAGAAGGCCACGCGGTACGTGCACGTCGAGTTCTACATCCTCGCCTGGGACGTGACCAGCGCCCCGTTCTTCGACGCGCTCGAGCGCGCGGTGCAGCGCGGCGTGACCGTGCGCGTGCTGCTCGACCACATCGCGTCG
Source organism: Clavibacter sp. CT19 (assembly GCF_027858075.1). Classification (NCBI taxonomy): domain Bacteria; kingdom Bacillati; phylum Actinomycetota; class Actinomycetes; order Micrococcales; family Microbacteriaceae; genus Clavibacter; species Clavibacter sp. CT19. The sequence goes on along the minus strand of NZ_JAQHYR010000008.1, from coordinate 53,096 downwards.
CTGCGCTCGCCCGGCTACCGGCGCACCACCCGCAAGCTCACCGAGATCGGCGCGCTCTGGCACCTGATGCTCCCCGTGCAGCCGCTGCGCGGGCGGTACCAGCGGCCCGACCTCCGCAACCACCGCAAGGTGCTCGTCGTCGACGGCCGCGTGGGCTTCATGGGCTCGCAGAACATGGTGCACCGCAGCTACAACAAGGTCGTCAACCGCAAGCGCGGCCTCAAGTGGCAGGACCTCATGACCCGGCTCGAGGGCCCGATCGTCAGCGGCCTCAACGCGATCTTCATCACCGACTGGTACGCGGAGACCGACCAGCTGCTGGTGCGCGAGACCGAGCCGATCGAGATCGCCGCGACGGGCGACGACGAGGCGCTCGACTGCCAGGTCGTCCCGTCCGGCCCCGGGTTCCCCGGCGAGAACAACCTGCGCCTGTTCAACGCGCTGCTCTACTACGCGCAGGAGCGCATCGTCATCACGTCGCCGTACTTCGTGCCCGACGACTCGATGCGGTACGCCATCACGACCGCCGTGCAGCGCGGGCTCTCGGTGGAGCTGTTCGTGAGCGAGATCGGCGACCAGCCCGTCGTCTACCACGCGCAGCGCTCCTACTACGAGGAGCTGCTCAACGCGGGCGTGCGCATCTGGATGTACCGGGCGCCCTACATCCTGCACAGCAAGCACTTCACGATCGACGACGACGTGGCCGTCATCGGCTCCAGCAACATGGACATGCGGTCGTTCAGCCTCAACATGGAGGTGTCGCTGATGGTGCGCGGCCCCGGTTTCGTGCGCGAGATGCGCCGCGTCGAGGACGGCTACCGGGCACGCAGCCGCGAGCTGACCCTCGACGAGTGGAGCCGCCGCACGCGCTTCAGCACCGTGCTCGACAATCTCGCGCGGCTGACCTCGGGCGTGCAGTAGCCGCCGAGGGCGCCGCACCCGCGAGGGCCGGTCGCGCCGGGGTCAGTCGTCCGCGGTCGCGGTGCTGTCGGCCCGCGGATCCGCCTGCTCGTGAGCGATGGCACGTTCGAGCACGGCCTGCAGGAGCGCGTGCAGCTGCGAGTCACCCGACGCGCCGTCGGCGTCGTCACCCGCGATGTCGCGGCGGACCTGGTCGCCGACCCGCCAGATGACGGGGAGCATGTCGCGCCCGGCGTCGGTGAGGCCGACCGAGAGGCGGCGCTCGTCGGTCGTGTCGCGGAAGCGGGTGACGTAGCCGAAGACCTCGAGGCGCTTCAGCAGCGGCGAGAGCGTGCCGGGCGTGAGGTGCAGCTTCTCCGCGAGGTCGACGACGGCCTGCGGCTCCTCCATGTCGAGCGCCAGGAGCACCAGGTACTGGGGATGCGTGAGGTTGAGCGGCTGCAGGAGCGGCCGGTAGAGCGAGACCACCGCGCGCGAGGCGGCCGCCAGGAGGACTCCCGTCTCGTCTTCCAGGAGTGCGAGCGATCTCTGTGCCATGTCATTTCCTCTGGATCGTCAGTACGTCGATGCCGGGGTCTTGGACACTTCCTCCACCGTACGCCTCTCGTAGCGCGAGGGGACCCACGCACAGACGATCATCGGCCGGGGTCGTCGCACGCTCACGCGAGCGTAGTGGGAGCGCCGGCCACCAGGAGCGCGCCGAGCACGAGCCACGGGCCGAACGGGACGGCCGTCGACGCCCGCGCGCGGCCCCCGACCAGGAGGGCGAGCGCGGCGACGCCGCCGAGGAGCGTGCCCACCGCGAGGCCCAGGGCGACGTGCGCGAGCCCCAGCTGCCCGAGCGCAAGACCCAGGACGCCCGCGAGCTTCACGTCGCCCGAGCCGAGGCCGCCGGCGGTCGCGGCCTGCAGGAGCGCGAGCACGACGACGGCGGCGGCTCCGCATCCGACCGCCTGCAGCAGGAGCCCGGATCCGCCCGTGACGAGCGCCAGGGCCGACGCCGCCACCGCCGCGGGAGCCGTGGCCCGGTCCGGCAGACGGTGGGCGGCGAGGTCGGCGAGCACGAGCACGGGGCCGACGGCCACGAGCAGCAGCGCGGGCGGGAGGCGCGCGGGCGGGGTCTCCGCGAGCACGAGGGCCGCGAGGATCCCCGTGACGACCGCCGCCACGACCGCGGCGGTGCGTCCGAGGCCGGGGAGCGGATGGAGCGGGCGGGCCTCGAGGCCGTCCGCGCGGCGCCCGCCGGCGAGGGCGACGCGGGCGAGGCGCGGGGACACGGCGCCCACGACAGCGCCCGCGCTGCCGGCCGCGACGAGGAACGCGGGGGCGGGGATCACGCGGCGACCCTAGGGGCTCCCCCGCGCAGCCCGGGCTCGCGGCCCGCGACCTGGGGACGGACGACGGACGGGCGCCCGCGGGAGGACCGCGGGCGCCCGTCGGCGTCGATCAGGGGAGGCGGATCAGGCGGACCGCTGCGACCGGGACGCCTCCAGCATCTCCGCGCGCTCGACCACCTTGATGCGCGCGCGCCCGTGCGGGGCGCCGAGGGCGATCTCGTGCTCGTCGAGCGCGTGCCAGCCGGAGAGGTCGGTGTAGTCGATGCCGCGCTCCGCGAGGAGGTCGACGATCGCCTGCTCCTCGGGCGCCTCGGGGGTCCACCAGTCGCCCTGGTCGTTGAGCACGTGCGAGACGGTCTCCATGGCATCGGACTTGGTGTGCCCGATGAGGCCGATGGGGCCGCGCTTGATCCAGCCCGTGGCGTAGACGCCCGGGATGCGCGCGTTGTCCAGGTCGAGCACCTGGCCCTCGTGGTTCGGGATGACGCCGCGGCGCTCGTCGAACGGGATCCCGTCGACGGGCGAGCCGAAGTAGCCGACCGCGCGGTAGACCGCCTGCACGGGCACGTCGCGGAACTCGCCCGTGCCCTCCACGCCGCCCGTGCCGTCGGGCCGGGTGCGCTCGATGCGCAGGGCCGCGACGCGGGGCTCGGCGTCGTCGGACGCGAGCACCTCCGCGGGGCGCGAGTAGAAGTGCAGGTGCAGGCGGCGGGACGCGGATCCGGTCTCGCGCGTGCGCCACTTCTCCAGCACGCGGCTGATGACCATGACCTGCTTGTTGGTCTTCGCGGCCTCCTCGGCGGCGGGATCCACGCCGAAGTCCTCGTCGTAGACGATCACGTCGACGTCGGGCACCTCGCCGAGCTCGCGGAGCTCGAGCGGCGTGAACTTGACCTGCGCCGGTCCGCGGCGGCCGAAGACGTGCACGTCGGTGACGGGCGAGCGCTTGAGGCCGGCGTAGACGTTGTCGGGGATCTCGGTGGGCAGCAGGTCGTCCGCGTGCTTCGACAGCATCCGCGCCACGTCGAGCGCCACGTTGCCGTTGCCTATGACGGCGACCTCCCGGGCCTCGAGCGGCCAGTCGCGCGGGAAGTCCGGGTGGCCGTCGAACCAGTTCACGAAGTCGGCCGCGCCGTACGAGCCCGGCAGGTCGATGCCGGGGATGTCGAGCTCGGCGTCGCGGATCGCGCCCGTGGAGAAGATGACCGCGTTGTAGTGCTTCTGCAGGTCCTCCAGCGTGATGTCGCGGCCGTAGTCGACGTTGCCGAAGATGCGGATGTCGCCGCGGTCGAGCACGTCGCGCAGCGCGCCGATGATGCCCTTGATGCGCGGGTGGTCGGGCGCGACGCCGTAGCGGACCAGGCCGTAGGGCGCGGGGAGCCGCTCGAAGAGGTCGATGGAGACGTCGAACTGCTTCTCGGCCTTCAGGATGATGTCGGCCGCGTAGATGCCCGCGGGCCCTGCGCCCACGATGGCCAGCCTCAGCTTGGTCACTGGTGTCCTCTTCGTTCGTCGTCGTCGTCCCGTGCCGGCCGTCGGGGCGTGGTGATGCGGATCCCCGCGAGAGCCGGCGGGGACGAGCGGCAGCTAGCGCGTGCGCTCGACGATGGTGTCGGCGAAGCGCGTGAGCGCCTTCTTCACCGGGCCCTCCGGGAGGGGCGCGAGCGCGTCGACCGCCTCGGCGGCCCAGCGGTGGGCCTCCGCGATGGTGCGCGCCGTGACCTCGTGGTCGCGGAGCTCCGCGATGGCGGCGGTGAGGTCGGCCTCGGTCTCGGGCGTCTCCTCGTGCTCCACGTCGCGCTGGATGCGGGCGAGCAGCGCCGCCGCGTCCGGGTCGGTGGCCGCGAGGCGGGTCAGGTAGAGCAGCGGCAGCGTGGCGACGCCCGCGCGCAGGTCGGTGCCGGCGAGCTTGCCGGTCTCCTCGGGCTGGTCGGCGAGGTCGAGCACGTCGTCGACGAGCTGGAAGGCCACGCCCGTGCGCTCGCCGAACGCGACGACGGCCGACTCGAGCTCGGGATCCGCGCCCGAGTAGATGACGCCCATCTGCGCGGCGCACGCGATGAGGGAGCCGGTCTTGTCGGCCAGGACGTCGAGGTAGTGCTCGATGGGGTCCTGGCCCTCGCGCGGGCCGATGGTCTCGTGCAGCTGGCCGAGCACGAGCCGCTCGAAGGTGGCCGCCTGGAGGCGGATGGCGCGCGGCCCCAGGTCGGCGACGATCTTGCTGGCGCGCGCGAAGAGCAGGTCGCCCGCGAGGATGGCGATGGAGTTGCCCCACACGGCCTGCGCGCTCGGGACGCCGCGGCGCATGTCCGCCTCGTCCATGACGTCGTCGTGGTACAGCGACGCGAGGTGGGTGATCTCGATGGCGACCGCCGCGTCCACCACCTGCTGCGTGTTGCCCTCGCCGAGCTGGGCGATGAGGAGGGCGAGCATCGGGCGCACGCGCTTGCCGCCCGCGTCGAGCAGGTAGCGCGTGGTGACGTCGGCCACGTCGTCGGCGAAGCGGACCTCGCGGAGGAGCTGCTCCTCGACGAGGGCGAGGCCGTCGTCGATGCTGCGGGCCATGCGGCGGTCGCCCGACGACGCGAAGAGGCGCTCGGTGAGGCTGGCATGGGAGGCGACGGAGGTGCCGCGGCGGGCGAGCGGGATGCTCGGACTCATGATGGGCGACCTTGTCTGTGGTGGGTCACGCGCCGGTCAGGACGCGGCGGGCCGGGGAGCCGCGGCGTGGCGGCCGACGGGCTTGACGCCGCGGTGCAGCGCGACGATCCCCGCTGTGAGGTTACGGTGCTCGACCGACGAGAATCCAGCCGAGCGCAGCCACGAGCTCAGCGTCTCCTGGTCGGGCCAGGCCTGGATCGACTCGTTGAGGTACTCGTACGCGCTGGCGTTGGAGCTCACGAGCTTCACGAGCGAGGGCGCGACGGCCTTCATGTAGAGGTCGTAGCCGCGGCGGACGAGCGGCACGGGCGGGGTGCTGAACTCGCAGATGACGATGCGGCCGCCGGGCTTGAGCACGCGGAACAGCTCGTCGAGGCCCTTCTTCGGCTCGACGACGTTGCGGAGGCCGAAGGAGATGGTGACGGCATCGAAGGAGTCGTCGTCAAAGGGGAGGCCGGTGGCGTCCGCGTGGACGAACTCGATGCGCGGGTTCCCCGCGTGGCGGCGGCGACCGACCTCGAGCATGCCCTCGGAGAAGTCGGCGGCGACGACGTGGGCGCCGGACGCGGCGAGCGCGGCGCTCGAGGTGCCGGTGCCCGCGGCGAGGTCGAGGATCCGCTCGCCCGCGACGGGCGCGACGGCCCGCGTGGTGGCGACCCGCCAGAGCTGGTCGTTGCCGACCGAGAGGAGGGTGTTCGTGCGGTCGTACGCGCTCGACACCTCGTCGAACATCGCCGACACCTGGCCGGGCTTCTTGCTGAGGTCTGCGCGCATCACCCGTTCAGTCTATTCGGGCGCGCTGGGCACGCGGTGGGCGGCGGCCGGATGCCCAGGGGCCGAACAGGGGTCGGGGGCGGCGGGGGTCGCGAGGGGTCGCCGACGGGGGCGCCGGCTCCCCGGGGAGGCCCGGATCCCCGGCGGTAGGCTGGCATCCGTGACCGCCACCCGCGTCCGAGCGCTCCTCGTCGACACCACCCCCGTCGACTCCATCGCCCGGCTCGTCCCCCTCCTCGACGCCCGGCACCCGCTCCTGTGGCTGCGGCACGGATCCGGGATGGGCGGCATCGGCGAGGCGCTCCGGCTCGAGTTCACCGGGCCCCACCGCGTGCGCGACGCCGCCGCCGCATGGCGCGAGGTGGCCGCCGCCGCGACCGTGACGGATCCACTCGGGATCCCCGGCACGGGCCTCATCGCGTTCGGCGCCTTCGCGTTCGCGGACGACTCCGCGGCGGCCAGCGTGCTCGTGGTGCCGCGCGTGGTCGTCGGCCGGCGCGACGGGGTGTCGTGGGTCACGCGGATCCGGCTGGCCGAGCAGGAGGACGGCGACGTCGCCTCCCCGCTCGACGGCCTCGCCGCGGGTTCCGTCCCCGTGCCCGAGCGCTCCGGCGCCGAGTACCGCCTGCACCTGCGGCCCGGATCCATGGGTCCCGACGACTACGAGCGAGCCGTCGCGAGCGCCGTCGCCACCATCGGGACGGGCGAGGTGCAGAAGGTCGTGCTCGCGCGCGACCTCGTGGGCCGCCTCCCCCTCGGCGGCGACCTCCGCCTCGCGCTCAGCCGCTTCGCGCTCGGCTACCCCGACTGCTGGACCTACGCGGTCGACGGCCTCATCGGCGCGAGCCCCGAGACGCTCGTGCGCGTGGGCCGCGGCACGGTCGGGGCGCGCGTCCTCGCCGGCACGGTGTCGCGCGGCGCGGACGCCCGGGCCGACGCCGCCGCGGCGGCGGGCCTCGCCGCCTCCCCCAAGGACAACGAGGAGCACGCGTTCGCGCGCGACAGCGTCCTCGACGCGCTCCGCCCGCACAGCCGCGACCTCTCCACCACCGACGCGCCCTTCACGCTCAAGCTGCCGAACCTGTGGCATCTGGCGAGCGACGTCACGGGCACGCTGGGCGACGGATCCTCGTCGCTCGACCTCGTCGGCGCCCTGCACCCGACCGCCGCGGTCGCCGGGCACCCCACGGCCGCCTCGCTGGAGCTGATCGCCGAGCTCGAGCCCTTCGACCGCGGGCGCTACGCCGGGCCGGTCGGCTGGGTCGCGGCGGACGGCGACGGCGAGTGGGCCATCGCGCTGCGGGGCGCGCAGGTGGATCCGTCAGGCGGCATCGTCGCGCACGCGGGCGCGGGCATCGTCGCGGGATCCGACCCCGAGCGCGAGCGCGCCGAGACGGCGATGAAGTTCCGGCCGGTCGTGGAGGCGCTGGGCTAGGAGGGGTCCGCCGCCGGATCGACGAGGATCACTCGCTCGTCAGACGCGACGCGGCCGGTCCCCGTGGTCGACTCGGCCGATGACCGCATCCGACCGCACCCTCCCGATCGACGGCCTCGTGAACGCCCGCGACCTCGGCGGCATCCGCCTCCGCTCCGGCGGCACGACCCCCACGGGCGTCCTCGCCCGCTGCGAGGACGCCGACCTCATCACCGACGCCGGTTGGGAGCGCCTGCGCGAGCTCGGCTTCCGCACGGTGCTCGACCTCCGCCAGCCGCTCGAGCGCGCCCGCGACTCGCGTCCACGGCCCGAGTGGATCCAGGTGGTGCACGTCGACCTCGACGGCCTCGACGACCACCCGGACTTCTGGGTGCCCTACTGGGACACCGGCCTCGTCGGCACGCCGCTCTACTACCTGCCGCACCTCGCCGCGCTGCCGGAGCGCGCCGGATCCGCGCTGCGGGCCATCGCGCACGCCCCCGCCGGCGGCGTCCTCTTCCACTGCGGCGCCGGCCGGGACCGCACGGGCCTCATCGCGCTGCTGCTGCTCCTCGCCGTGGGTGCCGAGCCGGACGACATCGTCGACGACTACCTGGCCACGATCCGCCTGGGCCCGGAGCGGTCGGCGAACTCCGGCGAGCAGGACCTGGAGCCCGCGATCGCGGACTTCCTCGCCGAGCGCGGCACCACGAGCGAGGGGGCGTTCCGCGAGGCGATGGCGGGGATCGACCTCGACGCGCTCTTCGCCGCGGCCGGGCTCACGGACCCGGAGCGCGAGGCGCTGCGGACGTGGCGGGGCTCGCTCCCGGCCTGACGTCCGACGGCGCGACGCGGACTCCGCCCAGCCGGCCGCCTCAGGTCGCCGACACCGCGATCAGCAGGACCGCACCGGTCGCGAGCGCGGTCGACGCGAGCCGGCGGACACTCACCCGCTCACCCATCGCGATCCACGCGACGACCCCCGACAGGACGATGCTCGTGCTCCGCAGCGCCGCGACCTCGCCGACGGGCGCGTGCTCCAGCGCGAGGAGGCTGAGCACGTAGGAGAGCGGCATCAGCACGCCGACGGCCGCGGCCAGCCCGAGGCGGCGCCGGTCGCGGAGCGCCGCACGACCGAGGTGCCGCCGGGCGGCGACGGTGATCATGCCCAGCTGCAGCACCGCGACCACCGCGTAGTACGGCACGGGCGGGATGCCCCAGCTGACGACCACGGCCGCGTCCCACAGCGTGTACCCGGCGATGACGACGCCGGTGAGCGCGCCCCAGCCGACGCCTCCCCCGGGGCCCCGGCCGGGTCCGTCGCCGAGGAGCAGCAGCACCGAGACGGCGATGAGGAGCACCCCGAGGCCCGAGGCGAGGCCGAGGCGCTGGCCGAACAGGATCACGCCGAGCACCGCGACCAGCACGGGCGCGAGGCCGCGCGACACCGGGTACACGACGCTCACCTCCGCGCGCCGGTAGCCGGCCTGGAGCACCAGGCTGTAGCCGCCGTGCAGGACGGCGCCCACCGCGCCGGCGCCGAGCCACGACCACGCGGGGACGAGCCCCTGCGCGAGCACGATCACGACCGCGACGGGGATCGCGACCAGCGCGCCGATCACGGTGCACAGCCACACGAACGCCGTGCCGCCGGCCGCGCCCGTCTTGCTGAGCGCGTTCCAGCCGGTGTGCGCGACGGCGGATCCGAGCGCGAGCGCGATGCCCAGCATGCGTCCCCCGATCGCGCGGGTCGGCGCCCGCCCTCCGACGGTACCGGCGAGGCGTCGCGGACCCTGGCCGACCCGCTACCGGACCAGCGGCACCTCGATGAGCAGCGGCGCATCCGACGCGGTCGTGAGCGCCGCCTCGAGCTCCCCGTGTGTGGCGGCACGCAGGTGCGTCCACTCGTAGGCGCGGGCGAGGGCCGCGAGGTCCACGCGCTGCGGCGTGAACATGACGCGATCGATGGCGTCGGGAGCGGCCGTGCGGGACACCTCGAGGCCGTCGAAGATGGTGCCGCCGCCGTCGTTGCCGACGATGACCTGAATGCGCGGCACCCGCTCGCCCGTGCCGAGGAGCAGCGAGCCGACGTCGTGCAGGAGCGTGAGGTCGCCGACGAGCACGCGCGTGACGCCCGCGGCGGCCGTGCCGGATCCGGCCTGCGAGGCGAGCGCGATGCCGAGGCCCGTGGAGATGGTTCCGTCGATGCCCGCGAGCCCGCGGTTGGCGTGCACGCGCACGCGCTTGCCGGGGAGCGCGCGGTCGGCCTCGCGGATGAGGCGCGACGCCCCGAGCACGAGCCGGTCGTGCGGCCAGGTGGCCTGCCAGACGGCGCGCACCAGGCTGCGGCGCGTGACGTCGGCGCGCACGGCGGCGAGCTCGGCCTTCGCGAAGTCGCGACGCTCGGCGGGCGTGGTGCCGGAGGGGACGCGCGGCGTGGACTCCGCGGCGGTGGCCGCGTCGAGGATCGCCCGGCTCTCCTGCACCCAGGTGCCGAGCCAGCGCCGGGCGTCGGCCGGATCCGCGGGCTCGCCGACCACGCGCACGGCGGCGGGGTGAGCGGTGACGCGGTGGCGCGGGTCGTAGTCCTCGCCGCCGGTGGATCCGACGACGATCGCCTCGACGCCCTCCCGCCCGACGAGCAGCGGGACCTCGCGCGTGAGCGTGGGGTGGCCGAACACGATCACGCGTTCGACGCGGTCGCCGAAGCCGGGGCGGGCGAGCAGCTCGCGGAAGGAGACGACGAGGTTCGGGCCGAAGTGGGATCCGCTGGATATCTCCGCGGCGAGCGGCCATCCCCCGGCGCGCGCCAGCTCCTCGGCGGCCTCGCCCGCGGCGTGACCGGCGACGACGAGCGTGCGTGGGCCGTGCGGGAGGTCGAGGACGTCGGCGGCAGGCGGGGTCGCGGGTGCGTCAGCGGAGGCGGCAACGGCGGTTACGTCAGCGGCGGCGGCAGCGGCGCGCGCCTCCGCGGTGGCCTCGGCGAGGTCGGGCACCGCGACCGAGAGCGGATCCCGGAACGCCGCGTTCACGTGCACGGGCGTGCGCTCGTCGCGCGCCCGGCGGTAGGCGTCGCGGGCGATGCGCGCGTCCTGCGCGAGGTCGTCGTCGGTGCCCTCGGGCGCCGGCACGTCGACGCACGCGACGCGCTCGCCGAACATGCCCGGCTGCCGCGTGGTCTGGTTGCTGGCGATGCCGCGGAGCTCGGCGGGCCGGTCGGCCGTGAGCAGGAGCATCGGGACGCCCGAGTGCCATCCCTCGAGGACGGCCGGGTGCAGGTTCGCGACGGCGGTGCCGGAGGTGGTGATGACGGGCGCGGGCCGGCCGGACTCGACGCCGAGGCCGAGCGCGAGGAACGCGGCCGCGCGCTCGTCGATGCGCACGTGCAGGCGGACGCCGTGGACGCGCTCCAGCTCGGCGGCGACGAGCGCGAGGGCCTGGGAGCGGGATCCGGGGCAGAGCACCACGTCGGTGACGCCCTCGCGCACGAGCGCCAGCAGCATCGCGAGCGCGCGGTCGGTGGAGGGGTTGCCGGTGCGGGGCGGGGCGACGGCGGACGGGACGGGGAGGGAGTCGGCGGCGGTCACCGGGTCAGGAGTCCCGGCGACCGGGGGCGCCGCGGTCCTCGTCGCCATCGGGGCTCGGGCGCGGGGCCGTGCCCGTGCCGCCCGAGGACGCGGGGCCGTCGGCGTCGGGACCGGCGCCGTCGCTGTCGAGGTCAGCGAGCTCCTGCTCGAGGCGGCGGATGCGCTCCTGCTCCGAGCGGGCGCGGCCGAGGTTCGAGAGGAAGTCGGGGTCGTCGTCCGGGCCGAGGCGACGGCCGGAGGAGCGGGCGAGGTCGGTTCGGTCCTTGCCGACGGTGAGCCAGAGGATGCCGCCGATGACAGGCACGAGGACGACCACGGCGATCCACGCCGGCTTGGGGAGGCCGCGCATGCGGGTCCGCGGCGTCATCGCGGTGTCCACGATGACGAAGACCGTGAAGAACACGATCACGACGGCGAGACCGATCAGCAGGCGGGGCATCTGTCGATGGTAGCTCCGCAACCGGGGAGGATGCCGGGCGTCCAGCGGGCGGGAAGGGCATGCGAGCTGTGCGCCTGGCCGGGGTCCCGCCCAGGCGCCCGACCTATGCTGGCCCGGTGAGTTCCCGTCGCTACTGGCTCGTCTACACCGTCCTCCGCGTGCTCATGTTCGCGATCCCGTTCGGCCTCGTGGTCGCGGTGAACGCCGACCTGTGGCCGCTGGCCGCGGTCATCGGCGCGGTGGTGTCGTTCTGCGGGTCCTACATCTTCCTGCGCACGCAGCGCGAGGCCATGGCGGCGGATCTCGCGGCCGTCGCCGCCGGACGCCGCCGTCCCGTCGAGGACGACGACAGCGAAGACGCCGCCATCGACGCGGCCGAGCGCCGGGCCGGCGGGCCCGCATCCGCCGGCACCGCATCCCCCGCCGAGGCCGTGGACGCGGCGAAGCCCCGCGCCGACGGCGAGGCCGCCGCGAAGCCGCGCGCCGACGGCGAGGCCGAGCGCAGCTGACGCCGGTCCGCCGCGCAGAGTCGTCACCCGCCTCCGGGGCGCACCGGGATGATCACCCCGGCCGCGCGGCCCTCGCCTCCGCCTCCGCCCTGGTGCCGTAGAACCGGCTGATGAGCAGCGGGCCGCCGATGCCGTGGAGCAGCAGGCTCCCCACGATGATGAAGCTGGTCGCCGCGAGCACGTCGTAGCCGTCGGACCCGCCGAGGGCGTTGAACGCGATGAGCCCGAAGACGATGGACGCGGCGCCGCGGGGGCCGAGCAGGGCCATGAAGATCCGGTCGCGTCGGGTGGAGCGCGTGCCGATGAGCGCGACCATCACCGGGACGAAGCGTCCGACGGTGAGGGCGAACAGCGCGAGGAGCAGGGCGGGCCACCAGTCGACGGCGCCGCTGGACAGCACCAGGGCGGCGATCCCGAACGCGAACCACAGCAGGAGCGTGAGGAACGACGTGACGTCCTCCACGAGCGGCTTCTCGCTGTGCTCGTCCCACTCCCGACCCCGCGCCAGGCGGAAGGCCACGCCGCAGACGAAGGCGGCCACGAAGCCGTTCCCGTGCACCTCGTGCGCGAACGCGAAGGTCAGGATGGGGAGGGCGAGCAACCCGATGCGGATGCTCTGCGAGTCCGCCCAGCCCCTCGCGCGGGCGACGCGGAACAGCCGGCCGCCTCCCACCCCCACCAGCCCGCCGACGAGGATCGCGATGAGACCCGCGGGTGCGGCGGCGAGGAACGCGGCCACGGCATCCCTCTCGGGACGCGCGGACGTCTGGCTCACGAGCGCGAGCGCGGCGAGCAGCACGGGCGTCACGAGTCCGTCGTTGTATCCGCTCTCGATGTTCAGCCACCGCCGAACCCGGGCGGGGATGCGCGCGTCCCGGACGATGGAGGTCTCGGGCGCGAAGTCGACGGGCGTGGCGATGCAGGCGATGGCCAGGATGACGGGGAGCGACAGGCCGAGCGGGAGCGCGATGCCGACCGCGAGGATGCAGGCCAACGACAGCGGGAGGGCGATGAAGAGCAGGCGCACGGGGATCGCGCTGAGGACGGCGTGCGGCGGGCCCTTCACGTCGATGGCGTCCACGAACAGGAGGAGGGCGAGGACCACCTCCGCGACGACGAGCGCCGCGTCGGAGTCGAAGAACAGGGCGCTCTCCCCGACGACGAACCAGCCGGCGACGGCGCCGAGGATGACCATCAGCAGCGGACCGCTGACGGCGATGCGGCGCAGGCGACGGTGCGTGACGGCCCAGATGAGCAGGGCGCCGGTCACGAGGAGGAGAGCGATCACCCCTGACAGTAGCGGCCGACGCGCGCCGCGCGGCCGACGTCAGAACGCGAACGCCGCCCCGAGCCCGAGGCCGAACGTGAGGGCGGCCATGCTCGTGAGCTGCAGCGAGAGGATCAGCTCCTTCGGGGTGCGGCCGGTGCACGCGATGATCGCGGCCGGCAGCGCCAGCACGAGCGTGAACAGCACCAGCAGCGCCTTCGGGTAGAAGAGGAAGAAGAAGGCCACGACCGCGTAGGCGATCGCGATCTCGATGCAGTAGACGATCCGCGAGCCGCGCGGGCCGAGCCGCACCGCGAGGGTGCGCTTGCCCACCTTCCCGTCCTGCTCGATGTCGCGGATGTTGTTGACCATGAGCACGGCCGCCGCGAACCCGCCGGCCGCGACGCCGCCCAGCCAGCCCTCGCCCGTGATCATGCCGATGAGGATGAACTGCGTGCCCGCCGTGGCGACGAGGCCGAAGAACACGAAGACCACCACGTCGCCGAGGCCCGCGTAGCCGTAGGGGCGCTTGCCGCCCGTGTAGAAGTAGGCCGCGACGATGGCGACCGCACCGACCGCGAGCAGCCACCAATGGCCGGTGATGAGCACGATCGCGAGGCCCGCGACCGCGGCGAGACCGAAGAACGCGAGCGCCACGGTGAGCACGGTGCGGGGCTTCGCGGCGCCGGATCCGGTGAGGCGGGCGGGGCCGACGCGCACGTCGTCGGTGCCGCGGACGCCGTCGGAGTAGTCGTTGGCGTAGTTGACGCCGATCTGCAGCAGCACCGCGACGGCGAGGCAGAGGAGCACCAGGCCGAGGGAGACGCCCTCGTCCGGGCCGAGCGCGCGGGCGGCCCCGGCGCCGATCGCGACGGGGGCGACGGCGAGCGGGAGGGTGCGGATGCGGGCGCCGGAGATCCAGTCGCGCGCGGTGGCCTTCGGGGCCTTCGCCGGGTTCCCCGAGTGCGCCGCCGCGGGCGATCCCGGACGGGTTCGGGCGGAGTTCGAGGGGGCCTGCCGGGTGCGCTTCTTCTTCTGTGCCACGAGGGGCGATCCTACGCGGCGGGGTGCTCCGCGACCGCGACCCGCGATCCCGGGCCACGGTCGGCTGCGATGCTGGCCTAGCGGCTGCCGCCCACGGGCGACGGCGCCCAACCGTCGGCCGGGCAGTTCCAGCGCATGATCGCGTGGCGGCCGTGCTCGAAGCCGAGCTCGCTGAGCGTGGAGGTGGAGAGGGTGAGGATCCCGCCGGCCTCCGCGGGCAGGCCGACCCACGCGACGGCGAGCGCGCGGATCACGTGCGCGTGGGCGACGAGCAGCACGTCCTGGCCGGACTCGAGCACGGGCAGCACGCGCTCGAGCACCTGGAGGACGCGGTCGCGGACCTGCTGCGACGTCTCGCCGGGGGTGTCGCCCGCGGGGACGCCGTCGGTCCAGAGATCCCAGTGGCCGCGCTCGGACTGGATGTCGGCGGTGGTGCGGCCCTCGTACGCGCCGTAGTCGAACTCGACGAGCCGGTCGTCGACCTCGGCCTGGTCGCCGTAGCCGATGAGCTCGGCCGTGCGCTGCGCACGGGAGCGGGGGCTCGCGAGCACGAGCCCGAAGTCGGTGCCGGCCAGCACGCCGCCGACCGCGCGCGCCTGCTCCTCGCCCGTCTCCGTGAGGGGGATGTCGGTCGTGCCGGTGTGGCGCCCGTTGACGCTCCACTCGGTCTGCCCGTGGCGCACCATGACGATGCGGCCGCGGACCTTCTCCTGCCACTCCGGGGTGCCGGGGATCTCGGCGCGCGCGATGGCCGCATCCACCTCCGCGTACACGGGCGCGACGTCGTCGCGGGCGAGGCGCTTGGCGGTGGCGGGGTTCATGCCGGTCATGCGGGGGTCTCCTCCGTCGTCCGGGCGGGTGGCGGGCGACATCCGACTCTACGCCCGGGCGGATCCGCGGCCGGTGGGCGCCGGGTCCGTCGGCCGCGGGGAGCCGGGCTCAGTGCACGTGCTCCAGGAGGTCGAGCCCGACGATCCCGAGGGCGTCGCGCACCGCGAGCCGGGCCGGGAGGTCGGCGTCGTCGAAGTGCACCATGACGGCGTACGCGACCGCGCCGCGCGGCCCGCGGAGCACGCCCGCCTCGGCGCGCACGCCCGCGTCCACCCCGGTGCAGTCGACCACCACGACCCCGTGCTCGCCGCCGCGCTCGACCAGCGGGTCGAGCCCGAAGGACGCCGCGACGAGCGACCGGTCGGTGTTGAGCGCGAGCCAGCCCACCACGCGCGTGCTCGTCTCCTCGTCCACGACCTCGCCGTGCACGAGCGAGGAGAAGAGCGAGGCGAGCTCGCGGGCGGATCCGACGGAGAGCTGCGGCGCGTCGTCCGGCCCCCGGGATCCGCGCGCCAAGTCGAGCAGGGCCGTGCGCCGGAGGCCGAGCGACTCCGCGCGGGCGCGCACGGCGCCGAGGCCCACGAGCCGGAGGAGCGCGTTGGTGGCCGCGGCATCGCCGGTCGCGCCGACGAGGGACCCGAGGTCGGTCGCGGGCAGCGACGGCACCACGAGGTGCCGCCAGAGGCCCGCGCTGCCGCCCTCGTCCTCCGGCAGGCGGTCCACCAGGTGCAGCGGCGAGAGGTCGCCCGCGGTCATGCGCGCCGACAGCTCGATGAGCAGGAGCACGCGCCCGAGGCCCGCGGCGGGCAGCGCGACGTGGTCGTCGACCGCGAGCACGACCTCCCCGGTGTCGAGGTCGGTCGCGCGGGCGGCGACGCGCATGCCGTCGAGGGCCAGCCCGCCGAGCGCGCGGAAGGCGCTGCGGAACGCGGCCGCCGTCTCGCCGCCGCGGTGCCGCGCCGGGCCCCCGCCGGCGTGGCGGGCGCCCGGGGCGTCGCCGCCCGGCCCGTGCGTCGGATCCGTCATCGCCGGACGCGCGTCACCAGATGGTGACGCGGGCGTCCTCGTCGAGCCACAGGCCGTCGCCCGGCTGCACGTCGAACGTCGCGTAGAACGCGTCGATGTTGCGGACGATCTGGTTGCAGCGGAACTCGTTCGGCGCGTGCGGGTCGATGGCCAGCAGGCGCATCACCTCGGCGTCGCGGCCCTTCTGCTGCCAGGCCTGCGCCCAGGAGAGGAAGAAGCGCGCAGCTCCCGTGAGGCCGTCGATGACCGGCGGCTCGGCGCCCTCGAGCGAGATCAGGTACGCCTTCCACGCGATGGAGAGGCCGCCGAGGTCGCCGATGTTCTCGCCGATGGTGAGGGCGCCGTTCACGTGCGGCGCGTCGTCGCCCGTGAGCTGCGCCGGCACGAGCGCGTCGTACTGCTGGATGAGCGACGCCGTGCGCTCCTCGAACGCCGCGCGGTCGGCCGGGGTCCACCAGTCGGTGAGGCGGCCGTCGCCGTCGTAGCGCGAGCCCTGGTCGTCGAAGCCGTGGCCGATCTCGTGGCCGATGACCGCGCCGATCGCGCCGTAGTTCGCGGCCGGGTCGCGTTCCTCGTCGAAGAACGGGAACTGGAGGATCGCGGCCGGGAACACGATCTCGTTGAAGCCCGGGTTGTAGTACGCGTTGATGGTCTGCGGCGTCATGAACCACTCGTCGCGGTCGAGCGGGGCGCCGATCTTCGCGAGCTCGCGGCGCGTCTCGAAGCGGGCGGTCGCGCGCACGTTGCCCACGAGGTCGGTCGGGTCGATCTCGAGCGAGGAGTAGTCGCGCCAGCGGTCGGGGAAGCCGATCTTCGGGGTGAACTTCTCGAGCTTCTCGAGCGCCCGGCCGCGGGTCTCCGCGGTCATCCACTCGAGGCCGGAGATGGAGTCGCGGTACGCCTCCACGAGGTGGCCGACGAGCACGTCCATCTCGGCCTTGGCGGTGCGGGAGAAGTGGCGGTCGACGTAGATGCGGCCGATGGCCTCCCCCATCGCGCCCTCGACGAGCGAGACGCCGCGCTTCCAGCGCACGCGCTGCTCGGGCGCGCCCGTGAGCGTGCGGCCGTAGAAGTCGAAGGACGCCTCGGAGAACGCCTTCGGGAGCAGCGCCGCGTTCGAGCGGATGACCTGCCAGGCGAGCCAGTCGCGGAGCGCGGGAACCTCGGCATCGGTCAGCAGCGCGCCGAGGCCCTCGGCGAACGACGGCTCGCGGAGCACGAGCTCGTCGAGCGCGGCGGCGGGCGCCTCGAAGGCGTCGCGCCAGACGTCGAGGTCGGCGCCGGCGGCCTTCGCGACGAGGTCGCGGAGCTCGGCCCAGGTGACGAGGTTGTAGGTGGCCTGGCTGTCGCGGGTGCGCACGTTGTCCCAGTGGGCGGCGGCGATGCGGGTCTCGAGGTCGAGGATCCGGTCGGCGCGGCCCGCGGGGTCGTCGAGCTGCGCGAGGCCGAGCATCCGCTCGACGAAGGCGCGGTACGCGTCGCGGACGGCCGCGTGACCCTCCTCGCGGTAGTAGCTCTCGTCGGGGAGGCCGATGCCGCCCTGCTCGACCTGCACGACGTAGCGCTCGGGATCGCCCGGGTCGTTGTCGACGAAGAGGCCGAGGAGGCCGCTCACGTTGGTCTGCTCGAGGCGGCCGAGGGTCGCGAGGAAGGACGGGACGTCGGTGACGGCGGCGGCCTGATCGAGCTGGTCGCGGATCGGCTCGACGCCGAGCGCCTCGACCCGCTCCTCGTCCATGAAGCTCGTGAAGAGGTCGCCGAACCGGCGCTCCTCGGTGCCGGGCTCGGCGTCGACGGCCTCCTCGATGATCACGCGCACGGCCTCCTCGGCCGCCTCGGCGAGCTGGTGGAAGGAGCCCCAGCGGGCCTTGTCGTCGGGGATCTCGGTGCGCTCGAGCCAGCGCCCGTTCACGTGGAGGTAGAGGTCGTCCTGCGGCCGGACCCCCGCGTCCAGCTCGTCGGTGCGGATCCCGGTCGGAGGTGTCTCGGCGCTCATGGGCACGAGCCTAGGGGCGTCTCCCGCGCGCGTCCCGGGAGCGGTGGAGCGGGACCGGCGGTCGAGCCGGTCCGCCGGAGCCCGGGCCGGAGCCGCCCCGCGAAACGCCGCCGCAACACGGCGTCGGTACGCTCGCCGATCGGGGCGTCTCCCCACACACCCGCGCGAGAGCAGGCGAGCATGGCCCGACAGATCTGGACCCTCCACGGCGACGGCAAGGCGGTCGACGCGTCCGCGGTCGTCGGCCCCGGCGAGCGCCTCACCTGGCCCCGCACGATCGGGCTCGGGATGCAGCACGTCGTCGCGATGTTCGGCGCGACCTTCCTCGTGCCCGCGCTCACGGGCTTCCCGCCCACGACGACGCTGTTCTTCTCCGGGCTCGGCACGATCCTCTTCTTGGTTCTCACGAAGAACCGGCTGCCCAGCTACCTCGGCTCGTCGTTCGCGTTCATCGCGCCGATCGGCGCGGCCAACGCGGCGACGGCGGCGGGCGGCGGCGGGATCGGGGCGGCGCTCGCGGGCATCGTCGCGGTCGGCGTGATGCTCGCGGTCATCGGCGGCATCGTGCAGCTCACCGGCACCGGCTGGATCGACGCGCTGCTGCCGCCCGTCGTCGCCGGCGCGATCGTCGCGCTCATCGGCTTCAACCTCGCCTCGGCCGCGCGCGACAACTTCGTCAAGGCACCCGTGACGGCGACCATCACGCTCGCCGTCGTGATCCTCTCCACCGTGCTGTTCCGCGGGATCCTCGGCCGGCTCTCCATCGTGCTCGGCGTGGTCGTCGGCTACGCCGTGGCGGCGATCCGCCAGGAGATCGACTATTCGAAGCTCGAGGCGGCGGCGTGGATCGGGCTGCCCGAGTTCCACGCGCCCCAGTTCACGCCCCAGTTCTGGGCGCTGCTGCCCGCGTTCCTGCCCGTGGTGCTCGTGCTCGTGGCGGAGAACGTGGGCCACATCCGCGGCGTCGCGCAGATGACCGACGGATCGGTCAACAGGCTCACCGGTCGCGCGCTGCTCGCCGACGGCCTGGCGACCGTGCTCGCGGGCCTCGGCGGCGGATCCGGCACCACGACCTACGGCGAGAACATCGGCGTGATGGCCGCCACGCGCGTCTACTCGACCGCCGCGTACTGGGTGGCCGGCACGTTCGCCGTGCTGCTCGGCCTGTCGCCCAAGGTCGGCGCGGTGATCGACACGATCCCGGCGGGCGTGCTCGGCGGCGTGACGACCGCGCTGTACGGCCTCATCGGGATCATCGGCGTGAAGATCTGGATGGACAACAGGGTGGACTTCTCGAAGCCCGTCAACCAGCTCACGGCGGCGACCGCGCTCATCGTCGCGATCGCGCCCTTCACCTTCACGCTCGGCGACGTCTCCTTCAACGGCATCGCGCTCGGGACGGTCGCGGCGATCGTGATCTACCACGTGATGAGCACCGTCGCGCGGCTGCGCGGCACCGCCTGACCGCGCGGGCGACTCGTCCGCTCACGGCAGGGCGACGACCGCGTGGCCTACCATCGCGAGAGCGCCGCCCGCACCACGGGCGTCCGCGAGCCGGGCTCCGGCCCCCGCGGGCCGCGTCCCCGTCCGTCCCGACCGCAGGAGAACCACCCGACATGCACCCGCCTGCGCGCCGAGAGGGCGCCGCCCGGTGACCGCGGACGAGTCGCTCGCGTCGCATGCCGTCCGGCCGCCGGCCGCCGGCATCATGGCACGCCCGTGGCTGGCCTTCGCGCTCTGCCACCTCTGGCTCATCACGCTCAACCTCATCGGCCCCACCTCCGCGCTCGGCGACGTGACGGGCATCTACCGCATCTGGATGCAGGAGGGGATGGCCGGTGGCGGCCGGGTGGGCCTCGACCTGCCGTGGGTGTACCCGATCCTCGCGGCGGCGCCCATGCTCGTCTCGCTCCTCGGCGGCACCGCGTTCTTCGGCACGGTGTGGCTCGCGCTGATCACCCTGCTCGACGCCGCCGCCTTCGCGCTGCTCCTCCGCATCCGCCGCGGCCGCGGCCTCGCCCCCGCCGCGTGGTGGCTCGGCTTCCTCGTGGCGCTCGGGCCGATCTCGCTCGGCCGGATCGACGCGGTCACCGTGCCCCTCGCCCTCGCCGGCCTGCTCGTGCTCGCGACCCGGCCCGCCCTCGCCTCCGCGCTCCTCACCATCGGCGCCTGGGTGAAGGTGTGGCCGGCGGCGCTGCTGCTCACCGCCGTGATCGCCCGCCGCGGACTGGCGCGGGGCACGGTCGTCGCGGTCTCGCTCGGCACGACGGCCGTGGTCGTCGCCGGATCCCTCGCCCTCGGCAGCGGCGCGAACGTGCTGGGCTTCGTGGGCCAGCAGACCGGGCGCGGGCTGCAGGTCGAGTCGACCGCGGCGCTGTACCACCTGTGGCGCATCGTCGCGGGCGACGACCGGTACCGCGTGTACGACGACCTGGGCATCATCACGTTCCAGGTCGCGGGGCCCGGGGTGGACGCCGTCGCGGCCGCGCTCACGCCGATCATGCTCGGCGTCGTACTCGTCGTGACGCTGCTCGGGATCCGCGCGCACCACCGCGGCGCCTCCCCCGCCGCGCTCATCGGGCCGCTGTCGCTCGCGCTCGTCGCCGTCCTCATCGTGACGAACAAGGTCGGCTCGCCGCAGTACGTCTCGTGGTTCGCCGTGCCGATCATCGTGATGCTCGTGCACGACCGCCACGCCCCCGGCACGGCCCTCGCGGCGCGCCTCGGGCTCGTCGTGGCCGCGCTCACGCAGCTGGTCTACCCCTACGCGTACGTGCTGCTGCTCGAGGCGGTCCCGGTGATGGTGGGGGTGATCACGCTCCGCGACCTCGGCGAGATCGTGCTCCTCGGCGTCGCCGTGGTGCAGCTCGTGCGGCTGCGCGGCACGGCGACGGACGGGCCGGCGCGGGTGCGCGCGGGACGGGCGGCACGCGGACACGGATCCCACGGGGCGAGCGCGGGCGTGTCGCGGGCGCCGGGCGTGCCGCCCGTCCCCGGGGTCCCGGGGGTCCCGGGGGCGACGCCGACCGCGTCCCCCGCGGCCGCCACCGCGCACGAGCTCAGCCCGTGGCGGACGGCCCCCGCGGATCAGGAGCCCGGGACCGCCTGACCGCGGGACGCCAGGTACCGCAGCCACCCGCCGTGCGCGCTGATGTCCGGCGCGCCCGCGGTGTCGGTGCAGAGGAACCCGATCGCCTGCGTGCCGTCGTCGAGCTCCACCGGGCCGAGGGCCATGGGGCGGACCATGCCGGAGAGGAACGCGGCGAGGCCGGCGCGCGTGAGGGTCCACGCCTCGCCCGCGAGCGGCGTGCCGTCGCCGTCGGGCGCCGGGGTCACGCCGGGGCGCGCGGGCTCACCCGGGAGGTGGGCCATGCGGTACGCCGCGCTCGTGCGCACGTCGCGGGAGAAGCGCGCGCCGAGCTCGCTGAGCTGGCGGTGCAGCGGCTGGCCGCCGAGGTGCGCGCCGAACACGACCACGTCGACCGCGTCGGTCGGCAGGAGCGCGGGCCGAGCGGGATCGCCCGTGATCCGGCCGGCGAGATCCAGCACGACCTGGTCGGCGAAGGCGGGCGCGACGAGGCTCACGCCGAACGGGGATCCGTCCGCCTCGCCCGCGGGCACGGCGACCGCGCACAGGTCGAAGAGGTTCACGAAGTTCGTGTACGTGCCGAGGCGCGCGTTGACGGCGACCGGCTCGGCGGCGACCTCGGCGAGCGTGGGGTGCTCGGTGGTGGTCGGCAGGAGCAGCGCGTCGATCCCGCGGCGCGCGTCGCCGGGGGCGTCGAACACCGTGCACGCGGCGACGCGCAGGCGCTCGAGGAGCGCGCGGTCCTCCACGAGCCGGTGCGCGGGGATCCCGAGCGCGCCGCGCACGATGCCGGCGACGGTCGGATCCAGGTCCGGCGCGTCCGCGAGCACCGACGGCCCCGCCGCCTCGCAGCGCTCGGCCACGAGCGCGCCCTCGTAGAGGAGGAGCGCGGCGCGGAGGAAGGGCCCCAGCTCGACCGTCTCGACGACGGCGCCGGAGTCGCGCATCCGCGCGACCGCCTGCTGGAACGCCGCGCGGGCGCCGGGCGAGAGCGGCGCGAGGTCGTGCTCCGCGGGCACGCCCACGACGGGGACGCCGCGCGGCGCGAGCCGGGTGGTGGACGGCCAGTCGCGGCTCGCGGGATCCGCGGCGTCGGGCCCGACCATCTCGGCGAGCGCGCGCTGCGCGGTGGCGAGGTCGGCCGCGAGCACGCTCACGGTGTCGTAGGAGCGGCAGGCGGGGACGACGCCCGTGGTGGGCACCAGGCCGAGCGTCGGCTTGATCCCGACCAGGCCGTGCAGGGCCGCGGGCACGCGTCCGGATCCGGCCGTGTCGGTGCCGAGCGCCACGTCGACGAGGCCCAGCGCGACGGCGACCGCGGAGCCCGAGCTGGATCCGCCCGAGATGCGGTCGGGACGCGTCGCGTGCCGCACGGCGCCGTAGGGGCTGCGCGTGCCGACGAGGCCGGTGGCGAACTGGTCGAGGTTGGTCTTGCCGATCACGAGGGCGCCGGCCTCCCGGAGCCGGGCGACGGCGGGCGCGTCGACCTCGGGCGCGGCGGCGGCGGACGGGCACGCGGCGGTCGTCGGCAGGCCGGCCACGTCGATGTTGTCCTTGACGGCGACGAGCCAGCCCGCGAGCGGCAGCGATCCCGCCGGGGCCCGGGCGATGCGATCGTCGAGGTCGGCGGCGCGGGCGAGGGCGTCCGCGCGGTCGAGCAGCGTGATCCACACCTCGGGCCGGTCGACCTCGGCGATGCGCGCGTAGGCGGCGCGCACGCGGTCGACGACGGAGGCGGATCCGACGAGCGGCAGCGCGGGGACGCCGGGGACGCCGGGGACGCCGATGCCCCCGCTCACTCGCGGGCCTCCGATCCGACGCGGCCCGCCCCGGCGAGCGCCGCCAGCACGTCGTCGGACGACGCGACGGCACCGAACACGCCGCCCTGCATCGTGACCATCCGCAGCGCCGCGTCGTGGTTCGCCGGGTCCGTGGCCCCCGTGCAGTCGGAGAGCACCAGGCACTCGTAGCCGCGGTCGTTGGCTTCGCGCATCGTGGTCGAGACGCACACGTCGGTGGTGATGCCCGTGAGGATCAGCCGGTCGATGCCGCGCGCCCGCAGCACCAGGTCGAGGTCGGTGGCGTAGAACGCGCCCTTGCCGGGCTTGTCGATCACGGGCTCGCCGGGGAGCGGGGCCACCTCGGGGACGATCTCCCAGCCGGGTTCGCCGCGCACGAGGATCCGCCCGCACGGGCCGACGCTGCCGATCTCGGCGCCGGCGCGCTCCGAGCGCCAGCGCTTGTTCGCCGGGAGGTCGGAGAGGTCGGGCCGGTGGCCCTCGCGGGTGTGGATCACGGTCATGCCGAGCGCCCGCACCCGCTCCAGCAGCCGGGCGGTGGGCGCGAGGCCGGCGCGGGTGAGCGCGAGGTCGTAGCCCATGCGGTCGACGTAGCCGCCGACGCCGCAGAAGTCGACCTGCCAGTCGATGCAGACCACGGCGGTGCGCGCCACGTCGACGGCGCCGTCGTAGGGCCAGGCGTACGGGTCCGCGGCGACGGACGTGGTGCCGGCGACGGGTGCGACGGCGGTGGTGGCGGCGATGCTCACGAGCGCACCTCCCCCGCCTCGACGGCCGCGCCGAGCGGGGCGCGCACGCGTCCCAGCGCGTCGGCGGCGACGAGCGCGATCGCGGCGACGACCAGGCCCACGACCGCCGTGGAGAGGAAGTCGGCGTAGGCGTGGGCCGCGAGCGCGGCACCGGCCCCCACGATCCAGGCGACGAACGCGGGCGCGCGCCACGGGCCGCGAACGGAGGCGGACGCGGTGCCGGCAGCGGAGGCCGCCGCCCGACGCGGTGCGAGCAGCAGCTGGTCGACGATGAGCACCGCTCCGATGGGCGGCACGATCACCCCGAGCAGGTTCAGCCACACCTCGAAGTAGGTCCAGATGCCCGCGACCGCGAGCACCACGCCGACCGCGCCGAGCACGAGGGTCGTGCGGCGCATCCTCATGCCCGTGAGCTGGCTCCAGCCGACCGCGCCGTTGTAGAGGCAGTGGGCGCAGACGGATCCGAGGTTCACGACCACGAACAGCACGGCGAGCGGCACGAGCGCGCCGCCCTGCGCCACGAGGATCCCGAGGAAGTCGCCGCCCGCGGTGCCCGGATCGGTCGCGCCGCCGAGGGCGACGATGAGGCCGCCGACCACGAGCGCGATCGCGTTGCCGAACGGGAACGCCGCGAGCGACGCGAGCACGGCCTGCCGGCCCGAGCGCGCCCAGCGCGTGAAGTCGGCGGTCATGGTGCCCGAGTCGGCGAACAGCGCGACGACGAGGGTGACGGCGGCGCCGAAGCTCAGCGCGCCCGCCCCGCCGGCCGGCGCCGACTGCAGCTCCGCGCCCGGCCGGGTCGCGACGATCGCGATGGCGACCGCCCCGAGCACGAGGTAGAGGGGAGCGGCGATGACGCCGATCCAGGAGAGCGCGCGGATGCCGAGCAGCGTCACCGCGACGAACAGGATGCCGGCGACGAGCGTCGTCGTCGTCTGGTCCCAGCCGAGGGAGCCGTGCAGCGTGGATCCGGTGAGCCCCGTCTGGAACGCGAACCAGCCGATGACCACCGTGGCGAGGAACGCCGCCGGGACGACGTAGCCCTTGGCGCCGAACGTGCGCATCGCCATGAGCGCGAAGCTCTCGCCGCTGCGGCCGGCGAGGTAGCTCAGCGCGCCGACGTAGACCATGAGCACGAGCGTGCCGACCGCGATGGCGCCCATGCCCGTCCAGAACCCGAGCGAGTGCACGACGAGGCCGCCGAACACCGCGCAGGTGAGGATCATCGGGAAGCCCAGCCACACGGCCGCGACCGATGCGGTGCGGCGGCGCGCGTGCGGGGGCACGGGCTCCGACTCGTACTCCGAGAAGACGGGGCGGTCGGCGGGATCCGGGACGGCGCCGTCGGCGTGGCGCGCGACCGGCGGGGCGGCGGGGAGCGACATGGGTTCTCCTGGGATCGGGTGGCGCCGGCGGGGGATCCGGCTGCGTCCTATAGGAACAGCCCGGCCGCACACGCGCGTTTCGCCTGTGTTTCCGGGATGTGAAACACGTCTGGGTGGTGCCGTGGCGGCGGATCCTATAATCGAGCGCATGCCCGCTCCCGCCCCGGTCCCCTCCCGCGTCGGCGCCGCGGAGCGCGTGCGGGTGCTGCTCGAGGAGGAGATCCTCGGTGGTGCGCTCGCCCCCGGCTCCCGCGTCAAGGCCGACGACATCGCCCGCCGCACGGGCACGAGCCACATCCCGGTGCGCGAGGCGCTGCGCGCGCTCGAGGCCGACGGGTGGGTCGTGCACCGGCCGCATGAGGGCGTGTCGGTGCGGCCTCGCGTGCTGTCGGAGCTGGTGGACCTGTTCGAGGCGCGGGCGCTCGTGGAGCCGCAGGCCGTGGAGCTCGCCGCCCAGCGCCGCACGGCCGACGACCTCGGCGAGCTCGCGCGCGTCCTCCGCCTGCAGGAGCAGACCTCGGATCCGGCCGATCTCGCCCGCCTCAACCACGACTTCCACGTGGCCGTCGCGCGCGCCTCGCAGAACAGCACGCTCGCCGCCGTCGTGGAGTCGATGTCGAAGCGCGTGCGCTTCCACTACCTGCCCACGGCCGCCGCCCGCCGGCCCGACTCGCTCGCCGACCACCGCGAGCTCGTCGCCCTCCTCGAGCGGCGCGAGGGCGCCCGGGCGGCGGATCTCGCGCGTCGCCACATCGACGCCACGCGCGTCGACGCGTGCGCGGCGCTCGAGGCGCTCGTGCGCGCGGAGGCGTACGCCGCCGACGACCGGGCGGCCGGCTAGCTAGCTAGCAGCGCCGTCCACGGATCCGTCGGACCCGAGCCCGAGCAGCCGCTCCAGCGCCGGGTCCTCGAGGGAGTCGAGCACGAGATCCGCGCCCGCGTCGCGCAGCTCCTCGGCCGAGTAGTGCCCGCTCGCCACGCCCACCGCGGTCGCGGTCGCGTCGTGCGCGGAGGTGATGTCGTTCGGGGTGTCGCCCACGACGAGCACCTCGTCGCGCGCGGGCTCGTCGCCGCGGAGCGTGCCGGCGGTCGCGATCGCGCGGCGCACGACGTCGACGCGGTCGGGCGAGTCGGATCCGTACGCGCCGAACACGAAGAACCGGCCGAGCCGGGCGGGCTCCATCTTCGTGCGGGCCGCGCCCTCCATCGCGCCCGAGACGACGCCGAGCACGACGCCCGCGTCGGCGAGCCGGTCGAGCAGCGCCTCCGCGCCGTCGAGCACGCGGTAGCCCTCGGACACGCGGATGTCGTCGGCGAGGTGCCGCAGGTAGGAGGCGTAGAGGCGCGCGAGCTCGGCGGACTCCGGATCCCGGCCCATCACTCCGCGGAACGTCGCGGCGCCGACCTGCGGATCCGTCTCCCCCGCCGACGAGTGCTCGCCGATGTCGGCCTCCACGTCGTGCAGGTCACGGAACGCCATCGCCCAGCTGCGGGCGCCGGAGCCGCCCGTGTGGATGAGGGTCTCGTCGATGTCGAAGAGCACGGCGGGCGGGATGGAGGAGGTGTCGGCCATGGATCCATCGTGCTCCGGCCGGCGCGACGCGCCCAAGGTCGGGACCGGGGCCGCGGCGGGACCGGGGCCGCGCCGGGGATCAGGACGACCGGCGCGTGCGCACCCGCTCGGTCGTGCGCGCGATCACCCGGAGGCTGTCGATGAGGGTCGCGATCTGGGCCCGGCTGAGGTCGGCGAGCACCTCGTCCTCGTCGGCGACGAGCCGGCGCATCGCCCGGTCGACGCGCTCGATGCCGAACGGCGTGAGCACGACGAGCCGGCTGCGGCCGCCCGACGGATCCTCCTCGCGCGTGATGAAGGAGCGCGCGGTCAGCCGGTTCACCCGGTGCACGAGGCTGCCCGTGTCGGTGCCGAGCCGCTCGGCGAGCGCGGCGCGCGTGAGGCCCGCGTCGCCCTGCTGGCGGAGGATGGAGAGGAACTCGAACTCGCTCGTCGTGAGGCCCTCGGCGGCGAACGCGCCCTCGCGGATCCGCTGCATCTGCGGCAGCAGCCGCCGGAGCCGCGACACCACGTCGAGCGGCGCGAAGTCGACGTCGGGCAGGGCGGCACCCCACGCGTCGATCACCAGGTCGACGTCGTCGTCATCCTTCATCGGGACTCCCACCGTCGCGTCCACGGTACCCGGCGGCGGCGTGTGCGACGGCGCATGACCCCCGGCTCGGATCCGGCCGGCCGCTCCGGCAGGATGTGCGCATGCAGCTCCCCCACCGCCCGCTCCTCCTCGACGGCGGCCTCGGCACGCTGCTGGAGGCGCGCGGCCACGACCTGTCGGATCCGCTCTGGAGCGCGCGCGTGCTCGCCGACGAGCCGGACGCGGTCCGCGCGGCGCACGCCGAGTACTTCCGCGCGGGCGCCGACGTCGCGATCACGGCGTCGTACCAGGTGGGGTTCGCCGTGTTCGCGGCGCGCGGGTTGACGCACGCCGACACCGAGGAGCTGCTGCGCGCGAGCGTGCGGCTCGCGGCGGAGGCGCGCGATGAGGTGGCGCGGGAGGATCCGCCCGGCGCTGCCCGCGCGCGCTGGGTCGCCGCATCCATCGGCCCGCTCGGCGCGACGCTCGGCGACGGCTCGGAGTACCGCGGATCCACCGGCCTCGACCGCGCGGGGCTCCGCCGCTGGCACGCGCCGCGGTTCGCCGTGCTCGCCGACGCCGGCGCCGACCTCCTCGCCTGCGAGACCATCCCGAGCCTCGACGAGGGCCGCGCCCTGGTGGACCTCGCGCGCGGCTCGGGCGCGTCCGCGTGGCTCGCGTTCACGGTCGAGGGCGGGCGGCTGCGGTCGGGCGAGCCGATGGCCGAGGGGTTCCGGCTGGCGGAGGAGGCGGACGAGGTCGTGGCCGTGGGGATCAACTGCGCGCACCCGGAGGAGGTGCCCGCCGCGATCGCCGCCGCGCGCAGCGTGACCGACCGGCCCGTGGTCGTCTACCCGAACTCCGGCGAGCGCTGGGACGCGGTCGCGCGCGGCTGGGGCGGCGACCCGGGCGTGCCCGACGCGCGCGCCTGGATCGACGCCGGCGCGACCCTCGTGGGCGGCTGCTGCCGGGTGGGGCCCGACGCGATCCGCTCGATGCGGGACGCGCTCGGCTGAGCGCCCCGCGCCCGCGCGCGACGACGGCCCGCCCCCGTGAGGGGACGGGCCGTCGTCGCGTGCGGAGCCGTGCGGATCCGCCTCGGGCGCGGATCCGGGCGGGTCAGGCGCCCGCGACCGCCTGGCGGAGGCCGTCGGCGAGCGAGGTGGTGGGGCGGCCGAGGAGGCGCGCCAGGTCGCCCGTCTCGTCATCGAGCTGGCCGGCGGCCGTGGCGGCGTCGAGGCCCACGAGGAAGCCGATCGTGCCCTCGTCGAGGCCGGCCTCGCCGAGGATCCGCGCGTGCTCCTCGGAGGAGACGCGGGAGACGGGGACGGGCTGGCCCGTGATGCCGGAGATCGCCTGGGCGAGGTCGTCCTGCGTCCAGCGCTCGTCGCCCGCGAGCTCGAGGGTCTGCCCGGCGAGCGAGTCGTCGAGGGCCGCGACCGCGGTGGCCTCGGCGAAGTCGGCGATGGTGGCGCTCGCGACGCGGCCGTCGCCCGCGCTCGTGAGGAGGCCGCCCGACTGCCGCACGGAGTCGACCGTGCCCGTGTAGTTCTCGGTGTACCAGCCGTTGCGGAGGAGCGTGACGGGCACGCCCGAGGCGGCGAGCACCTCCTCGGTGGCCTTGTGCTCGCCCGCGATGAAGAGCTCGGTGGTGCTCGCGCGGAGGACGCTCGTGTAGAGGATCCGGCCGACGCCCGCCTCCTTCGCGGCCTCGATGACGGTGGTGTGCTGCGGCACGCGCTGGCCGACCTCGCTGCCGGAGACGAGCACGAGGGTGTCGCCGGGTCGGATGGCGGCGGCGACGCTGTCGGCGTCGGAGTAATCGAGGCGCGCGGTGCGGACGCCCTGGGCGGCGAGGTCGGCGAGGGCCTCGGGGCGGCGCGCGGTGGCGAGGATGTCGGAGGCGGCGTAGCCGCGGGCGAGCAGGGACGCGACGATGCGCGATCCGAGGCGGCCGGTGGCGGCGGTGACGACGATGGTCATGGGGTGCCTTTCGAGTCAGGGGACGAGCGGTACGCCGGGGTCAACGACTCCGTCGCCGAGTACCTTCCCACAGGGAGGTACCCACCTTCTGGTAAGTTGTGCGATGTGACGCAGATGAGCTTCCGGGTGAGCCGCGACCGACCCGGCGTGACCGAGGGCCGCTATCCCGCGAACTGCCCGTCGCGCACCCTGCTCGACCACATCACGAGCAAGTGGGGCGTGCTCGTCCTCCTCGCGCTCGGGGAGCGGTCGCGCCGCTGGGGCGAGCTGCGCCGCGAGATCGAGGGCATCAGCGAGAAGATGCTGGCCTCCACGCTGCGCACGCTCGCCGACGACGGCCTCGTGCTCCGCGAGGCGCAGCCCACCATCCCGCCGCGGGTCGACTACCGGCTCACCGAGCTCGGGCACGAGGTGAGCGCCCGGCTGGTGCCGCTCATGGACCTGGTCATGGACGTCACCGAGGACACGTCGCCGCTGGCGTCCCGCCGACCCTAGGCTGGATCCGGCAGCCCGCGAACCGGTGCCGACCCGCCCGCGCGCGCCACGGCGCCACCCGGCCAGGAAGAGACCGACGATGCCCTCCCCGTCCGCGCCGACGCTGTCGCGCACGCCCGCCCCGACCCGCGACGTCCGCCGCGCGCGCGTCGCGGTCGCCGTGCTCTTCTTCACCAACGGCGCGATCTTCGCGAACCTGCTGCCGCGCTACCCGTCGATCAAGGCGGAGCTCGGGCTGACGAACGTCGAGTTCGGCGCCGCGGTCGCCGCGTCGCCGCTCGGCGCGCTCATCGCCGGCCTCGCCGCGGGCGTGCTCATCCGCCGGTACCGGTCGGCGCGCGTGGCGGTCGCGGCGACCGTGGTGGCCTCGGTCGGGATCCTGCTGGCCGGCCTCGCGCCCGGCTGGCTCGTGCTCGCGATGGCGCTGTTCCTCGCGGGCGCCATGGACGCGATCACCGACGTCGCGCAGAACTCGCACGCGCTGCGGGTGCAGCGGCTCTACGGCCGGTCGATCAACAACTCCTTCCACGCCGTCTGGTCCGTCGGGGCGGTGGCGGGCGGGATCATGGGCGCCGCGGCCGCGCAGATCGGGCTGCCGCTGATCGTGCACCTCTCGATCTCCGCGGTCGTCTTCAGCGCGCTGGCCGTGCTCGCGCTCGCGTGGCTGCTGAAGGGACCGGAGCCGGAGCCCGGCGAGGGCGGCGCCGCGCATGCGCACGCCCCCGATCCCGAGGGCGACGTCGCGCGCGCCGCCTCCCCGCGCGCGCTCGGCCTCGTCGCGAAGTACGGCGTGCTGCTCGCGCTCGTGGTCATCGCGTCCGGCGGCGCCATCGTCGAGGACTCCGGCAGCACCTGGTCGGCCATCTACCTCTCCCGCGACCTCGGCGCCAGCGCGTTCGTCGCGGGCCTCGGCTTCATCTCGCTCCAGGGCATGCAGTTCGTGGGCCGGATGCTCGGCGACCGCATGGTCGACCGCTTCGGGCAGCGCGCCGTCGCCCGCCTCGGCGGCGTGCTCGTGCTCGCGGGCATGGGCGGCGCGCTCGCGTTCCCGGGCATCGTCGGCACGATCATCGGGTTCGGCGTGGCCGGCTTCGGCGTCGCGACCCTGATCCCCGCGGCCATGCAGGCCGCCGACGAGCTGCCCGGCTTCCGGCCGGGCACGGGCCTCACGATCGTCGGCTGGCTGCTGCGGCTCGGCTTCCTCATCTCGCCGCCCGTCGTCGGCGCCATCGCGGACGCGTCGTCGCTGCGCTTCGGGCTCCTCTTCGTGCCGGCGTCCGGGCTCCTCGTGCTCGTCTTCTCCCGCGTGCTCGCGACGCGTCGCGCGCACCCGCCGGCGCAGGCGGCGCCGGGGGCGTCGGTTCCCTCCTCCTAGGGGCGGCGCGGGCGGATCCGCTCACGGGCTCCTGCGAGTGCGGTCGCGCCGCGCGCCGGCCGCGGGAGAGTGGGCGCACGCCGCCCGCCGCGCCACCCGAGAGGATCGCCATGTCCACCGACCTGCCCGGAGGGCTCTTCCCGCTCGCCCACGACCTCACCGTCACGCGCTTCGGCTACGGCGTCATGCAGCTCGCGGGGCCGCGCGTGTTCGGCCCGCCCGCGGATCCCGACGCCGCCCGGGCCGTGCTGCGCGAGGCCGTCGCGCTCGGGATCACGCACATCGACACGGCCGACTTCTACGGGCCCGGCCACACGAACGCCCTCATCGAGGAGGCGCTCTTCCCGTACCCGGAGCGCCTCCACATCGTGACCAAGGTCGGATCCCTGCGCGACGCGAAGGGCCGCTGGCCGCAGGCGCTCTCCGCGGCCGAGCTCCGCCAGGCCGTCTACGACAACCTCACGCACCTGACGCTCGACGTGCTCGACGTCGTGAACCTCCGCGTCGGCGCCTTCGACAGCCCGACCGACGGGTCCATCGAGGAGCCGTTCACCGCCCTGGCCGAGCTGCAGCGGGAGGGGCTGATCCGGCACCTCGGCGTGAGCAACGTGACGGCCGCGCAGGTGGCCGAGGCCCGCGGGATCGCGCCGATCGTGAGCGTGCAGAACCACTACAACCTCGCGCGCCGCGACGACGACGCGCTCATCGACGAGCTGGCCGCCGACGGCATCGCGTACGTGCCGTACTTCCCGCTCGGCGGGTTCTCGCCGCTGCAGTCGGAGGTGCTGGCGCGCGTCGCCGCCTCGCTCGACTCGGCGCCACTGCCGGTCGCGCTCGCCTGGCTCCTGCAGCGGTCGCCGAACGTGCTCGTCATCGCGGGCACGTCGTCGGTGGAGCACCTGCGGGAGAACGTGGCGGGAGCGCGGATCCGACTGCCCGAGGACGCGCTCGCGGAGCTGGAGGGGATCGGCGGCTGACGGCCGGCGGTGGTCGGCGCCCGCGCCACGCGGGCGGCTGACGGCCGGACGCGGCCCTCGACACGCCCCGAGTCAGCTCGCGGCGGCCCGCTCGGCGGCCTCCGCCGCCGCATCCGCCACCCGCCGCAGCGCCCCCAGCACCACGCGGACCGGCGCCTGCGCGAGCGCGTCCGGCCGGGCGAGCACATCGACGTGCCGCACGAGCCGCGCGCCGACGACCGGCCGCAGCACCATCCCGTCGACCGCGAGCGGCGCGCCGGTCGTCCGCGGCATCACGGCGATGGCGTCGCCGGCCCGCACGATCTGCGCCGCCACCGAGAACTCGTTGACGCGGTGCACGATGCGCGGCGCCTGCCCGATGAGCGCGCCGAGGTGGTCGAGCACGCCCGCGAGCGGGAAGCCCGCGTGCGTGGAGATCCACCGTTCGTCGCGCAGCATCTCCGGCGTGATCGCCGCCGACGACGCGAGCGCGTGCCCGGCGTGGAGCGCGATGTCGAGCGGCTCCACCAGCAGGGGAACCACCACGAGCCGGGCGGTCGGCCACGGCGGATCGTGCGGGAGGCGATGCGCGACGACGAGGTCGTGATCCGCGGTGAGGCCCGCGAAGTCGCCCTGCGCCACGTCGGCGTCCGCGAGCGAGACCCGGATGCCCGCCCCGGATCCGCCCGCCCCGGATGCCTCCGCGCCCGCCAGCTCCGCGAGCAGCGGCCCGAAGAGCGCGAGCCCGGCGCTGTGGAAGGCGGACACGCGCACGGCCCGGTCGTCGTGCGCGAGGAACGACCCGACGGCATCGCGGGCGGCGGCGAGCGCCTCGTCCACGCGCGTCGACGCCGCGGCGAGCGCCTCGCCGGCCTCCGTGAGCGCCAGGCGCCGCCCACGCTTGACGGTCAGCGGCACGGGCACGCCGGCCTGGAGCGCGGCGAGCTGCTGCGATACGGCCGACGCGCTCACGTGCATCGCGACCGCGACGGCCGCGACGCTCCCGCGATCGCCGAGCTCGCGGAGGAGGCGGAGGCGGGCGGGATCCATGAGCCCTGTCTAACGCATCGATGAAGACGATGCCCGTCGATCTTCCGGGTCTGCTGCCGGACAGTGGGGGCATGGCCTCCCCCACCCGTCCCGGACCCGTCGTCGACCTGCTGCTCCTGGCGGTCGCGGCCGTGTGGGGCGCGAGCTTCCTCGCGGCCAAGGACCTCGCGGCGGAGACGGGCGTGCCCGCGGCCGTCGCGCTGCGCTTCCTCGTCGCCGCGGTCGCGACCGGGATCGTCTGCCTGGCCCGGCGCGAGCGGCTGCCCCGCGGGCGCGGCCTCCTGATCGCGGCAGCGCTCGGCTGCTCGCAGGCCGCCGTCATCGGGCTGGAGACGTGGGGCGTGCACCTGACGAGCGCGACCAACGCGGGCCTCCTCATCAGCCTGGCGCTCGTGATGACGCCCGTCCTCGAGGGCGCCGCGTCGCGCTCGTGGCTGCCGCGGTCGTACTTCGTCGCCGCGGTCGCGGCCGTGGTCGGCGTCGCGCTGCTGGTCTCCGAGGGCGGGCTGCGCGCGCCCACGCCGGGCGACGGGCTGGTGATCGCCGCGGCCGTCGTGCGGGCCGTGCACGTCACCGCGAGCGGGCACCTCACGCGCGGGCGGAGCGAGGGGTCCCTCGGCGTGGTCCTCGTGCAGATGGGCGTCTGCGCGGCCCTCTTCTCCGCGCTGGCGGGGCCCGACCTGCCGGCGGCGGCCGCCTCGCTCGATGCCCGGGGCTGGGCCGGCGTGCTCTTCCTCGGGGTGCTGTGCTCGCTGTTCGCGTTCGCGGTGCAGCTCTGGGCGGTGCGGCGCACGTCGGCGTCGCGCGCGAGCATCCTCATGGGGACCGAGCCGGTGTGGGCGCTGCTGGTGGGCGTGGTGGTGGCGGGCGAGGCGATCGGGCCGGTCGGCGCGGGCGGCGCGGCGCTCATCGTCGCGGCGTCGTACGCGGGCCAGGCGATCGAGCGGCGGCACCGTGCATCCGTCGACGCCGCCCGCGCCGGAACCCGCGAGGATGGGCGCATGCCCCAGCCCGACGCGGCGCCGCGCCTGCCCCATCCCGCCGCATGACCGCGCCCGACCGCCGCTTCCCCCGTCGCGTCTACCGCGAGGGC
This sequence comes from Clavibacter sp. CT19, assembly GCF_027858075.1. NCBI lineage: Bacteria > Bacillati > Actinomycetota > Actinomycetes > Micrococcales > Microbacteriaceae > Clavibacter > Clavibacter sp. CT19. Next base: position 19,173 of record NZ_JAQHYR010000008.1, on the reverse strand, counting down.
GCCGAGCCCGACGTGCGCTTCAGCCTCGCCAACGAGCGCACGTTCCTCGCCTGGATCCGCACCTCGCTCGCGCTCCTGGCCGGCGGCGTCGCGCTCGAGGCGCTCGCGCTCGGGCTGCAGCCCGGGTTCCGGCTGGCCGCGTCGCTCGTGCTGATCGTCGCCGGGATCGCCGCGCCCGCCCAGGCGTGGATCGGCTGGATGCGCACCGAGCGCGCCCTCCGCCGGGACCGCCCGCTGCCGTCGGCCGCGCTGTCGCTGCCCCTCGGGATCGCGGTCGTCGGCGCGGGCGTGCTCGTGCTGCTGGGCGTGCTGACCGCGTGAGCGCGCCGGACCCGGCCGGGCGCCCCTTCGACCCTGGCCTCCAGCCCGAGCGCACCGCCCTCGCCTGGCGCCGCACGGCCCTCGCGCTCGTCGTCGGATCCCTGTTCGGGCTCCGCGCGCTCCCGGCGCTCCTCGGGCCGGCCGGGCTGGTCGTCGCCGCGGCGGGCGTGATCGCCGCCCTGGCCGTGCTCGCGACCGCGCACCTCCGCTACCGGCGGGTGCACCGGATCCTCACCGCGGGACCCGCCGGCCCCGGCACCACCGCGCTCCCCGGCGGCGCGCTGCCCGCCCTCGTCGCCGCGCTCACCGCGTGCGCCGGGCTCGCCGCGCTGGCCCTCGCGCTCGCCCGCTGAGCCGACGGCGGATCCGGACAGGCACCGCGCCGTACTTATGAATGCCGCCCGCACCCCCACGATCGAGGACGTGACAGTCGCGGCGCCTGGACGCCGGCCCCACGGGGAGGCCACGCCGCCAGTGACATCGACCCGCAGGACGCACAGCTCCCCGTCCGGCGTGTCTCGCTAGTGCATCCCCGAAGGTTCGGGAGCCGTAGTCATCAACATTCAATCGCAGAGTGCCGCTGGAATCGGCAACCGGTTGGCGAGAGGCCGGGATGCCCCGCGCGGCAACCCGGTCTCTCCAGTGCGACCCTCCCCGCAAGTCGCTATGGTCATCGCATTCGGCCTCACAGTGACCTCCAATCGACATCACATGGACTCGCATAGGGGTGTCTGTGGCGGCAACTGCTACTGATGGGCGGCGTATAGCCGACAGTCGATCTACGGTTACTGTTGGACCATGCCCTCAACGACCCGCCCGACCTTCGGAGCGACGCCCGCTCCGTCCGAGCGGCCGCCACGAGAAGCGCTCCTCGAACAGATGCTCACCGGCACCAAGCGAGGCTTCGTGCCGATCCGCCGTACGTTCCTGCAGAAGCCACGCGGCGCCGAGGGCAGCCGCGGTGCCCAGCTCGCGAAGCTGGCGGCGAACCCGTCGGCGTTGAATGCGTACCTGCTGCTGCACGCGCTGGCGTCCAGCAGCGAGCCATACCAGGCGGACTACCCCGTAGCCACCTGGGTAGACCTTCTCTGCCTGGAAGACGGTGCAACGGAGGCTACGGCGAAGTCACGGTGGTCCAAGGTCATCACGAAGCTCAACTCGCTCGACTTGATCGAACGGCGACGCGTCGGCAACAGCATGCAGTACCTGCTCCTCGATGAGTCCGGCAACAAAACCGCGTACACGCGGCCGCAGAAAGCGGCGGACGGGAACTACTTCAAGCTGCCTTACTCGTACTGGGCCAACGGGTATGACGTGTCCTTGGACCAGTCGGAGAGGCTCATGCTGCTCATCGGATTGGATCAGCAAGACGGGTTCGTGCTGCCGTTCAACCAGGCGCGGCAGTGGTACGGGGTTTCGGAGAGCACTGCCCGTCGCGGCCTGCGCGGGCTTGAGGCACGGGACCTGCTTGTCTCGACGTCGAAGCACGTGCCGTCAGCGAAGTCGCCAACCGGGTGGGCCGAGAGCATCAAATACACCATGACGGAGCCGTTCTCCCGGAAGGCGATCGCAAAGCTCGTTAAGGATCGAGGAAAGACTCTCTTCGCCGCCTCGCCGGAGCCGAGGCCGTGAGCGCGCTGTTCGTCGACGAGTCCAAGAGCAAGGGCTACACGATGGTCGCCGTCGTCGTCGCGGATGATCAGGCAACGCTGCGGCAGCAGATGCGTGCGTTGGTGCTGCCAGGCCAGCGCCGGTTGCACTTCACCAACGAGAGCGACTCACGGCGCCGACACATCCTGTCGACGCTGGAAAGTCTCGGTGTCCGTGCCCACGTCGTGCACTCCGACCTCAAGCACGAGGCCAGCGGCCGAGAGGCATGCCTTCAAGGCCTCGTCGCTCTCGCCGCACGGGACGGACACGAGCGGATCATCCTCGAGCGGGACGTCTCCATCGAGCGCGCCGACAAGAAGGTCCTCTACGCCGCCGCCCACGAACACGGCCTCCGCGACACCATGACCTACGCCCACGAGACCGCACATCAAGAGCCGTTGCTGTGGATCGCGGACGCGATCGCGTGGAGCTACACGAAGGGTGGCGACTGGCGACGTCGGATATAGCCGATGATCCTGCCGCACAACCGGGCCTAAAAAACGCGAAGCTCGGCTCACCGACCGTCCGGAAGGCTGCCGAGCTCACTTCACGCCGCTACTGCAACGTGCACCGCCGAGTATAAGCCGATCGGCCGCCTTGACGCGATCAGCGCGTCAGACGCGGCAGCACGACGGCACGCCCCGCCCTACAGGGCAGGCACCAGCACCTCGCGCACGAAGTCCTCGTAGGAGCGGGGCGGATGTCCGAGGACGGCGGTGAGACGGGCGAGGGCCTCGGGGGTCCCGATGAGCCCGTCCCGCTGGAACCCCGAGTACATGCGCTCGTAGTCGTACACGAGCCACGACGGCATGGAGGCCAGGGACAACTCCCGCCACGCCACGAGGTCGTCTCCCGCGTACGTCACCGTCGTCCCGAGGGCCTCGGACAGGGCCGCGGCCGTCGTGTCGCCCGTCCACGCGGTCGGGCCGAACACGTCGATCGGACCCTCGAGCTCCGTCCCCGGGGTCAGAGCGCTCACGGCGACCTCCGCGATGTCGCGCACGTCGACCCGGGAGACGCCCGTCCCGCCGAGGGGCTGCGGGTACAGGCCGTCGCGGATCGCCTCGAGGTACCAGACGTCGTTCTGGAAGAAGTTGTTGACCCGGAGGAAGCAGGCCTCGACGTCGCTGTGCTCGAGGAGGGCCTCCACCGCGAGCTTCGCGGAGTTGTGGGGCACCTGCGGCGCCCGGTCGAGGTCCTGGACGGACAGGTAGACGATCCGGCGGACGCCCGCCGCCACGGCGTGGTCCACCGCGACGGTCGTCTCGTACAGCTCGGTGGGCGTCCCCGTCAGGGCCAGGAAGACCTGCTCGACGCCCTCGAACGCCGACGTCGCCTCGTAGGGGTCGCCCAGATCGCCCACCACGCCCTCGACGCCGTCGGGGAGGTCGGCGAGCCGCCGCGCGTCGCGGCTCAGGACCCTCAGTCCGGTCATGCCCCGGCGCAGGGCCTCGGCGATGACGGCCGAGCCGACCGTCCCGGTCCCGCCGATGATCAGGGTTCGTGCGTCGCCCATGGTGATCCTCCTGTCTCGTCAATGCGTGCGTGCGTGCGGCACGGTCGTCGGCCGTCCGCTCGGGAGCTCGTCGCCGCCGGACGCGTCACGGACGACGGCGAGGAGCTGCGCGAGCGGAGCCGCCGAGGGGGAGACCGCTCGGCGGCTCGATCGACTCGTGCGTCGAGAGGCTACGCCGGACGAGGGCCGGCGATCCCATCGCCCCGCGCGTCTCGACAGCGGCCGGATGCCCGGTTACCATCCGGCGTCCGCAGCGACACGAGGGCGGCCCGACACCCGCCTCCGCGCACGCGCTCCCCTTGCCGATCCCGCGAGCCGGCGCCCGCCTCAGGCCGTCGGCATCCGCAGCAGCGCGCCCGGCTGCCGGCAGGTGGCGGCAGCGATGGCCATGCACGTGCGGAGCATCGCCTCGCCCTCCGCCGCCGTGCGCGGAGCACCCCGGCGGGCGATCGCGTCGGCCGCCGCAGCGAGGCACGCGTCCCCGGCGCCCATCGTGTCGACGATGGGACGCGGATCCGCCGCGATGCCCGTCGCCACCACCTCGCCGTCCTCGAGCTGCACGGACGCGCCGCGCGGGCCGTCGGTGGCGAGCACGAGGCGGCTGCCGGTCGCGTGCAGCCCGGCGCGCGCGTCCGCGAGCGCGCCCAGCTCGAGGAGGGCCGTGTCGTCGTCGCCGACCTTCACGAGCAGCGCCTCGGCCGCCGCGCGCGCGAAGCCGACGCGGAACCGCTCGGCGTCGTGCAGCATGCCGGCGCGCGGGTTCGGGTCGACGAGCAGGCGCTCGCGCGGATCCCGCACGGCCGCCAGGAGCTCGTCGGCCTGCGCGTGGTCGTCGTACGGGAAGCAGCTGACGACCACGAGCGACGCCGCGTCGAGCGCCGCCCGCTCCGCCGCGCCGATGCGCACGCGGCGGTTCCACGCGGCCTCGTTGAACGAGTAGCGCGGCTCGCCGTCCTCGCGCTCGCTCACGGCGACGGAGGTGCCCGAGGGGCCGATGGTGGCGATGAGCTCGACCCCGTGCGCGTCGAGCTCCGCGCGGATGCGACGGCCGTGCTCGTCGTCGCCGACCATCGCGATGAGCTGCACGCGGTGCCCGAGGATCGCGAGCCCGACCGCGACGTTGAGGGCCGCTCCCCCGACGAAGGCGGTCTCCTCCCCGTCCTCGCGGAGCAGGTCGATCAGGGCGTCGCCGACGACGACGATGGGCTGGTCATGCATTTCGGGGGACCTCTCCGGAGCCTCGGACGATGAGCGTGGTGGGGACGACGACGGTCTGCGCGGGTCCCGCGTCACCGTCGAGCCGGGCGAAGACGCGCTCGGCGGCGGCGTGGCCGATGCGCGACGGATCCTGCGCGACGACGGTGACGGCGGGCTCCAGGAGCGCGGCCATCGGCAGGTCGTCGAAGCCGACGAGCGCGATGCGGCGCTGGGCGCGGTGCCGCCGGAGCGCCGCGATGACGCCGATGGTGATGAGGTTCTGCCCGCTCACGATCGCGGTCGGCGGCTCCGCCAGCGCGAGCAGGCGCTCGGCGAGCGCATCCGCCACGACCTCGTCGGTCGCGCCCTCGAGCACGAGCTCGGGCGCCACGGAGAGCCCGCGCCGCCGCATCTCGTCGGCGAAGCCGCGCTCGCGCTCCCGGGCCGTGAAGATCTCGGGCCGGTCGCCGAGGAACGCGATGCGGCGGTGCCCCTGGTCGGCCAGGTGCGCCACGGCACGGGAGACGCCGGCCGCGTTGTCGACGATGACCGCGTCGGCCTCCAGCCCCGTCGGCACGCGGTCGACGAACACGAGCGGGGTGCCGCGCGACGCCGCGACGCCGAGGTACGCCTGGCTCGGGGCGATGGTGGTGAGGATCAGCCCGTCGACCCGGCGGGCGAGGAACGCGTCGACGGCGGAGCGCTCCCGGTCGGCGTCGTCGTCGAGGCTCGAGGCGAACACGGCGACGTGACGGTCGCTGGCCGCCTCCTCCACGGCGCGGTGCAGCGCGCCCGAGAACGGGTTCGCGACGCTGCCGACGAGGAGGCCCAGCGTGTTCGTGCGGCGGTCGGTGCGGCGCAGGTTGCCGGCGTGCAGATCCGGCTGGTACTGGAGCTGCTCCACCGCCGCGCGGACCCGGTCGGTGAGCTCCGCGGAGACGTTCGGCTCGCCGTTGACGACGCGCGACACCGTCTTGATGCCCACGCCCGCGAGCCGCGCGACGTGCTTCATCGTGGGTCGGCGCGCGCCGGACGGGGCTCCGCTCGGGGATGACAACGGTGTCACGGATGGGTCTCGCTCTCTGCGCTATGGGTTGACCATACCGGCTCCGACCCGCTAGACCTTCCCATGACAACGTTGTCGGGAGCGCGCTCCCACCCGAAGGACAGGATCCATCAATGACGAACCGATCCCCGCGCCTCGTGCGCACCATCGCCCTCGGCTCCGCGGCCCTCGTCGCCGCGGTCGGGCTCACCGGCTGCTCCAGCTCGGGCTCCGGCTCGGGCGGCGGATCCGGCTCGGGCGACGTCGGCGTCTCGCTCATCGTGAAGACGACCACCAACCCCTTCTTCGTCGCCATGCAGGACGGCGCGAAGGACGCCGCCGCATCCTCCGGCATCAGCCTGACGCTGGCGGCCGGCAAGGAGGACGGCGACGAGGACACCCAGATCCAGGCCATCGAGAACGCCATCTCGAAGGGCGACAAGGGCATCCTCATCACCCCGAACGGCCCCTCGGTGGTCGACGCCATCCAGAAGGCGCGCGACGCCGGCCTCTACGTGATCGCGCTCGACACGGCGCCCGACCCGGCCGACTCCGTCGACATCACGTTCGCCACCGACAACTTCGCCGCGGGCGAGTCCATCGGGAAGTGGGCCGCGTCGCAGCTCGGCGGGAAGAAGGCGACCATCGCCCTCCTCGACCTGTACGACGACAAGGCCGTGTCGGTCGACTACGACCGGGACCAGGGCTTCCTCACCGGCATGGGCATCGACGTCGGCGACAAGGCCAAGAACGGCGACGAGGCCAAGACCGGCGACTACAGCGGCGGCGACTACGAGATCGTCGGCAACGAGGCCACGCAGGGCGCCGAGGACGGCGGCCGCACGGCCATGGAGACGCTGCTGTCGAAGGACCCGGACATCAACGTCGTCTACACGATCAACGAGCCGGCCGCGTTCGGCGCGTACCAGGCGCTCCAGGCCGCCGGCAAGGAGAAGGACGTCGTCCTCGTCTCGGTCGACGGCGGCTGCGCGGGCGTGAAGAACGTGAAGGAGGGCGTCATCGGCGCCACCGCCCAGCAGTACCCGGTGAAGATGGCGCAGCTCGGCGTCGAGGCCATCGCGCAGCTCGCGAAGGACGGCACCAAGCCCGCCACGAGCGCCGGCCTCGACTTCTTCGACACCGGATCCGCGCTCGTCACCGACACCCCCGTGGACGGCCTCGAGAGCATCACGGCCGACGACGCCGCGACGAAGTGCTGGGGCGAGTGACCGTGAGCCAGAAGACCACGGATCCGAACCCGCCCACCTCGGCGCTCGACCTCGCCAACGAGTTCCTCGACCGCCGCACGCCCGTCGACCGGATCCGCGGCGTGCTGCACCGCTACCCCGCCGTCAGCCCGGCCGTCGTGCTCGTCCTCGCGGTCATCGTGTTCGGCCTGCTCAACGACCGCTTCCTCGATCCGGCGAACCTGTCGCTCGTCACCCAGCAGGTCGCCGTGGTGGGCACGCTCGCGGTGGCGCAGACGCTCATCATCCTGACCGCGGGCATCGACCTCTCCGTCGGCGCGGTCATGGTGCTCACCTCCATGGTGATCGCGCAGACCGCCAGCCAGAACGGCCTGCCGGCACCCGCCGCGCTGGCGGCCGGGCTCCTCGTGGGTCTCGCGGCCGGCGCGTTCAACGGCCTGCTCGTCACGCGGCTGCGGCTGCCCCCGTTCATCGTGACCCTCGGGACGCTCAACATCTTCGTGGCGCTCACGCTCCTCTACTCCAACGGCGCGACCGTCCGCGGCGTGGACATGCCGAAGGCGCTCTCCTGGACGGGGCGCACGTTCGACCTCGCGGGCGTGAAGATCAGCTTCGGCGTGGTGCTGATGCTCGTGCTGTACATCGTCGTGGCCTTCATCCTCGGCAAGACCGCCTGGGGCCGGCACGTGTACGCGGTCGGCGACGACAAGGAGGCCGCGCGCCTCGCCGGCATCAGCGTCAACCGGGTGCTCATGAGCGTGTACCTCGCGGCGGGGGCCATCCTCGCGGTCGGCGCGTGGATCCAGATCGGCCGCAGCAACGCGGCCAGCCCCAACGCGGGCGCCGACCTCAACCTCGACTCCATCACCGCGGTGGTGATCGGCGGCACGAGCCTCTTCGGCGGCCGCGGCACGGTCTGGGGCACGCTCCTCGGCGCGCTCATCGTGGGCGTGTTCCGCAACGGCCTCTCGCTCGCCGGGCTGGACGTGCTCTACCAGACGCTCGCGGTGGGCGTCCTCATCATCGTCGCGGTCTCCGTCGACCAGTGGATCCGAAAGGTGCGCAAGTGACCCTCATCGACCCCGCGGGGAGCGCCCCCGCGCCGACCCGCACGCCCGTCCTCGAGGCGAAGCGGCTCGTGAAGACCTTCGGCCGGGTCGTCGGCCTCGACGGGGTCAGCCTCGAGCTCTTCCCCGGCGAGGTGCTCGCGATCATCGGCGACAACGGCGCCGGCAAGTCGACGCTCATCAAGTGCCTCACCGGGGCCGAGACGCCCGACGAGGGCGAGCTGTTCCTCGACGGGAAGCCGGTGTCGTTCAAGCGGCCGCAGGACGCGCGCGCGGCCGGGATCGAGACGGTGTACCAGAACCTCGCCGTCTCGCCCGCGCTCGACGTGGCGTCGAACCTCTACCTCGGGCGGGAGAAGCGGAAGAAGGGGATCCTCGGATCCGTGTTCCGCATGCTCGACACGGCCGGCATGCGCCGCGAGGCGAAGGCGGAGCTGACCGAGCTCGGCATCTCGACCCTGCAGGACGTGACCGTGCCGGTCGAGAACCTGTCCGGCGGGCAGCGGCAGGCGGTCGCCGTGGCGCGCGCCGCGGCGTTCGGGTCGAAGGTCGTGGTGCTCGACGAGCCCACCGCGGCGCTCGGCGTGCGCGAGTCGAACCAGGTGCTGGAGCTCGTGCGGAACCTGCGCGACCGCGGGATCCCGGTGATCCTCATCAGCCACAACATGCCGCAGGTGTTCGAGGTCGCCGACCGGATCCACATCCAGCGCCTCGGCAAGAAGGCCGCGACCATCACGCCGCAGTCGCACTCGATGACCGACGCGGTCGCGATCATGACGGGCGCGGCCACGGCATGACGGCCACGGTCCTGTACGCGGAGTTCACGGCGCTGCCTGGCCAGGAGGAGCAGGTCGCGCGGATGATCGCGGACCTCGCCGAGCTGGTGCGGGCCGAGCCCGGCAACGTGGTGTTCGAGCCGTACCGGCGGGTGGAGGATCCGGCGCGCTTCGTCGTGCACGAGGTCTACCGCGACGAGGCCGCGTTCCAGGCGCACATCGGGGCCGAATACGGGGCCGAATTCAATGCGCGGCTCGCACCGCTCATCGTGGAGGAAGGATCGCAGTTGACATTCCTCGCGCCCGTGTGAGATGCGCGGCGGATATCCGAGCGAGATCATTCCCGCCGCGCGCGACCGCGCATGTGCGCAGCCTGTGAATGCATCCTCGAATCCCGGAGCGTGCGTATCGTCGATGGTGTCCGGAACGACTGCTATTCGATGCCCGCAATGTCGCGGGCAAGGGGGATATCCATGTCCAGCAAGATCCGACGAACAGATCGAACGACCACGGGGACGCGTTCTCGCACGGGATGGCGCGGCGCGGCCGCGGCGCTGGGGGCTCTCGCCCTCGTCGTCGGGCCCGCCGCCGCCGCCCATGCGGATCCTCCGTCCGCCATCCCGGCGGCCGCCACGGAGGACGACGCGAGGTGGCAGCCGGCCACCGACTACGACGGGGAGGGCTGCTACCCCACCCCCGCCATGGATGCCGCGGGGACTCCCGCCGAGGGGCTGAGCCTGGGCGGAGCCAACAACGGCAATTGCCGTGACCAGTCCGACCTCGACAACGTGAACAGCTACGCGCGCACCACGTGCGTCGCGGACGGCTGGTGCGCCCACGCGTACGCGTATTACTTCGAGAAGGACCAGCGCGCGGAGGGCGTCGCCGGCGATGGGAACGGGCACCGCCACGACCTCGAGCACGTCATCGTGTGGGTCAAGGACGGCGAGGCGCGCTACGTGTCGGCCTCCGCCCATGGCGGATACGACACGAGGGCCGCGGCGGACGTGCTGTGGGAGGACACGCACCCCAAGATCGTCTACCACAAGGACGGTCCGCACACGCACGCCATGCGCTTCGCCAGCGGGGACGACGAGCCCGCCGAGAACCACTACGGCACCTGGCAGCGTCCGGCGCTGCTCAGCTGGGATCTCATGAGCGACGCTGTGCGCGGCACGATCAACACCCACAGCTACGGATCGGCCACGTTCGACATCAAGGACGACCGCATCTCCAGCGTGCTCTCGGAGCGCAAGCCGGAATCGTCGCTCGCATTCTGAGCAGCTGATCCCGAGAAAGGGGCTGTCGATATCCGACAGACCGGTGGGACCCCGCCTCGGCGGGGTCCCACGCGTGTTCCCGGCCGCGGCTCAGCGCGCCGAGTACCCGCCGTCCACCAGGTGGTAGCTGCCGGAGATGAAGGACGCGTCGTCGCTCAGGAGGAACAGCACGAGCGCCGCGACCTCCTGGTCGGTGCCGAGGCGCCCGGTCGCGTGCTGGCTCTCGAGGTGGGCGAGCGCCTCGGGCGAGAGGGAGGAGCGCACGAGCGGGGTGTCGATGAAGCCGGGGCCGACCGCGTTCGTGCGCACGCCGCGGGCCGTGTACTCGAGCGCCGCGACCTTGGTGAGGCCGACGAGGGCGTGCTTGCTCGCGACGTAGGCCGCGTTCTGGGCGAACCCGACGGATCCGAGCACCGAGCTCATGTTGACGACCGCGCCGCCGCCCGCCTCCACCATCGCGGGGAGCTGGTAGCGGAGGCCGTAGAAGACGCCGTCGAGGTCGACCGCGCGGGTGCGGTCCCACGCGGCGATGTCGTACTCGCCGATGTCGGCGGCGGGGGCGCTGATGCCGGCGTTGTTCACGGCGAGGTGCAGCGCGCCGTAGGCGTCGACCGCGTGCGCGACGGCGGCCTCCGAGTCCTCCGCCTTCGACGTGTCCTGGCGGAACGCGGTGGCCGTGCCGCCCGCCGCCTCGATCTCGGCGACGACGCGCTCGGCCGCCTCCAGCTGGATGTCGGTGACGACGACCGACGCGCCCTCCGCGGCGAGCGCGCGGGAGATCGCGGCGCCGATGCCGCTGCCTCCGCCTGTCACGAGCGCGGTCTTCGTGTCGAACCTGGCCATGGGGATCCTCCTCGTCTGGGGCGACGCGGGCCGCGTCGCCCCTCGACGGTACGCCCGCAGGATCCGGTCACCCGGGGTTCACCCGCCGTCCACCGGCCGGTCGGGGGCGCGCTCGGGGGCGTCAATACCTTTCAGATGTGATGCGTCCGCCGGTGCCCGGAGCAGACGCCCGAGATCGATGGAGACCCCACATGACCCTCACCCGTGAGTCCCACCACCGGCTGCTGCCGGTCCTGTCGCGCGATCCCCACGCCCGCGGCAAGCGCAGCACCGTCACCTGCCACCTCAAGTGCGACGACGCGTGCACCAAGCCCGTCCCCAACGTCACCGACAACTCCTACTTCCGCGACATCGCGGGCCGCGCCCTCTCGCGCCGCACGCTGCTCGGCGGCGCGGGCGCCGGTGCCCTCGCGATCCTCGTGGCGCAGAACGCCGCCGCTCCCGGCGCGGAGGCCGCCGCCGCGCAGGCCGCGTCGAAGCTGCCCTTCACCGCGATCACGCCCGTCGACGCTGCCGTCGACCAGTTCACCGTGCCGACCGGATACCGCTGGCAGCCGATCATCCGCTGGGGCGACCCGCTCTTCAGCTACGCCGACGACTTCGACGCCGACAACCAGACCGCCCGCCTCGCGTCGCGCCAGTTCGGCTACAACAACGACTACCTCGACATCATCCCCGTCAACTCGCGGAACAAGGAGGCGCTCCTCGTCGCCAACCACGAGTACACGAACGAGAACATCATGTTCCCGCCGGCCGCGGACGCCGCCGAGCTCGACGAGCAGCGCCGCATCGGGAAGGCCTCGCACGGCATGTCCGTCGTCGCGCTGCGCCGCAAGACCGTCGGCCAGCCGTGGACGTACACGATCGGCCACCACCGCAACCGCCGCATCACCGCGGACACCCCGTTCAGCGTGAGCGGCCCCGCCGCCGGATCCGCGTCGCTGCGCACCAAGGACGACCCGAAGGGCACGCGCATCCTCGGCACCCTCGGCAACTGCGCCGGCGGCACCACCCCGTGGGGCACCGTGCTCTCCGGCGAGGAGAACTTCAACGGCTACTTCCGCACCGCGGGCACCTCCGCCGCCGACAAGCGCTACGGACTCGCCGACAAGGCGACGACCCGCGGCTGGGAGGCCATCGACCCCCGCTTCGACGCCCGCACGGCCGGCTACGAGAACGAGCCGAACCGCTTCGGCTGGATCGTCGAGGTCGACCCGTTCGAGCCCGGCGAGGCTCCCGTGAAGCACACCGCGCTCGGCCGCTTCAAGCACGAGGGCGCCAACGTCATCCTCGGGAAGAGCGGCCACGTCGCCGCGTACATGGGCGACGACGAGCGCTTCGACTACCTCTACAAGTTCGTGTCGCACGACACGATGGTCGTGGGCACGTCGCGCCAGGACCGCCGCAAGAACAAGCAGCTCCTCACCCGCGGCGCGCTCTACGTGGCGCGCTTCACGGGCGACTCGCCCGTCGCGGAGATCACCGGCACCGGCCGGCTCCCGTCCGACGGCTCGTTCGACGGCATCGGCCAGTGGATCCCGCTCGTCATCGACGGCGTCTGCCAGGTGCCCGGCTTCACCACCGAGGAGGCGCTCGTGCACACGCGCCTCGTCGCCGACGCCGCCGGCGCCACGAAGATGGACCGCTGCGAGGACGTCCAGCCGAGCCCCGTCACGGGCAAGATCTACGTCGCCTGCACCAACAACACCGACCGAGGCAAGGCCGGCAAGGAGGGCGCCACGGAGATGAACCCGCGGACGACCAACCGCGACGGCCACATCGTGGAGATCACCGAGGACGGCGGCGACGCCCGCTCCACCACCTTCACCTGGAACCTGCTGCTCGTGGCGGGCGACCCGGCGAAGAACGAGTCCACCTACTTCGCGGGCTTCCCGAAGGACAAGGTCTCGCCCATCAGCTGCCCGGACAACGTCGCGTTCGACTCCGAGGGCAACCTCTGGATCTCCACCGACGGCGCCCCGAGCACCATCGGCCTCAACGACGGCCTGTTCAAGGTCCCGGTCGAGGGCGCCGAGCGCGGCCACGTGCAGCAGTTCCTCTCCGTGCCCACCGAGGCGGAGACCTGCGGCCCGGTCGTGCACGACACCGAGGGCATGGTGTTCGTCGCGGTGCAGCACCCGGGCGAGGACGGCTCGTTCGCCGAGCAGCACTCGTTCTTCCCCGACTACGTGCCCGCCGGCGTCACCCCGCCGAAGGGCGCCTGGCGCGGACCGCGCCCGTCGGTGATCCAGGTGTTCCGGGGCTGATCCGGGGAGAAGCCGCTCGCGGAGTGACCCGCTGAGCTGATCGGGGGGCCGATCGGAGGGCCGGGGCGTGCGTGCGCCCCGGCCCTCGTGCGTGCGGGGGCGGTCGTCGGGATCCGTCGGGGCTAGCGTCGGGGGATGAGCGAGCGCGCGGATCCCGACGGCGCGGCACGCGGATCCGGCGACGGCTCGACGGACGAGGAACGCTGGCTGGTCGTGGGCGGGCGGCGGTGGCCGCGCACGGATCCGTCGCTGCCGGCCGACGTCGTGGAGGCGCTGAAGTCGCACCTCGGGCGCGGCCGGTCGGGCGTGCGCACCGCGAAGCACGCCGGCGACGACGACGCGGTCGCCGCCGCACGCGAGCGGGTCGGCCTCGCGAAGCACGGCCTCGGCGAGCGCGGCCCGCGCTGGTGGGACGAGCCCGAGGACGCGCGCCTCGAGCGGGCGCGCGAGGCGCTGCGGGAGCTGGACGCGCTCGACGACGCCTCGGCCTGAGTCGCGCGGCCGGCGCATCCCGGACCGCCCGCGGGCCAGGCTGGACGCATGCAGCTCTACTCCGCGCTCCCCCTCGTCCGCGCCCGGCAGATCGCGGCCGACACCGCGGCGCTCGCGGGCATCGTCGTGTCGGTGCTGGTGGGGATCGCGGTGGCCGCGCTCATCCGCCCGCTCGGCGACCTCGGCCGCAGCATGGAGGAGTCGGGCACGCGGCTCAGCGGATCCATGACCGACGCCGCCGCCGCGCTCGGCCGCATCCCGCTCGTGGGCGACGCCGCGCGCGGGCCGTTCGAGGACGCGAGCGGCATCGGATCCGGTCTCGTGCAGGCCGGGCGCGACCAGCAGTCGCTCGTCGGCACCGTCGCGCTCGTGCTCGGGCTGCTGGTGGCGCTCGTGCCGATCGCGTTCATCGTGCGGCACTGGCTGCTGCGCCGGATCTCGTTCGTGCGGCGCGCGGCCGCCGCCCGCTCGCTCGCCGCGACGCCCGGCGGCACCGAGCTGCTCGCGCTGCGGGCGCTCTCGTCGCGGAAGCCCGCGTCGCTGCTGAAGGCCCACCCGGATCCGGTCGCTGCCTGGCGCGCGGGCGACCCGCGCGTGGTGCGCCAGCTCGCCGACCTGGCGCTGCGGGACGCGGGGGTGTCGGCGGGGCGGTGATCGAACCGCCGCCGGAGCGCTAGGCCGGCACCGCCACGATGCGGAACGGGATGCCCTCCGCGATCTCCACCGTGACCGTCAGCGGCGCGTCGCGCTGCGGGATGGGGATCGATGCGGTGTTGGCCCCGGTCGGCGAGCAGCCCGAGCCGTAGAAGCTGCCCGAGCCGGGGGCACCGATGCGGACCCGGTACTCGCCGCTCGTGCAGGTGATGGCGAAGCGCAGGGCTCCGACCGAGGCGTCCGGCTGCGGCACCTCGAACGTCGTCGGGCCCGTGCCGCTCTCCTGCAGGGCGGCCTGCAGGTCGTCCGTGGGAGGCTCGCCCGAGCCGGGGATCGTCAGCGCCGCCCGGGGGTCGGCGAGCCCGGCCGCGTCGTCCGGCGCGGAGGACGGGGCCGCCGGCGCCGGTGTCGTGGCGGCGTCGGGCTCGGGTGATCCCCCGGTGCAGCCCGCGAGCAGCAGCGTCGCGAGCCCCGCGGCGACGAGCGCCCCATGCCGATGGATGTCCGCGGTCCCCCGTGTGATGCGCATCCGCCCCATCAGATCGGCTCCGGCCCCGCGCCGCAACCCGCTCGACATGACGGCGACCCCGTGCGAGGAGCATCCTCGGAGGCATGTCGCCTCTCCTCCTGGCCGGGCTCGCCGGTCTGCTCTCCGGGCTGTCGCTCGTCGTCGGATCCCTCGTCGCCTGGTTCGTGAAGGTGCCGCGCGAGGTCGTCGCGCTGGTGATGGCGTTCGGCGCGGGCGTGCTCATCTCGGCGCTGTCGTTCGACCTGGTCGACGAGGCGGCGGCGAGCGGCGGCGTGATCCCCACGCTCGGCGGCTTCGTCGCGGGCGCGGTCGTGTACGTGGTGCTCGACCAGATCCTCGAGCACGGCGGGTTCCGGCGGAAGCACCACGGGAAGTCCGGCGGCGGAGGCGGCACGGGAGTGGGGATCGCGCTCGGCGCCCTGCTCGACGGCGTGCCCGAGACGGCCGTGCAGGGCCTCAGCCTCACGGGCGGCGGGGCGCTGAGCATCGGCGTGCTGGTCGCCGTGGTGATCTCGAACTTCCCCGAGGGGATGTCCAGCACGGCCGACCTCAAGCAGAGCGGCCGGAGCGCGCGCTACGTCTTCGGGCTCTGGAGCGGGATCGCCCTCGTCTGCGCACTCTCCGCGCTCGGCGGCTACGCGCTGCTCGGCGGTCTGCCGGAGAGCGGGCAGTCGGTGGTGATGGCGTTCGCGGCCGGTGCGATCCTCGCCATGATCTGCGACACGATGATCCCCGAGGCGTTCCGCAAGGCGCAGGCGCTCACCGGTCTCGTGACCGTGCTCGGCTTCGTGGCGAGCTACGCGGTGCACCAGGCGGGGTGATGCGGGCGCGGCAGCGGAGGGCGGATCCGTCGCGCGGGCCGTTCCCGCTCAGGCGTCCGCGGGCCGGTCGCGCGGCGACTGGTTGAAGCGGTGCAGGGCCTCGGCGAGGCGCTCGACGTCGTCCGTGTCCCACGCGTGCAGCCGGTTCTGCAGCCGGCCGCGGGTGCTGGCGCGCACCTGCTCGAGGCGGTCCTCGGCGCGCGGCGTGAGGCTGAGGATGGTGGAGCGGCGATCCTCGGGATCCGGCTCGTCCTGCACGTAGCCCTCCTCGCGCAGCACCCGGAGGTGCCGGCTGACGGAGCTCTTGTCCATGAGGAGGCCGGCCGCGACGGCGCCCGCGGATGCCGGTCCGTCCGTGCGCAGCCACCTCGCGACCGCGAAGGCGCCGGGCTGGAGGCCGGGGTGGAACAGGGCCGCCTCCTCCATGCGGAGGGAGCGGATGGACATGAGGAGGCCGGCGAGCTCGGCGGCGACGGCGGACACGGCGGCCTCGCGCTCGTCCGCGGCGGGAGCTCGGTCTGCACCGGCGGACGGGGGATTCACGAAGGGAACCCTAACCGACGCGGATCAGGGGGTCCGGTACGCATTGCGTCCTGCCGTGGAGGTGGCGAGCTCGGTGACCGAGAACGGCGTCCCCGTGACCGCGTCGGCCACCCGGAGGCCGAGCCGCAGCGCCGTGACGGTGTACTCCGCGCTCGTGCTCCGGCCGACGGCCGGGAGGTACGTGGATCCGGCGGGCGCACCCGGCTGATCCGGCCGCACGTTGACCTGCAGCGAGAGGACGCGGGGCAGGGCGTTGACGACGGATCCGACGCCCGTGACGGCGCCGGCGGAGACGGCGGCGAGGTTCGTGCCGAGGGTCGTGACCGGCGCCGCGAGGCCCGTGGTGACCGCGTTCCGCACGGGGGCGACGAGGCCCGTGGCGAGGGAAGCCACCAGGCGATCGCCGAGCGCGGTGACGGAGCCCAGGCCGAGCGCCGAGAGCAGCCCGGCCACGACCGAGCCCAGGGTCCCGAGGTTGAGGGCGGTCGCCGTGATCGTGAACTGCTTGCCCGCGACGAGGTCCGCGAGGGTGCCCGAGAACTGCGACCGGAGCGCGAGGACCGGGATCGGGCTGCCGAGGAGCGGCTGCAGGGTCACGTTCGCGGTCACGTCGACGGTGACCGTGACCTTCTGGAGCGCCGTCGTCATGGCGGCCCGGATGTCGGCGCTGCGCTGGTCGATCAGCGCGCCGACGCTCGCGGCCACCGTGTTCAGGGTCTGCGCGTCGACGAGGATCTCGGTGTTCGGCGTCTTCCCGTTGAGGCCGCCCGCGCCGCGACCGAGCAGGTAGGCGAGGTCGACGGTCACGACGCCGGTCGCGAGGTCCACCGCCACGCTGCCGTCGGCGCTCCGCAACGGGGCCGTCAGCAGGGGCGCGACCGCGGTGGCCGCCGCGTCGACGCCCGTGACGCTGATCGTGCCCGTCAGCGCAGTGAGGCCGAGGGTGCTGCCGATGCTGCCCAGCGTGGAGAGGATCGCGCTGCGGATGGCGTCCGCGACGGGGCCCGTGGGCGTCGTCGTGGAGGAGCCGCTGGTGAGCAGCGCGGCCGCGGCCGTGACGCCGGTGGTCGCGGCGGTGGTCGTCGTGCCGGTGATGCCGCGGACGGCCGGGCTCACGGCGGTGAGCTCGAGACCCGCGATGCCGTACTGCCGGGTCGAGCCGGGCAGGGATCCGTTCCCCCACACCGCGTTCCGGCGCCCGCTGCACCAGTCGAGGACCGAGCTGGAGGCGACGGCGCCGAGCGCGAGCCGGGTGGTGGTGAGGGCCGAGGTGCCGGTGGTCGCGTTGACGCTCGCGAGCACCCGGTCGAGGTCGATGGTCGCGCGGCCGGGCAGGGCGGGGGACGTGGGGGTCCCGGTGACGCCGACGGCGCCCGAGTTCGAGACGAGGCCGCTCGCGGCGGCGGACGTGCCGGTCTCGGTGACCCGCACGTACTGGTTGAGCGCACCCGCGGATCCGGCGGGGAGGCCCGCGTTCAGACCCGTGAGGTCGAGCGTCGCGGTGGTGCCGAGGGCCTGCGCGACGAGCGGGTTGACGTACACGCCGGTGGCCGGGCTCGGCGCGCTCGCGGGCGTGGGCTGCGATCCCGGGCGCGCGTCGTCGACGGCGGAGAGGCCGGCGAGGCTCCCGGCCGCGTCGAGGTTCGTGCCGATCAGGCTGCCGCGGAGGAAGCGCGCGGACGCGGTGGTCGTGAAGCCGGTGCTGGTGCCGCAGGTGAGGTTCTCCGTCGCGACGCGCGACTTCATCCACTCGGCGTCGCGCCAGGCGGCCTCCGACGGGACGACCGGGGGCGTGACGGCACCGGCGACGAGCGCGACGGCGACCCCCGCGGCGACGAGGGCGGGGCGGCGGAGGCCGGTCGGGCCGGAGAGGCGGCGGAGGGCGGGGAGGGCGCGGAGGCCGCCCGCGAGGAGGCGGCGGAGGATCGGCGTGCGCGGCGCGCGGCGACGGGCGTCGCGGCGACGGGGGGCGGCGGTCACGCGGCCACCTCACCGGGAGCGGCGTCCACGCGGCGGGCGCGGTTCGCGCGGCGGGCGCGGTTCGCGCGCCGGGCGGGGGCGCGACGGCGTCCCGCGCCGCCGCGCGCGAGCAGGCCGAGGCCGAGCGCGCCGACCGCCACGAGCGCGAGCGATAGCACGTCGAGCGCGTTGCCGGTGCGCGGCAGGATCCCCGCGAACCCCGTGGTCCCTCCCACGGGCGGAGCCGCCGCGTCCACGGGCACGGGCACCGCGGCGGGATCGGCGCTCTGGGCGTGCAGGCCGACCGCGACGGTGCCGGAGCGGCCCATGATCCGCTCGTCGCCGCTGTCGGCGGGATCGACCGAGGCCGTGAGCATCAGGTGCTCGCCCGCGGCGGCGGTGATGTCCGGCAGGTCCATGCGGTCGGTCGACCCGCGGAACTCGCGGAGCGGGGTGGGCGCGAGGACGGAGGCGGTGCCGCTGGCGCAGGTGGGCGCGGTGCGCGGCGCAGCGGTGGCGGGGGGCACCCACTCGTCGTCGCAGCGGTCCACCTGGAGGAGCACGCCGCGGTCGAGGTCGGCGAGCTCCCCGCCGGAGCGGATCTCCACGGCGAGCGTCGCCGACTCGGCGTCCGCGATGCCGGCGTCGATGATCCAGTGGCCGTGCTCGCCGGGTGCCACGTCGAGGAAGGCGGCGGTCCACTCGGAGGAGACCGAGAGCCGGCCGGGCATGCCGGTATCGGGCGTGTCGAGGATGGCGGCGGTGGCGCGGGCGCCGATCAGCGACAGCCCGCCGACGAGGGCGAGCACAGCGGCGGCGGCGAGCATCCCGCGGAGGGGTGCCCGGGCCGCGTCAGCGCGCACGGCGACCGGATGCGCGACGGGCGCGGTCGCGCGGACGCAGGGCGTCGGCGGCTAGGGGCGGGGTGGCGGGTGCGGCTGCGGGCGCGGCAGCGGCGGGCGCGGGCGGAGCAGCAGCGGGGGCGGGCGATGCGGGAGATGGCGG
>NZ_JAQHYR010000007.1:0-224569 GCF_027858075.1 Clavibacter sp. CT19 | reverse complement strand
CGTGGGCGACAATGCCCGGTCACACGGGCATTCAGCCCACGGTGAGCGCGGCCAGGGTCTTCTTCCCCCGCCGGATCACCGCGAAGCGGCCGTGCAGGAGATCGTCCACGACGGCTCCCGCGTCGCCCACGGCGACGTTGTTCACGTAGACCCCGCCCTGCGCGATCGCGCGCCGGGCCTCCCCCGCGCTCGAGACGAGCCCGGTGTCGACGAGGGCCTGGATGACGGTGGTGCCGGCGGCGATGTCGGCCGAGGGGAGCTCGCCCAGCGCCGCACGCAGCGTCGACTCGTCGAGCGCACCGAGCTCCCCCTGGCCGAACAACGCCTGCGACGCGGCGATGGCGGACTCGGTGGCGGCCTGACCGTGCACCAGGGTCGTCACCTCCCACGCCAGCTCGCGCTGGGCCTCGCGCCGGAACGGCTCGGTCTCCACGGCGCGCTCCAGCTCCTCGATGCGCGCACGATCGAGGAACGTGAACACGCGGATCCGGTGGATGACGTCAGCGTCCTCCGTGTTGAGCCAGAACTGGTAGAACGCGTACGGGCTCGTGAGCTCGGGGTCGAGCCAGACGGCGTTGCCCTCGCTCTTCCCGAACTTCGTGCCGTCCGCGTTCGTGATGAGCGGGGTGCCGATGGCGTGCACGGTCGCCCGCTCACTGCGGCGGACGAGGTCCGTCCCGCTGGTGAGGTTGCCCCACTGGTCGCTGCCGCCGGTCTGCAGCACGCACCCGTGCGCGCGGTAGAGCTCGCGGTAGTCGAAGCCCTGCAGGATCTGGTAGCTGAACTCGGTGTAGCTGATGCCCTCGTCGGAGTTCAGGCGCGCGCTCACCGCGTCCTTCTTGAGCATCGTGCCCACGCGGAAGTGCTTGCCCACCTCCCGGAGGAAGTCGATGGCGCTGAGCGGCGCCGTCCAGTCCAGGTTGTTGACGATGCGGACGCCGTTGTCCCCCTCCGGGCTGAGGAACCAGGACACCTGCGCCTGCAGGCGACGCACCCAGTCGGCGACCGTCTCCGGCGAGTTGAGCGTGCGCTCCGCGGTGGGCCTCGGGTCGCCGATGAGGCCCGTCGACCCGCCCACGAGACCGAGCGGACGGTGGCCCGCCAGCTGCAGCCGGCGCATCAGCAGCAGCTGCACGAGGTTGCCGAGGTGCAGGCTCGGCGCCGTGGGATCGAATCCGCAGTAGTACGTGATGGACGGCCCGGTGAGGAGGGACTGGAGCGCCTCCGGGTCCGTCGAGACCTGCACGTACCCCCGCCAGACGATCTCCTCCCACACGTCCGGGAAGGACGGGTCGTTGCGCTGGGCGGAGAGGTGGGAGGGGATGGTGTCAGGCACTCGACCACGGTATCAGCGGGGTCGCGTCCGGATCGGGGACCGCGACGCGCGTCCACGCGATCCGTCCGGCGGCGGGCGGTGGAGGACGTGGCGCGGTGTCGGTGGCGGCCCGGAGGATCATGTCATGGGCCGACCACAGCATCAGGCCCTGAGGCTTGATCGGGGGAGATCAAGTGCTTAGCCTTGACGTGCGCCGGCATCTCCGCCGACGTGGAGGGGGTCCCGTGTTCGCCATCACCGCCGACCAGAAGTCGAGCCGCCGCGACGTCGACCGCGCGGGCACCATGCGCGACGACCTGGCCGAGCGCTACGACGGGAGGCTCGTGCTCCCGGTCGACCGCACGTCCGGCGACGAGGTGCAGGCGCTCGTCGCCGACGCCGCCACCGCGCTCGACATCGTGCTGTCGCTCACGCGGGCCGGGCGCTGGAGCGTGGGGCTCGGCATCGGCGGGGTGCGCACGCCCCTCCCCCGTGCCACGCGCGAGGCCACGGGCCCGGCCTTCATCGCCGCCCGGGCGGCCGTGGTCGCGGCGAAGCGCAGCCCGACCCGGTTCGCGCTCGCGGTGGAGCCGTCCGGCGGCTCCCCCCGTGGAGCCGTCGACGCCGCGCCGGGCGGCAGCGCGACCGTCACCCCGACCGGCGACCTCCCCGGGCCCGACGAGGTCGAGGCGCTCATCACCCTCCTGCTGCTCACCCGCGACCGGCGCACACCCCAGGGCTGGGACGTCGTCGACCGCATGGCGCGCGGCGGCACGCAGCGCGACGTCGCCGCGGCGCTCGGGATCACCCCCCAGGCGGTGAGCACGCGGCTGCGCACCAGCGGGTGGCGCGCCGAACGCGCCGCCGTCCCGGGGCTCGAAGCGCTGCTCGCGCACCTGGACGCGGGCGCGACAGCCGCGGATCCGGGCGCGCCCGTCGCCGGAGGCCGCGCGTGATCCCCGTGGGCTCGCCCGCCGAGGTGACGGCCTGGATCGGCCTCTGCCTGCTCGTCACCGCGAGCCTCGTGCTGGCGATCCTGTCCGCGCGCGCACCGCGCACGGGCCCGGTCGCGGCCTCGGCCGGAGCGCTCGCCGCCGCGCTCGTGCTGGCGCTCGCGCTACTCGGTCCGGCATCGCCGCTCGTCGTGGGCTACCTCGGGATCGCCGCGATCGCGCTCGCGGTGCTGGGCGGCGGAAGCGCGTCGACCGTGGTGCTCGCGCTCGCGACGCGCGGATCCGTGCCGCCGGGCGCGTTCGGCGGGATCCTCGTCGCTCCGCGGGGTCACGAGGACGACCCGTCGGCGCTGCGCCGTCCCACCCGCGAGGTGCTGCGCGGAGGCGCGACCATCGGCATGCTCGAGCGGCTCGCCGTCGTGGTCGTGATCCTCGCGGGCTACCCCGAGGCGCTCGCGGTCGTCATCGCCATCAAGGGGGTCGGCCGGTTCAGCGAGCTGGGCGAGGCGGCGGAGGCGCGCGAGCGCTTCATCATCGGCACGCTCGTCAGCTGGCTGTGGGCGGCGAGCTGCGCGGCCGTCGTGCTCATCGTCCGCTGAGGCGGCCCGCACGGCTCACCGGCGCACCCTCGCCACGTGCGCACGGTACGGCGAGACCGTGGCATCGCCCGGGATCCAGAACCGCCAGGGGAAGAGCTCGCCCGATCCGCCGGGTCCCGACACCCCGACGCGCGGGCCCGAGGCCGGGCGCGCCAGCGGGGCATCGGGGAGGACCAGGGCGTAGGGCGGCGCGTCGAGGGCCGCCCCGTCGTCCGCGAGCGGGATGCCGAGCGCCACCGCCAGACGGGCGGGACCGCGCGCGAGATCGCGGTCGCGGACGGTCGCACCCCGGCGGGTCCGCGCGATTTCCGCGCCCTCGATGATCTCGCCGGCGCGGAGCAGGACGCCCGCGCTGGTGCCCTCGGGCCCGCAGACGACGTTCGCGCACGTGTGCATCCCGTACGTGAAGTACGCGTAGAGCCGGCCCGCCGGACCGAACATCGTCGCGTTCCGGGCCCGCTTCCCCCGGAACGAGTGCGATCCGGGATCCTCGCCGACGCCGCGGTACGCCTCCACCTCGGTGAGGCGGACGGAGACGCGGCCCTCCTCCGAGTCGCGCGACAGCACCGCGCCCAGCAGTCCGGGTGCCACCTCGACCGCATCGCCGGCGAGGAACGCGAGGTCGCTCACGCGCGGATCAGAGCAGCTCGCCGTTGAGGCTCGCGACGACCACGACGAAGACGAGCACCGCGACCGCCACGCCCACCACGAGCGGCAGCAGCCAGCGGTGGCGCGGCTCCGGGCGCTCCGAGCGCCCCGGGCGCCCGCCGTTCGAGAGCGTCATGCGGACGCGCTCCCCGAGGCGGTCGCCCGACGCTCGGCCGCCGCATCCGCACGGGAGCGCAGCTCGGCGACGCGGCGCACCAGCTCGGCGCGCTGCTCGTCGACGCGCACGCGCGCGGTGCCGCCCACGCCGTCGCGGCTCGCCACGGATCCCTCGATGACGAGCACCTCGCGGACCTCGGGCACGAGGTGCGGCGAGACACCCCGCAGGTCGTCGTCGGAGAGCTCCTCCAGGCCGACGCCGCGGGATTCGGCCAGCTTCACGAGCTCGCCCGTGATCTCGTGGGCGTCGCGGAACGCCACGCGGTGCTTGACGAGCCACTCGGCGACGTCGGTCGCGAGCGAGAACCCCTGCGGCGCGAGCTCGGCCATGCGGTCGACATCGAAGCGCAGCGTCGCGATCATGCCGGTGAACGCCGGCAGCAGCACCTCGAGGGTCTGCACCGAGTCGAAGACCGGCTCCTTGTCCTCCTGCAGGTCGCGGTTGTAGGCGAGCGGGAGGCCCTTGAGCGTCGCGAGGAGCCCCGCGAGGTTGCCGATGAGCCGCCCGGACTTGCCGCGCGCGAGCTCGGCGATGTCGGGGTTCTTCTTCTGCGGCATGATCGACGACCCGGTCGAGTACGAGTCGCTCAGGGTGACGAAGCCGAACTCGCGCGTGTTCCAGAGGATGATCTCCTCGCTCAGCCGCGAGAGGTCGATGCCGACCTGGGCCAGCACGAACGCGAACTCGGCCACCACGTCACGGCTGGCCGTGCCGTCGATCGAGTTCTCGGAGCTGCGCGCGAAGCCGAGGTCGCGGGCGACCGCACCGGCGTCGAGACCGAGGGTGCTCCCGGCGAGGGCCCCGGATCCGTAGGGCGACACGTCGGCGCGCGCGTCCCAGTCGGCGAGCCGCTCGAGGTCGCGCACGAGCGGCCAGCAGTGCGCGAGCAGGTGGTGCGCGAGGAGCACGGGCTGCGCGTGCTGCAGGTGCGTGCGGCCGGGCATGATCGCGCCGCCCGCCGCCTCCGCCTGCGCGGCCAGCGCATCCACCAGCTGGACGAGCATCGCGTGGATGGTCGCCGCGTGGTCGCGGAGGTACATGCGCACGAGGGTCGCGATCTGGTCGTTGCGGCTCCGGCCGGCGCGGAGCTTGCCGCCGAGCTCGGGACCGGCGATGTCCATCAGGCCGCGCTCGAGGGCGCCGTGGACGTCCTCATCCGCGTCGGATGCGACGAGCGTCCCCGAGCGCACCCGGTCCTCCAGGGTGTCGAGCGCCTGCAGCATGGCGTGCCGCTCGGCGTCCGACAGGTAGCCGGCCGACGCGAGAGCACGGGCGTGCGCCCGGGACCCGGCGATGTCGTACGGCGCCAGCTGCCAGTCGAAGTGCGTCGACCGGCTGAGCGCGACGAGCTCGGGCGACGGACCGCCGGCGAAGCGACCGCCCCAGAGGGCGCCCGCCTCGCCGGCCCGGGAGGACGGATCCGTGCTCTCGGTCATGCGGCTACTCCGCGGCGGGCGAGGACGAGGATGCCGCGTCGTCGGCGCCCAGCGCCGCCTGCTCCACGGCGAGGTCGCGGCGCGCCGAGATCTTGCTCGGCAGGCTCCACAGCTCGATGAACCCCTTGGACAGCGACTGGTCGAACGTGTCGCCGGTGTCGTACGTCGCGAGGTCGAAGTCGTAGAGGCTCGTCTCGCTGCGACGACCGGTGACGACCGCGCGGCCTCCGCGGAGCGTCATGCGGATGTCGCCCGAGACGTGGCGCTGCGAGTCCTCGATGAACGCGTCGAGCGAGCGCTTGAGGCCGGAGAACCAGAGGCCGTCGTAGACGAGGTTCGCCCAGTCCTTCTCGACGCCGCGCTTGTAGCGGCCGAGGTCGCGCTCGATGGTGAGGGACTCGAGCTCCTCGTGCGCCTCGATGAGCGTCATGGCGGCCGGGGCCTCGTAGACCTCGCGACTCTTGATGCCGACGAGGCGGTCCTCCACCACGTCGATGCGGCCGATGCCGTGGGCGCCAGCGGCCGCATTCAGCTCCTGCACGATGCGCAGCGGCGAGTAGCGCACGCCGTCGATGGCGACGGGGACGCCGGCCTCGAACGTGATGGTGACCTCGGTCGCGTCCCGCAGCACGTCGGGGTCCTGCGTGTACTCGTAGAGGTCCTCGATGGGGCCGTTCCACGGGTCCTCGAGGAAGCCCGTCTCGACCGCGCGGCCCCACACGTTCTTGTCGATCGAGTACGGGCTCTTCTTGCTCTGCTCGATGGGCAGGTCGTGCTCGTTCGCGTAGACGATCGCCTTGTCGCGCGTGAGGGCGAGGTCGCGGACGGGCGCGATGGAGGTGAGGTCGGGCGCGAGCGCGGCGACGGCGGCCTCGAAGCGCACCTGGTCGTTGCCCTTGCCGGTGCAGCCGTGCGCGACGCTGTTCGCGCCGAGCTCGTGCGCCACGCGGGCGAGGTGCTTGGCGATCAGGGGGCGGCTGAGGCCCGAGACCAGCGGGTAGCGCTTCTGGTACAGCGCGTTGGCCTTGAGCGCGGGGACGATGTAGTCGTCCGCGAACTCGTCCTTCGCATCCACGACCACGGCCTCGACCGCGCCGCAGTCGAGGGCGCGCTGCCGGATGACCTCCATGTCCTCGCCGCCCTGGCCGACGTCGACCGCGAGGGCCACGACCTCCTTGCCGGTCGCATCCTTGAGCCAGCCGATGCCGACCGAGGTGTCGAGTCCGCCGGAATATGCCAGTACCACGCGTTCGGCCATGCCGTTCTCCGTTTCCGTTGCTGAGATGTCTGAGGTGTGCGGGCGCTACGCCTGGCGCAGGAGCCAGACGAGCAGGGCCTTCTGGGCGTGGAGGCGGTTCTCCGCCTCGTCCCAGACCACCGAGCGCGGGCCGTCGATGACCTCGGAGGCCACCTCGTACTCGCGGTCGGCGGGCAGGCAGTGCAGGAAGATCGCGTCGTCGACCGCGTGCGCCATCAGCTCGGTCGTGACCTGGTACGCGCCGAGCTCGGCGAGCCGCACGGCCTTCTCCTCCTCGCGGCCCATCGACACCCAGGTGTCGGTGACCACGACGTCGGCGCCCGTGACGGCCTCGACCGGATCCGTGAGGACCCGGACGGAGCCGCCGGTGGACGCGGCGATGCGCTCGGCGTCGGCCACGACGGACTCCGACGGCACGTAGCCGGCTGGCGCCGCGATGCGCACGTGCATGCCCGCGGTGGCGCCCGCGAGGAGGTACGACTGCGCCATGTTGCAGGCGCCGTCGCCGAGGAAGGTGAGGGTCTGGCCGGCGGGGTCGCCGCGGTGCTCCCGGATGGTGAGCAGGTCGGCCAGCAGCTGGCAGGGGTGGAAGTCGTCTGACAGCGCGTTGACGACGGGGACCGTCGTGCCCGCGGCCATCTCCTCGAGGCCCGCCTGGCCGTAGGTGCGCCAGACGATGGCGGCGACCTGGCGCTCGAGCACGCGCGCGGTGTCGCTCGCGGTCTCCTTGCCGCCCAGCTGGCTGTTGGCGGTGCTGATGACGAGCGGGACGCCGCCGAGGTCCGCGATGCCGACGGCGAACGAGACGCGGGTGCGGGTCGAGGACTTGTCGAAGATGACGGCGACCGTCTGCGGACCCGCGAGGGGGCGCTCGGACCAGCGCTCGCGCTTCAGCCGCATCGCCAGATCGAGCACCTCGGCCTGCTCGGCCGGGCTCAGGTCGTCGTCGCGCAGGAAGTGGCGGGTCATCGCATCGCTCGCTCTCGGGGGACTCGGGATCGATCAAGCCTAGGGGACGTGCGGGGGCCGTCCGGTCCGGGAGCGGCCCCGCGCGGGGGCGCCGACGGACCGACGACCAGGGGAGGGATCGGGCCGCCCCGCTCCCCCGCGATCAGCGCAGGTGCGCCAGCGCGCGGCCGAACCGCTCGCGGAAGTCGCGCACCTCCGCGTCGCCGACGATGAGCGGGGGTGCGATGCGCAGGCTGCGCGCGTTGGGGGCGTTGATGATGAGCCCCTCGCCGAGCGCGGCGGCCGCGATGCGCCCGCCGTCGTCGTGGTGGAGGCCCACGCCGATGAGGAGGCCGCGACCGCGGACCTCGGCGATGAGCGGGGAGTCGAGGCCGGTGATGGCCGCGCGGATCTCCTCGCCCCGACGCGCGGCGTTCTCCACGAGCCCGGCGTCCTCGATCTCGGCGAGGACGGCGTCCCCGGCCGCGGTGGCCAGCGGGTTGCCGCCGAACGTGGATCCGTGCTGGCCCTTCTGGAGGAGGTCGGCCGCCGCGTCGAAGGCCACGAGCGCCCCGATGGGGACGCCGCCCGCGATGCCCTTGGCGATGGTGACCGCGTCCGGCCGGACGCCCTCGTGCTCGTAGGCGAACCAGCGGCCGGTGCGGCCGACGCCCGTCTGGATCTCGTCGAGGATGAGCAGCGCGCCGTGCTCGCGCGTGAGCTCCCGGGCGCGGCGGAGGAAGCCCGCAGGCAGGTCGACCACGCCGGCCTCCCCCTGGATCGGCTCGAGGATGAGCGCCTGGACGGTGTCGTCGATCGCGGCCTCGAGCGCCTCGAGGGTCGGTGCGATGTGCTCGACGCCGCCGGGCAGCGGCAGGAACGGCGCCTGCAGCGCGGGCTGTCCGGTGAGCGCGAGCGCGCCCATCGTGCGGCCGTGGAACGAGCCCTGGAGCGTGATGACACGCGTGCGCCGCTCGGATCCGTTGCGGCGCGCCAGCTTGAAGGCCGCCTCGTTCGCCTCGGCACCCGAGTTGCCGAAGTAGACGCGGCCGGTGTCGCCCGCGCCCGTGATCCGGCGGAGGCGTTCGGCGAGCGCGATCTGCGGCGGCGTGGCGAAGTAGTTGGAGACGTGCGCCAGCGTCGAGACCTGCTCGGTGACCGCGCGGATGAGCGCCGGGTGCGCGTGCCCGAGCGAGTTGACGGCGATGCCGGCGAGGAAGTCGAGGTACTCGCGACCGGTCGAGTCCCACACGCGGCAGCCCTCGCCGCGCACGAGCATGGCGAGCGGCGGCGGGGACGAGCGCATCATCGCGGCCTGGAAGCGGTCGGACCACTCGCTCTCGGTCTGCGTGGTGCGCCGCTCGGGCTGGGTCGTGGTCATGCGGGCACGACCTCCGTTCCGATTCCGTTCGTGGTGAAGATCTCGAGGAGCATCGAGTGCGGGATGCGGCCGTCGATGATGGCGGCCTTGGGCACTCCCCCGTCGACCGCCTCGAGGCACGCGGCCATCTTCGGGATCATGCCCGACTCGAGGGAGGGCAGCAGGGCGCGGAGCTCGTCCGCTCGGATGTCGGAGACGAGCGATCCGCGGTCGGGCCAGTCGCGGTAGAGGCCGGCGACGTCGGTGAGGATGACGAGCTTCTCGGCCCCGAGGGCCACGGCGAGCGCGGCGGCGGCGGCGTCCGCGTTGACGTTGAGCGAGACGGCCGGGTCGGACTCGTCGGGCGCGATGGACGAGACGACGGGGATGCGACCGGCGTCGAGCTGCGCGAGCACGGCCGTGGGGTCGACGGAGACGACGTCGCCCACGAGGCCGAGGTCGACCTCGACGCCGTCCACGACCGCACCGCGACGGCGGCCCGTGAACAGGCCCGCGTCCTCGCCGGAGACGGCGGCAGCCAGCGGGCCGTGGGCGTTGATGCCGCGCACGACGTCGCGGCTGACCTGCCCGGTGAGCACCATGCGCACGACCTCGAGCACCTCGGGCGTGGTGACGCGGTAGCCCCCGCGGAACTCGCTCTCGATGCCGAGGCGCGTGAGCATCGCGCTGATCTGCGGGCCGCCGCCGTGCACGACGACCGGCCGGAGCCCGGCGTACCGGAGGTAGACGACGTCCTCCGCGAAGGTGCGCGTGAGCTCCTCGTCGACCATGGCGTTGCCGCCGAACTTCACGACCACGATGCGGTCGTGGAAGCGCTGCAGCCACGACAGCGACTCGATGAGCGTCGCCGCCTTCGACTCGGCCTGCGCCTGGTCGCGCTCCGCGGCGTCCTGCGTGATGGCGGTCACGTCCGTCCTGTCTGCGCCCGCCATCAGCTGGCGTACGCGCTGTTCTCGTGCACGTAGTCGTGCGTGAGGTCGTTGGTGAGGATGGTCGCCGTCGCGTTGCCCGCGTGCAGGTCGATGAGCACGTGCACGGCGCGCGGGTGCAGGTCGACCAGGTCGCGGCTCGCGTGCGGCTCGCCCGCGCGGCACACCTCGACGCCGTTGATGGCGACGTCGATGCCGTAGGGGTCGAATGCGGCGCCCGTGGTGCCGACCGCGGCGAGCACGCGGCCCCAGTTGGGGTCGTTGCCGAAGACGGCGGCCTTGAACAGGTTGCTGCGCGCGACCGCACGGCCGACCTCGACGGCATCGTCGTCGGACGCCGCGTGCACGACCTCGATGGCGATGTCGTGGGACGCGCCCTCGGCATCGGCCTGGAGCTGCTCGGCGAGGTCGGCGCACACGGCCGTGAGGGCGGCCTGGAACTCCGCGATGTCGGGCACGAGGCCGGATGCACCGGATGCCAGGAGCGTGACCTGGTCGTTGGTGGACATGCAGCCGTCCGAGTCGAGCCGGTCGAACGTGACCCGCGTGGCCTCGCGCAGCGCGGCGTCGAGCCGGGCGGCGTCGAGGTCGGCGTCCGTGGTGATGACGACGAGCATCGTCGCGAGGCCCGGTGCGAGCATGCCCGCGCCCTTGGCCATGCCGCCCACGGTCCAGCCGGCGTCGGAGGACCGCGCCGACTGCTTCGGCTTCGTGTCGGTGGTCATGATGGCCCGCGCCGCGTCGTCCCCGCCGCCCGCGCCGAGCGCGACGGCCACGCGGGCCACGCCGTCCTCGAGCTTGTCGAGCGGGAGCTGCTCGCCGATGAGGCCCGTGCTGCAGACCAGCACGTCGCCGCTGGAGACGTCGAGCGCGCGGCCGACCGCCTCGGCGGTCGCGTGCGTGACCTGGAACCCGCGGGACCCGGTGTAGCAGTTGGCGCCGCCGGAGTTGAGCACGACGGCGCTCACCCGGCCGTCGCCGATGACCTGGCGCGACCAGAGGATGGGGTTCGCCTGGCAGCGGTTGCTGGTGAAGACCGCGGCGGCCGCCTGCGACGGGCCGGTGTTGCGGACGAGGGCCACGTCGAGCGCGCCCGTGGACTTGAGGCCGGCCGCGACCCCTGCCGCGACGAAGCCGCGTGCGGCGGTGACGCTCACGGGGCGACCCCGTTCACCGGGAGGCCGAGATGCTCGGGCAGCCCGAGCGCGATGTTGGCCGACTGGATGGCCGCGCCCGCCGTGCCCTTGACCAGGTTGTCGATGGCCGTGACCGTGACGACGCGACCGGCGGCCTCGTCGACCGCGAGGCCCACGAGCGCGGTGTTCGACCCCGTGACGTCGGACACGTTCGGGAACGACCCCTCGGGCAGCAGGTGCACGAACGGCTCGTCGGCGTACGCGCTCTCCCACGCGGCGCGCACGTCGTGCGCGGAGGCGCCGGGCGCGAGGCGCGCGGTGGCCGTGGCGAGGATCCCCCGCGCCATCGGCACGAGCACGGGCGTGAACGAGACGCTCACGTGCCGGCCGCCCGCGGCCTCGAGGTTCTGGCGGATCTCCGGGGTGTGCCGGTGGGTGCCGCCGACCGCGTAGGCGCTCGCGGATCCGAGGATCTCGCTCGCCAGCAGGTTGGTGCGGAGCGAGCGCCCGGCGCCGGAGGGGCCGACCGCGAGGACCGCGACGATGTCCTCGGGCTCGATGACGCCCGCGCGGATGCCGGGCTGGAGCCCGAGCGTGATGGCGGTGACGTTGCAGCCGGGCACCGCGATGCGCTTCACGCCGGAGAGGCGCGTGCGCTGGGTGCCGCCCTCCTCGGCGTGCAGCAGCTCGGGGAGGCCGTAGGGCCAGGCACCCGCGAAGTCGCCGCCGTAGAAGGCGTCCCACGCCGCCTCGTCGACGAGCCGGTGGTCGGCGCCGCAGTCGACCACGAGCGTGGAGTCGTCGAGCTCGGCCGTGATGGCGCCGGACTTGCCGTGCGGCAGCGCGAGGAAGACCACGTCGTGGCCGGCGAGCTGCTCGGCCGTCGTCTCGACGAACGTGCGGTCGGCGTACGAGGTGAGGTGCGGATGCACCTGCCGCAGCCGCTCGCCCGCGTTCTGGAAGGCGGTGAGCGTCGTGACCTCGAGCTGCGGGTGGTCGGCGAGCAGGCGGAGGAGCTCCCCGCCCGCGTAGCCGCTGGCGCCCGCGACGGCGACTGAGAATGACATGCATCAAACCTAGCGCCGGTGCCGGGGGCGCCCTGCCGGGAGACGGGCGCCGGACGCTCGCGCGGGCGGGCCCTCCCTGGGGAGGAGCCCGCCCGCGCGGATCGACGCCGCTGCCGGCCCGCTACTCGCGGAGCGCGGCGCCGAAGCGCTCGGCGGCGAGCCGCACGGCTCCGTCTCGCGCCGCGCTGGCCTCGGCCGCGGTCAGCGTGCGGTCGGGAGCCCGGAAGCGGAGCGCGAACGTGAGCGAGCGGGTGCCCGCGTCCACGCCCGGGCCGCGGTAGTCGTCCACGAGCCGGGCGGTCTCGAGCAGCTCGCCCGCCCCCTCGACCACCGTGCCGAGGATCTCCCCCGCGGGGATCTCGAGCGGCACCACCAGGCTGAGGTCCTGCGTGGCGACGGGCATCGACGTGAGCGGGCGCACCTCGACGGTGCCGCCGGCGAGCGCGACGATCCGGTCGAGGTCGACCTCGGCGAGCGCGACGCGCTCCGGCAGGTCGAGCTCCGCGGCGAGCGCGGGCAGCAACTCCCCCGCGAAGCCGACGATGACGGGCCCGTCGGACGTGACGACCTCGACGGCGGCCGTGCGCCCCGGGTGCAGGGCGATGTGCGCGCCCTGCTCAAAGCGGATCTCGACGCCCGCCGCGTGCGCGAGCTGGCGGACCGCGTCGAGCGCGTCCACGAGGCCGGCGCGCTGCGCGGGCGTGCCCGGCTGCTTCGGCACGGCGTCACCGAGGATCAGCACGCCCACGTGGCGCGGCTGCGGCGGGATTCCCGCGTCGAGCGCGCGGAGCGTCTCCGCGTCGGGGCGGGCGGCGCCGGGCGGCATCTCGGGCGAGCCGTACGCGACGCCCGCCGACGGCAGGAACACGGTGCCGGTCTCGAAGAGCGCGAGGTCGGTGGATCCGCGCGACAGGTTGCGCCGCGCGATGTCGACGAGCCCGGGCAGCAGCGAGCGCCGGAGCAGCGGGAAGGCGACGTCGAGCGGGTTGGCGAGCCGGACCGCGGGGGCGTCGTCGCGGTCCGCGGCGCCGAAGCGCGCGTTCTGCGCCTCGGAGGCGAAGGGCGAGCCCATGACCTCGGTCAGCCCGCTCGCGGCGAGCACGAGGGATGCCTGCCGGCGGAGGCGCTGCGCCGCCGTGAGGCCGCGGCCGGGCGGCGCGACGGGCAGCACGGCCGGGATGCGGTCGTAGCCGACGATGCGCGCGACCTCCTCCACGAGGTCCGCGCGGTGCCGGAGGTCGGGACGCCAGGTCGGCGGCGTGACGAGGAGGACGCCGTCGCGCTCCTCGAGCGCGCAACCGACGTCGGCGAGCGCGTGGCGCACCTCGTCCGCGGTGTAGTCCAAGCCGACGAGCGACGCCGGGTAGCCGAGCGGCAGCTCGACGGCGTCCGGTGCCGTGCTCGTGTCGAGGACCGATCCGAGGCCCTCCGCGTGCCCGCCCGCGAGCTCCTCGAGAAGCTGCACGACGCGCGCCGCGGCAGCCGGCGCGATCGCCGGGTCGACCCCGCGCTCGAAGCGCTTGGACGCCTCGCTCGGCAGCTTGTGCCGGCGGGCCGTGCGCGCGATCGACACCGGCTCGAAGCCGGCCGCCTCGATCAGCACGCGCGTGGTGCCCGCGCCGACCTCGGTGGATGCCCCGCCCATGACGCCCGCGAGCCCGACGGGCCCGGAGTCGTCGGCGATGACGAGGTCCTCGACGTGCAGCGCGCGCTCGCGCCCGTCGAGGGTCACGAGCGTCTCGCCCTCCGCGGCGCGACGCACCACGAGGCCGCCCTGCAGCCGGTCGAGGTCGTAGGCGTGGATCGGCTGGCCGAGCTCGAGCATGACGTAGTTCGTCACGTCGACCGCGAGCGAGATCGACCGGACGCCGGCCAGCGTGAGCCGCGAGACCATCCACGGCGGGGTGGGACGGGAGACGTCGAGGCCGGAGACCACGCGCGTGACGAAGACCTCGGCCCCGACGCGTCCGCGGATCGGGGCGGCGTCGTCGACGCGCACCTCGACGCCCTGGACGGGCGCCTCGGCCGCGAGCAGCGCGAGCGCGTCCGCGGGGTCGGTGAACGCGGCACCCGTGGCGTGCGCGTACTCGCGGGCGATGCCGCGGATCGAGAACGCATACCCGCGGTCGGGCGTGACGTTGACCTCCACCGCGGTGTCGTCGAGATGCAGGAGCGCGAGCGCGTCCGTGCCGACCTCGGGGTCGAGGCCGAGCGAGGACAGGACGAGGATGCCGTCGTGCTCCTCCCCGAGGCCGAGCTCCCGGGACGACGCGATCATGCCGTCGGACACGTGCCCGTACGTCTTCCGCGCGCTGATGGGGAACGGGCCGGGGAGCACCGCGCCCGGCAGGCTCACCACGACCTTGTCGCCGACCACGAAGTTGTGCGCGCCGCAGACGATGCCGCGCACGTCCTCCCCGCCGTCGGCCGCCGTGGCGCCCTCGGGCGCGACGCGCACCTGGCACCAGTTGATGGTCTTGCCGTTGGTCTGGGGCTCGGGGGTCGCCTCGAGCACCTGCCCGACGACGACGGGGCCCGAGATCGAGAACGCGTGCACGTCCTCCTCCTCGAGGCCCACCTTCACGAGCGCCGCGTGGACGTCCTCGGGGACGACCTGCGCGGGGAGCTCGACGTGCTCGCCGAGCCAGCTGATCGGGATCCTCACGACTACACCACCATCCCGAATTGCGCGCCGAATCGGATGTCGCCCTCGACGATGTCGCGCATGTCGGAGAGGTCGTTGCGGAACATGAGGGTGCGCTCGGTGCCCATGCCGAACGCGAAACCCTGGTACTCGTCGGGGTCGATGCCCGCGGAGCGCAGCACGTTCGGGTTCACCATGCCGCAGCCGCCCCACTCGATCCAGCGGGGACCGCCCGCGGCGGCCGGGTGCCAGACGTCCATCTCGGCGCTCGGCTCGGTGAAGGGGAAGTAGTTGGGGCGGAGCCGGATGCGCGCGTCCTCGCCGAACATGGAGCGCGCGAAGTGCTCGAGCGTGCCGCGCAGGTGCGCCATGGTGAGGCCGCGGTCGATGGCGATGCCCTCGATCTGGCGGAACGCGGGCGTGTGCGTCGCGTCGAGCTCGTCGCTGCGGAAGGTGCGGCCCTGCGCGATCGTGTAGACCGGCAGCTCGTCGGCGAGCAGCGTGCGGATCTGCACGGGCGACGTGTGCGTGCGGAGCACCAGGTGCGCGTCGGTCGGATCCACGTAGAAGGAGTCCTGCATCGCGCGCGCCGGGTGGTCGGGCGGGAAGTTGAGCGCGTCGAAGTTGAACCACTCGCTCTCGAGCTCCGGGCCCTCGTTCACCTGCCAGCCCATCCCGACGAAGATGTCGGCGATGCGCTCCTCGAGCATGGTGAGAGGGTGGCGGGCGCCGGCGCGCCAGCGGCTCGGCAGCGCGGTGACGTCGACGGCCTCGGCGACGAGGCGCTCGGCGGCCTCCTGCTCCTGGATCTCGGCCTCGCGGGCCTGGAACGCCTGCGTGACGCGGGCGCGCGACTGGCCGACGAGCTTGCCGGCGTCCTTGCGCTCGGCGGGCGGCAGCGACCGGAGCGACCCGTTCAGCCGGGCGAGCGGGGACGCCTCGCCGATGTGGGCGGAGCGCGCCTGGGCGAGCGACGCGGAGTCGGTGGTGGCGGCGAGCGCGGCCATCGCCTCGTCCACGGCGGAGGCGACGCTCTCCTCGGAGATCTGGGGTTCGGACATGAGGCCCGAGTCTACCGATCGGACGGGGCGCGACCCGCCCTCACGAGGACGCGCGACGGGCCCGCCGCGTGCGTGCGACGGGCCCGTGACGGGAGGCGGGGAGCGCCCCGCGGAGGGCCTACGCCCCCTGCGAGGTCCCGACCGCGACGGTCTTCGCGACACGCGGACCGCGCTTGCGGGCGAGGCGACGCGCGATGGTCGAGACCGTGAGGTTGAGCACGAGGTACATCCCCACCATGACCACGAAGATCGGCAGCGAGTTGTCGCGGCTCGTGGCCTCGAGGATCAGCTCCCCCTGCTTGGTGAGGCCCACGAGGCTCACGATCGTGCCGAGCGCGGTGTCCTTGATGAGCACCACCAGCTGGGCGACGATGATCGGCAGCATCGTGCGGAACGCCTGCGGGAACTCGACGAGCAGGCGGTTCTGCAGCGGACGCAGGCCGATGGCGAGGCCCGCCTCGCGCTGACCGCGCGGGAGGCCGAGGATGCCGGACCGGAGCGCCTCGCCGATGATCGCGCCGTTGTAGAGCGTGAGCGCCGTCACGACCGACCAGTACGGGCCGATCGGGAAGATGAGGTAGATGAACAGCATCATCAGCAGCACGGGCATGCCGCGGAAGAACTCGAGCACCACGGTGACGGCGTAGCGCACGATCCGGTGCTCGCTCATCCGGAGGAGCGCGAGCACCATGCCGAGCAAGATCGCGAGCACCGCGGCGACCGCGGCGGACTGCAGCACCACCCAGAGGCCCTTGAGCAGCAGGCCCCAGACGAGCGGGTCGTTGAGCACGAGCCAGATGTCGGGGCTGAACTGCCCGGCCTGCTGCAGCTTGACGGCGGCGAAGGCCAGGACGGCCACGAGCACGACCCCGGTGACGACGGAGAGGATGCGGGAGCGACGGCGGGCGCGGGGGCCGGGGACGTCGTAGAGGACCTGGCTCATCGGGAGACCGCCACTCGCTTCTCGAGGTGGTCCGCCAGCTGACCGAGCGGGACCGTGATGATGAGGTAGAAGAACGCGACGCCCACGAACACCCAGACGACCGCGTTCCCGTTGGCGTTCGCGACGTCGCGGCCCACGTTGAACAGCTCGTAGATGAAGTAGGCGCCGGCGATCGACGTGTTCTTGGTGAGCGCGATGACCACGTTGATCAGCGGCGGCACGACCGTGCGCAGCGCCTGCGGCAGGATCACGTGCCCGAGCGTCTGCGAGAACGTGAGCCCGATGCTGCGCGCCGCCTCGGCCTGCCCGACCGGCACGCTGTTGATGCCCGAGCGGATCGCCTCGGCGAAGAACGGCGCCGTGTAGAGCGTGAGCGCGAGCACCGCGGCCGTCATGAACGGCAGCGCGCCCGAGATCGACGTGATCACGACGCTGAAGAAGGTGAAGACGAGCAGGAGCGGGGTGTTCCGCAGCAGCTCGACGTACACCGTGGAGGTGGCGCGGAGGCTCGCGACGGGCGAGATCCTCATGGCGGCGATCACGACCCCGAGCGGGAGCGCGAAGAGCACCGTGGTGAGGAGCAGGCGCAGCGTGCCGCCGAACCCCCGGAGGAACACGTCGAGATTGTCGAGGATCACGTCCACGGCACACCTCCTGGATGATGCGTCCGGCGGGCCGGACGGCGGGTGGATCCGGGCGCTCGGGCGCCCGGACGAGGGAGGGCCCCGCGCGCGCGTCGGCGCGCGCGGGGCCCGGTGGGACTAGTAGCGGTCGATCGCCGGGGGCTCCGGCGTGTCGATGACCGTGCCGGCCGTCGCCTCGAACAGGCGCGCCCAGGTGCCGTCGTCGTAGGCCTCCTGCAGCGTGTCGTCGATGAAGGTCCGGAAGGCCTGGTCGTCCTTGGCCACGCCGATGCCGTAGGGCTCCTCCGTGAAGGTCTCGCCGTCGCCGACGAGCTTGAACTCGCCCTCGTTCTGGTCGATGAAGCCGGAGAGGATCACGTTGTCGGTCGTGACCGCGGACACCTGGCCGTTGCGCAGCGGGTCGAGGCACTTGCTGTAGACGTCGGTGGGCACGACGACCGCGCCGAACTTCGCCTCGATGTTCGCGGCGGGCGTGGATCCGGCGACGGAGCAGACCTGCTTGCCGCGGACGTCCTCGGGGGTCGTGATGGTCGTGTCGTCCGCGAGCACCATGAGCGCCTGGCCGGCGACGTAGTACGGTCCCGCGAAGCCCACGACCTCCTTGCGCTTGTCGTTGATCGTGTAGGTCGCGACGACCGCATCGACCGAGCCGTTCTGGATGAAGGGCTCGCGGTTCGCGGACACCGTCTCCGTGAACTTGATGCCGTCGAACGGGATGCCCATCTTGCTGGCGACGAGCGCCGCGATGGCGACGTCGAATCCGGCGGGCTTGCCGTCGAGTCCCGCGAGGCCGAAGAGCGGCTGGTCGTACTTCGTGCCGACCTTCATCTCGCCGGCGGCCGCGAGGCGCGCCATCGTGGTGCCCTCGTCGAACGTGGGGTTCTCCGCGAGCTCGAGCTTGTAGGGGCCGTCGCCGTTCTCGGGCGCGTTCGTGCCGGCGTCGATGCCGCCGTTCGAGGCGCTGCCGGCGGCGCCGCAGCCCGTGAGGGCGACGACGACGATCGCGGCGGCCGCGGCGATGGTCAGTTTCCTGTTCTTCATGGTTCCCGTTTCTCTGCTGGTGAGGTGGATGACGGATGCGACGTGTCGCGCGTGGTGCGGGTCGTGCCGTGGTGCGGGTCGTGCGGGCACCCGGACGCGCCTGCCTCGGCGGCGTCCGGATGCGGCGGGCGGGCGGCTCGGGCGGCCCGCCCGCGCGTCAGTGGGCGAGGATCTTCGAGAGGAAGTCCTGCGCGCGCGGGCTCTGCGGGTCGTCGAAGAACGCCTGCGGGGTGGTGTCCTCCTCGATGGCGCCGTCGGCCATGAAGATCACGCGGTCCGCGGCCTTGCGGGCGAAGCCCATCTCGTGGGTGACGACCACCATCGTCATGCCGTCCTTCGCGAGGCCGACCATGACGTCGAGGACCTCGGTGATCATCTCGG
This sequence comes from Clavibacter sp. CT19, assembly GCF_027858075.1. Lineage (NCBI taxonomy): Bacteria > Bacillati > Actinomycetota > Actinomycetes > Micrococcales > Microbacteriaceae > Clavibacter > Clavibacter sp. CT19. The sequence goes on along the minus strand of NZ_JAQHYR010000007.1, from coordinate 206,007 downwards.
GGTCGAGCGCCGAGGTGGGCTCGTCGAGGAGGATCAGCTTCGGGTCCATCGCGAGCGCGCGCGCGATCGCGACGCGCTGCTGCTGGCCGCCGGAGAGCTGGGCGGGCATCTTCTGCGCCTGGTTGGCGACGCCGACGCGGTCGAGGAGCTCCATCGCCCGCTTCTCCGCCTCGGCCTTGCTCTTCTTGCGGACCTTGATGGGCCCGAGGGTCACGTTCTCGAGGACGGTCTTGTGCGCGAACAGGTTGAACGACTGGAAGACCATGCCCACGTCGGCGCGGAGGCGTGCGAGCTCGGCGCCCTCGGACGGGAGGTCCTGGCCGTCGATGGTGATGGTGCCGTCGTCGATGGTCTCGAGCCGGTTGATCGCGCGGCACAGCGTCGACTTGCCGGAACCGCTGGGGCCGATGACGACGACGACCTCGCCGCGGTTGACCGTGGTCGAGATGTCCTTGAGGACGTGCAGGTCCCCGAAGTGCTTGTTGACGTGGGATACGACGACCAGGGGCTCGCCGACCGCTGCTGCGGCGGGCGAGGCGGGGTCCACCGTCGGGCTCTGCTCCATGCGAACACCATATCCATGACGGTGTTTCGTCCGCGTTTCCCCGGGGCATCGTCACCCCATCGTGACGCGCCGCTCGCGTTTCCGCCGATCAGGCCCGGTGGACCCGCCCGTCGGAGACCTCGCGGCCGTCAGGCGTCCGCGGCACCGACCGTCGGGCCGCCGGCTCAGGCGCGCTGCGCGAACGCCGACTCGTAGAGGCACACGGATGCGGCGGTCGCGAGGTTCATCGACTCGGCCTGGCCGTAGATCGGCACGACGACGGCGCGGTCCGCGAGCGCGAGGTGCTCGTCCTGGAGGCCGCGGGCCTCGTTGCCGAACAGCCACGCGGTGGGCGCGGCGAGGCCGCCCGACGAGCGCTCGGCGAGGAGGTCGTCCCCCTTCACATCGGCGGCGAGGACCTGGAGACCTGCGGCCTTCACGCGCTCGAGCACGGCGTCGAGCTCGGGCATGATCGCGACCGGCAGGTGGAACAGCGATCCCGTCGTGGCGCGCACGACCTTGGGGTTGTAGAGGTCGACCGACCGGCCCGTGAGGATCACGGCGTCGGCTCCGGCGGCGTCGGCGGCGCGGATGATGGTGCCCGCGTTGCCGGGATCGCGCACCTCCTCGAGGATCGCGATGAGGCGCGGCTCGTCGCCGAGGATCTGCTTGAGCGAGGTGGGGAACTGCCGGCACACGCCCACGACGCCCTGCGGCGTGACGGTGTCCGCCATCGACGCGATGACGTCCTCCGTGACGAACTCGACCTCGACGTCCGACTCGCGGACCGCGCGCGCGAGATCCGGGTAGCGGTCGAGCGCCGTGGGCGTCGCGAAGAGCTCCAGGACGAGGTCGGGCCGGAAGGCGAGAGCCTCGGACACGGCCTGCGGACCCTCGAGCAGGAAGAGGCCGGTGTCGGCACGGGCATCCCGCTTCGCGAGCTTGGCGACGCCTCGGACGCGTGGGGAGCGGGGGTTGTCGAGCATGGCCCAAGACTAATGGCGCGCCCCCGAACGGGGACGCGCCATCAGCGGTGGGGCGGGATGCGCTACGCGTTCGCCGCGACCTTGGGGGCCGAGGTGTTCGCGGGCAGGGCGGCCTTGGCCGTCTGCACGAGCGAGGCGAAGGTCGCGGGCTCGTGGACCGCGAGGTCCGCGAGGATGCGACGGTCGACCTGGACGCCGGCGAGCGAGAGGCCCTGGATGAGGCGGTTGTACGTCAGGCCGTTCGCACGGGCGGCGGCGTTGATGCGCTGGATCCAGAGGCGGCGGAACTCGCCCTTCTTGGCGCGGCGGTCGCGGTACGCGTAGACGAGGGAGTGGGTGACCTGCTCCTTGGCCTTGCGGTACAGGCGCGAGCGCTGGCCGCGGTAACCGGCGGCGCGCTCGAGGATGACCCGACGCTTCTTGTGGGCGTTGACGGCCCTCTTGACTCTTGCCATTTCAGTTGTTCCTATTCGAGTTCAGGTGTCGCGGGCGACGAGGGGGTCTAGCGACCGAGGAGCTTCTTGGCGACCTTCATGTCGGCCTTGGCCAGGGGCTGGTCCTGGTTGAGTCGCGCCTTGCGCTTGGAGGACTTGACCTCGAGGTTGTGGCGCATGCCGGCCTGCTGCTTCATGATCTTGCCGCTGCCGGTGACCTTGAAACGCTTCTTGGCACCCGAGTGGGTCTTCTGCTTAGGCATTGTTCTCTTCTCTCGCTTCTCGTGCGCTCGCCTTGTTGGCGTCGCGCTTCGCGTTGGCCTCGGCCTTGGCCTCGGACTTGTTCTTGTGCGGTCCGATGACCATGACCATGTTCCGGCCGTCGATCGTGGGGGTGGACTCGACGCTGCCGAACTCGGCGACGTCCTCCGCGAACATCTTGAGCAGGCGCACGCCCTGGTCGGGACGCGACTGCTCGCGGCCGCGGAACAGGATCATGGCCTTGACCTTGTCGCCGTCCTGGAGGAAGCCCTCGGCGCGCTTGCGCTTGGTCTCGTAGTCGTGCTTGTCGATCTTCAGGCGGAAGCGCACCTCCTTGAGGATGGTGTTCGCCTGGTTGCGGCGTGCTTCCTTGGCCTTCTGCGCGGCCTCGTACTTGAACTTGCCGTAGTCCATGATCTTCGCCACGGGGGGCTTGGAGTTGGGCGCGACCTCGACGAGGTCGAGGTCGGCTTCCTGCGCGAGACGCAGCGCGACGTCGATGGATACGACGCCGACCTGCTCGCCTGCTGGGCCAACGAGGCGAACCTCAGGAACTCGGATTCGATCGTTGGTACGGGGATCGCTGATGGACTGCTCCTATTCGTGTCTTCGGGTGGCCCGGCGGCGTGTGAGCCGCTCGGATTCGAGACGAGGAGAGTTCTTCACCAGGGTGCGACGGATGCGTCGTACTCGGCAACACGCCCTTCCCCGCAGATGCGGGGCTCCCGTCTGCGGGTTCCCCTGCGGGATCCGTTCGGACGGGGGAGCGAAATCGACCCGGTAACCTATGGAGGCGGTCAAGCGCGGGTGGGAGATCAATCCTCTTTCGAACCGGGACTGTGACAGCCCCGGAGCCGTCGATCAGCATAGCAGACACCGGGTCCGTCCCGGAAGGGCGGGGATCGACGCCGCGGCGGGTCACCGCACCGGGCCGCATCCGCTCCCCGCCGCCGCACCGCCCGCACCACCAGCGAAGGACAGACATGACCGACACCCCCCGTCCCGACTCCGCGCCGGACGCGCACGTGCACCGCTTCGAGGAGCCGGACGCCGCGGTCGACGCCGCAGGCCCGGCCGAGGGAGTCGAAGGCGCCGCGGGCGTCGCCGACGAGGACACGGCCGACTTCGTCGCCGACCAGTACGCCCGCGACATCGCCGAGGTCTCCGCCGTTGAGGTCATCACCACCACCGCCGTCCACCTCATGAGCGCCGCCGCCGTCAAGTGCGGGCTCGCCGACGACCCCGCGACGCAGACCGACCTCGCCGAGGCGCGGAAGCTGATCATCTCGCTGGCCGGCCTCGTCACCGCCGCCTCCCCCGAGCTCGGCGACCAGCACGCGCGCAGCCTCCGCGACGGCCTCCGCTCGCTGCAGCTCGCGTTCCGCGAGGCGTCGCCCTACCCCGACGCGATCGGCCAGGGCCCCGGCGAGAAGTACACCGGCCCCGTCTCCTGACGCACGACCCGCGCGGCGTGGCCCGCCCGGGACGCGGGTCCAGCGCACGCGCCGCCCACGAGGCCGAGGACGTCCGAGGCGCTGCCGCGGTCGGCGCTCCCGCGCACCCGGTCAGGCGGCCGAGGTGACGCGGAGCCCCATGCTGTCGACGCGGTCGGCGAGCACGGCGCTCCGCGACCACCGGTCCTGCACCCGCGCGAGGAGGTCGTCCAGCGCCGACCGGTCGAGACCGTCGACGAGCAACAGCGTGATGAGGAGCTCCGGGCCCTCGAGGCGGGCCCGCGGGTCCCCCGACGCCGTGCCGAGCGCCACGACGGCGGGCTCCTCCCGGACGCTCTCCTCGAGCTCCGCGACGACCTCCGGGTCCTCCGGGCTCGGGGTCCACGGCAGCGACCGCGCGACCGCCCAGACGGCGGGACGACGCAGCACGAACTCGGTGTCGGACATCGGGTCGAGGACGACGAGGTCCGTCTCCTCGCTCGCGGCGGCCAGCGCGACCCGCACGGCGTCCGTCGGCACGGGCCGGGCGGCCGGATTCCATCGGCCCATCGCGGCGACGGACGTGAACACCGGCATCACCGTGCGGCCGTCGGGCCCGGCGACCGTGATGATCGACAGCTCGGCGCTCTTGTCGGCCTTCAGGCCGGTCTCGCCCACCCCCTCCTCGCCGAGACGCGCCACCAGCGGGATGAGCAGGCGGGCGTCGCGGAGCGCGTCCACGACCGCGGCCGCCCCCACCTCGCCGCGTCCGTGCCGGGCGAGCGCATCCGCCAGGGCGGGAGGCGCGGATCCGTCGTCGCCCGGGAACGCGGTCGGCTCGAAGGAGCGGCCGGCCCAGGGCGTCCCGGCGGAGTCGGCGTGCGGCGTGGAGCCCGTCATCACTCCCCGGCGACGTCGAGCGCCTGGCCGAGCGTGAACGCGCCCGCGTAGAGCGCCTTGCCGACGATGGCGCCCTCGAGCCCGAGCGGCACGAGCTCACGCAGGGCGGCGATGTCGTCGAGGCTGGAGACCCCGCCGGACGCGACGACCGGGCGCTCGGTGCGCTCGAGCACGTCGCGCAGCAGCTGCAGGTTCGGCCCCTGGAGCGTGCCGTCCTTGGTCACGTCGGTGACGACGTAGCGCGCGCAGCCGGCCTCCTCGAGGCGCTCGAGCACCTCCCAGATGTCGCCGCCGTCCTGGGTCCAGCCGCGGGCCGAGAGGGTGCGGCCGCGAACGTCGAGCCCGACCGCGACGGCATCGCCGTGCTGCGCGATGACGCTGGCCGCCCACTCGGGGTTCTCGAGCGCCGCGGTGCCGAGGTTGATGCGCGTCGCGCCGCTCTCGAGCGCCACGTCGAGCGAGCGGTCGTCGCGGATCCCGCCCGACAGCTCGATCTGCACGCCGTCGATGGCGCGGATCACCCGGGAGATGACGGCGAGGTTGTCGCCGCGGCCGAACGCGGCGTCGAGGTCGACGAGGTGCAGCCACTCGGCGCCCTGCTCGGCCCAGTCGCGGGCCGCGTCGACGGGGTCGCCGTAGCCGGTCTCGGTGCCGGCCGCGCCCTGCGTGAGGCGCACGGCCTGGCCGCCGGCCACGTCGACGGCGGGCAGGAGGGTCAGGCGGGGCGTGCTGGTGAACTCGCTCATGGTCGCTCTCGTTCTGTCGTGCGGGCGGGCGGATGCCGTCGGCGACGGCGGGGCGTTCGGGCCGTCAGGCGGCGCGGAGGGTGCCGAGCCAGTTGGCGAGCAGCCGGATCCCGGCCTCGCCCGACTTCTCGGGGTGGAACTGGGTGGCGGACAGAGGGCCGTTCTCCACGGCGGCGACGAAGCGCTCGCCGTGCGTGGCCCACGTGACGCGCGGCGCCGGCAGCGGAGGAAGCGCGTCGATGCCCCAGGTGCGCGCGGCGTAGGAGTGCACGAAGTAGAAGCGCTCCTCCTCGAGCCCGGCGAACAGCGACGATCCCGACGGGGCGTCGACCGTGTTCCAGCCCATGTGCGGCAGGACGTCCGACTCGAGGCGGTCCACCGTGCCCGGCCACTCCCCCAGCCCGGCGACGTCGACGTCGCGCTCCACGCCCCGGTCGAACATGACCTGCATGCCGACGCAGATCCCGAGCACGGGTCGCCCGCCGGCGAGGCGGCGGTCCACGACGCGGTCGCCGCCGGCCGCCCGGAGCGATGTCATGACCGCGGAGAACGCGCCCACCCCGGGGACCAGGAGCCCGTCGGCCTCGTGGGCCCGTCTCGGGTCGCCCGTGAGCTCGACGTCGGCTCCCGCCAGCTCGAGCGCCTTGACGGCGGAGTGGACGTTGCCGCTTCCGTAGTCGAGGACGACGACGGAGGGCCGCGTCACAGCGCGCCCTTGGTGGACGGGATCCCGGACACCCGCGGGTCGAGCTCCTTCGCCTGGCGGAACGCGCGGGCGAAGGACTTGAACTCGGCTTCGGCGATGTGGTGCGGGTCGCGTCCCCCGAGCACGGTGACGTGCACGGTGAGGCCCGCGTGGAAGGTGATGGCCTCGAAGACGTGACGGACCATGGATCCGGTGAAGTGGCCGCCGATGAGGTGCATCTCGAACCCGGCGGGCTCGCCGGAGTGCACGAGGAACGGGCGACCGGAGATGTCGACGACGGACTGCACGAGCGCCTCGTCGAGCGGCACGAGCGCGTCGCCGAAGCGCGCGATGCCGGCCTTGTCGCCGAGCGCCTGGCGGATGGCCTGGCCGAGGACGATGCCCACGTCCTCCACCGTGTGGTGCACGTCGATGTGCGTGTCGCCCGTGGCGGTGACCTTCAGGTCGGTGAGCGAGTGCTTCGCGAAGGCGGTGAGCATGTGGTCGTAGAACGGGACCGAGGTGCTGATCTCGGAGGCGCCGGTGCCGTCGAGGTCGAGCTCGAGCTCGATGCTGGACTCGCTGGTCTGCCGCGTGACGTGCGCGGTGCGCGCGAGGGTGCTCATGCCCTCCATGCTACCGAGCGGCTCCGACTCCCCCGCTCGCTCCCGGCCGCCACCGGGAGACGAGCGGGCCCCGCCTGCCGTCGCCCGCGTGCGGGGGCGCCAGGAGGGATCAGCGGGCGTACTGCGCCGGCACGGCGAGCTGCTGGCCCGCCGAGACGTCCGACGTGGGCAGCCGGTTGAGGTCGACCAGCGAGGCGATGACATCGCGCGGGTCGGAGGACGGCGCGATCTCCTCGGCGAGGTCCCAGAGGGACTGGCCGCTCGAGACGGTGACGTACTCGAGGGGCGCGGCCGCGGCGTCCTTCGACGCGACGGCGGCGCCGCCGTTGAGGGCCACGAGCCCGACGCCCAGCGCCAGGGGCATGGCGACGAGCGCCGTGAGGACGACGCGGCCTCGACGGGTGATGCGCAGGCGCGTGCGCGGCGCGACGGCGGCCTCCGCGACGGCGATGGATGCGGGTGCGGGTGCGGGTGCGGGTGCGCTGACAGTGGCGGCGGGGGCTGCGGTGTTCATGGTGACCTCTCGTGCGAGACGGTGGGGCGTCGATGCGACGCGCCCGGCGGTGCAGTGCGGTACGGCATGCGATGCGGGTCCGGCAGCTCGCACCCGGCTCTCGGCCGGGAGAGCCGGATGCGAAGCTGTGTTCCGAACATACATTCGAAGACGGCGCTCCGCAAGCCCCCATCGCCCCGATCGTGCATCGTCGGCCGCGACACGCTCGAACAGGTGTTTGTACGAGGTGCCCCGGGTGGATACAGTTTCGAGTGCCTGGTCTCCATTCCACCGGGCACCACCGACATCGCCCTCGCGAGGGCGTCGCCCCGCCGGGTCGACGCGCCGCGGAGGGCGTCGGCGACGAGAGGCGGGCCGTGGCATGACGGACGAGCGAGCGGCGGGCGGCGGCGCGACGAGGCGCCGCAAGAGCCTCAGCGACAAGCAGATCTCGATCCTGGAGTTCATCCAGCGCACCATCGCCGGCCAGGGCTACCCGCCGAGCATGCGCGAGATCGGCGACGCCGTGGGCCTCGCCTCGCTCTCCAGCGTCACCCACCAGCTCAACCAGCTGGAGCTCTCCGGCTACCTCCGGCGCGACCCGAACCGGCCCCGCGCCCTCGAGGTGCTCATCGACCTCCCCGGCAGCGGCGCCGCCGAGAGCGGCGAGCCGTCGACGCCCGTGGGCGACGCGGCCATGGTGCCCATGGTCGGGCGCATCGCGGCCGGCATCCCCATCACCGCCGAGCAGATGGTCGAGGAGGTCTTCCCCCTCCCCCGTCAGCTCGTGGGCAAGGGCGACCTCTTCATGCTGCGCGTCGTCGGCGACTCGATGATCGACGCGGCCATCTGCGACGGCGACTGGGTCGTCGTGCGCCAGCAGAAGACGGCCGAGAACGGGGACATCGTCGCGGCGATGCTCGACGACGAGGCCACCGTCAAGGTGTTCCGCCAGCGCGACGGCCACACGTGGCTGCTGCCCCGCAACAGCGCCTTCGAGCCGATCCTCGGCGACTTCGCCGAGGTCGTCGGCAAGGTCGTGGCGGTCATGCGCTCCGTCTGACGCCCGCACGACGCACGAGAGCGGCCGGTCCCCGAGGGGATCGGCCGCTCTCGTGCGTGCGGGGAGTCGCGGATCAGGCGGTGGGCACCACCGCGTACCGGGCGACCTGCGCCTGCTGCTCCGCCGTGACGAGCGCGCGCACGCGCGTCCCGTCCTCGACGTAGGACGTCTCGAGCACCTTCGCGCCGTCGTGCAGCATCGCCACGACCTCGCCGTGCTCGAACGGCACCAGCAGGTCGACCTCGATGGTCGGCTGCGGCAGCAGCTCGGCGATGCGGCGACGCAGCTCCTCGACGCCCTCGCCCGTGCGGGCGGAGACGAACACGCCCTGCGGGGCGAGCCCGCGGAGGACGACGCGGTCCCCGTCCGACGCGAGGTCGCTCTTGTTGAACACCACGATCTCCGGGATGCCCGACGCGTCGACCTCGGCGATGACCTCGTGCACGGTGGCGAGCTGCGCGGCCGGATCCGGGTGCGACGCATCCACGACGTGCACGAGCACGTCGGAGTCCGCGAGCTCCTCCAGCGTCGAGCGGAAGGCCTCCACCAGCTGATGCGGCAGGTTGCGGACGAAGCCCACCGTGTCGGCCAGCGTGTACAGCTGCCCCTGGTCGGTCTCGGTCTTGCGGACCGTGGCGTCGAGGGTGGCGAACAACGCGTTCTCCACGAGCACGCCCGCCTTCGTCACCCGGTTCAGCAGCGACGACTTGCCGGCGTTCGTGTATCCCACGATGGCCACCGACGGCACGGCGTTGCGGTCGCGGTTGGCGCGCTTCGTGTCGCGCGCGGGCTTCATCCCGGCGATCTGCTTGCGCAGCTTCGCCATGCGCGTGTTGATGCGTCGGCGGTCGAGCTCGATCTTCGTCTCACCCGGACCGCGGGATCCCATGCCCGCGCCCGCGCCGCCGACCTGGCCGCCGGCCTGGCGCGACATCGAGTCACCCCAGCCGCGGAGGCGGGGAAGGAGGTACTGCAGCTGCGCGAGCTCGACCTGCGCCTTGCCCTCGCGGCTCTTGGCGTGCTGGCTGAAGATGTCGAGGATCACGGCGGTGCGGTCGATGACCTTGACCTTCACCACGTCCTCGAGCGCGCGCCGCTGGCTCGGGGCGAGCTCGGTGTCGGCGATGACGGTGTCGGCACCGACCGCGGCGACGAGCGCACGCAGCTCCTCGGCCTTGCCGCTGCCGAAGTAGGTGCTGGGGTCCGGGGTGGGCCGGCGCTGCAGCAGGCCGTCGAGGACCACGGCGCCCGCGGTCTCGGCGAGAGCCGCGAGCTCGCGCATGCTGTTCTCGGCGTCGTCGACGGAGCCCTGCGAGTACACGCCGATCAGCACGACGTTCTCGAGGCGCAGCTGCCGGTACTCGACCTCGGTGACGTCCTGGAGCTCGGTCGACAGGCCGGCGACGCGACGCAGCGCCTGGCGGTCCGCGCGCTCGGACTGGTCGCCGTCGAAGCCCTGCTCGGTGTCGGGGGCCGCGGACAGCGCCTGCGCACCGGATCCGCGGAAGAGGGCGTAGCCGGCGGACCGGTTCTCCGCCCGGGCGAGGACGCGCGCGACGACGTCGTCCCCGGCGGTGCTCTCGGTGGACGTCGTCGTCGGGTCCGCGGGCTGGTCGTGCTCGTCGTGCGTGATCATGTGCTCCCATCGTAGCGTCGGCGTCCGGTATCGTCCCGTTCATGGCCGACGCGCATTACTTCTCCTCGTCGCCGGCCGGCCCCCTGCGCACCCGCACCATCACGGTCGAGCTGGGCGGACGGACGGTCGACCTCGAGACCGCGGGCGGCGTCTTCAGCCCCGAGCACGTCGACCAGGGCACCCTGGTGCTGCTGCGCAACGTCCCGACGCCTCCGGCGGAGGGCCATCTGCTGGACGTGGGCTGCGGCTGGGGGCCGGTGGCGCTCGACCTGGCGATGCGGTCGCCGTCGGCCACGGTGTGGGCGGTCGACGTGAACGAGCGGGCGCTCGAGCTGACGCGGGCGAACGCCCGGTCCCTCGGTCTCGAGAACGTCAACGCGGTGCTGCCCGAGGATGTTCCCGCCGACCTCGCGTTCGCCACGGTGTGGTCGAACCCGCCCATCCGTGTGGGCAAGGAGGCCCTGCACGGGATCCTCACGCACTGGCTGCCTCGGCTCGCGGACGGCGCCGACGCGTGGCTGGTGGTGCAGCGGAACCTGGGATCCGACTCCCTGCAGCGCTGGCTGGTCGATGCTCTGCCCGCGGGGCTCGAGACCACGCGGGCCGCGTCGGACAAGGGCTTCCGCGTGCTGCGCGTCCACCGCGCCGACGACTAGGGCACGGGCCGGCTCTCCGCTCCGACGACGACGGCCGGGCCGCTGCGACGATCAGGCCAGCGCGACGACGCCGTCGAACACCAGCTCCGCGGGACCCGACAGGCCGACGTGCTCGCCGTCCTCCGCCGGGAACATGCGCACTCCGAGCACGCCGCCGGGGACCTGCACCCGCCACTGGTGCGGGGCCGCCGCGCCCGCCCAGTGCCGGGTCGCGAGGGCGGCGGCCACCGCGCCCGTGCCGCAGCTCAGCGTCTCGCCGCTGCCGCGCTCGTGCACGCGCATCGTGATGTGGCCGATGCCGTCGACGACGAGCGGATCCGCGGGGACGACCAGCTCGACGTTCACGCCGCCCGCGGGCTCCGGATCGAGCTGCGGGACGAAGCCCAGGTCGGCCTGCGCGAGCTCGTCCTCGCTGGAGAGCGCGACGACGACGTGCGGGTTCCCGACGTCGATGCCGAGGCCGGGGCGGGCCACCTGCAGGTCCTTGGCGCGCACCAGGGGCTCGCCGCCGGCGAGGGCCCAGCGTCCGAGGTCGACCTGGAAGCCGGATCCGCTGCGCTGCACCTCGCGCACGCCGGCGCGGGTGCCGATGGGGACGGTGCGGCCCGGCGGCAGCTCGATGAGGCCGTTCTCGATGAGGAAGAGCGTGAACACGCGGATGCCGTTGCCGCACATCTCCGCAGGGCTGCCGTCCGCGTTGCGGTAGTCCATGAACCACTCGGCGTCGGGGTCCTCCGCGAGGGCCGCCTGGCCCTCGGGGATCCGGCTCGACAGGACCGCGCGGATCGTGCCGTCGCCGCCGATGCCGAAGTGGCGGTCGCAGAGCGCCTGCACCTGCGTGTCGGTCAGCTGGATCTCGCCCGCGGGATCGGCGTACAGCACGAAGTCGTTGCCCGTGCCCTGTCCCTTGGTGAACTGCAGGTCTGCCATGCCGCCAGCCTACGGGCGCGTCACCGGGAGGGCGTCGAGGGCCTGCGCCAGGAGCTGGTCGTCGCGCGCATCGAGCCGCACCGCCTCGGTGTAGCGGCCGAACCAGGACACCTGTCGTCGGGCGTACCGGCGGGTCAGCGCGCGCGTCTCCTCGACGGCCTCCGCCTCCGTGATCTCGCCCGCGAGCTGCCGCGCCGCCTGCGCGTAGCCGATGGCCCGCGACGCGGTGACGCCGTCGGCGAGACCCGCGGGCAGCAGCCCGGCCACCTCGTCGACGAGGCCGGCGGCCCACATGCCCTCGACGCGCGCGTCGAGCCGCGGGACGAGCTCCTCGCGCGGGAGCGTGAGGGCCAGGATGCGCGCGGGGTGCCAGGCCTGCGGCTCGGCCGTCTCGCGCGCCGGCTGGGCACCGGAGATCTCGGCGACCTCCAGGGCCCGGACCAGCCGTCGGCCGTTGTGGGCGCCGATGCGCTGCGCGGCCGCGGGATCGACCTCGCGGAGCCGACGGTGCAGCATCCCCGGACCGGTCTCGACGAGATCGCGCTCGAGACGCTGCCGGATCTCCGGATCGGTGCCCGGGAAGTCGTAGTCGAACAGCACGGAGGAGACGTAGAGCCCCGAGCCCCCGACGAGGATGGGGACGGCTCCCCGCCCGAGGATCGCGCGCACCGCGGCGCGCGCGTCCTCCTGGTACGCCGCGACGGTGGCCTCGGCCGTCACGTCGAGGACGTCGAGGAGGTGGTGCGGGATGCCGCGGCGCTCCCCCTCCGGGAGCTTGGCGGTGCCGATGTCCATGCCGCGGTAGAGCTGCATGGCGTCCGCGTTCACGATCTCGGCCGCACTCCCCTCGGAGCGGATCCGCTCCGCGATGTCGAGCGAGAGCGCGGACTTGCCGGTGCCCGTGGCGCCGACGACCGCGATGATCGGGGTCACGCCCGGTGGCGCGGGTGCACGGAACCGCCGTCGCCCTGCGCCGCCACGCGGAGCGAGGGCAGGCCGAGCGAGACGCGGGGCGCCCCTCCGGCGCCGGGACCGGTCGTCGGCGCGGCCGGCACACCGCACGAGTCGGCCTGCGCGCGCTCGTATGCGTCGCCCGCACGCGTGCGGCGGATGCGCAGCGGCGCCTGGTCGACGGCATCGGCGATGAGGTGGAAGGGCGCGGCGCGGGTGATCTCCACGGTCACCGCGTCGCCGGGACGCGGCTCGCCGCTCCCCTCGGGCACGTCGAGGTGGACGAGACGCCCGTCCTGGGCACGGCCGGTGACGCGCCGCGTGTCGCCGTCCTTGCGCCCCTCGTGCGCGCTCACGAGCACCTCGACCGTGCGGCCGACCATGCGCTTGTTCTCCTCGTGGCTGATGCGCTCCTGCAGCGCGGTGAGCCGCGCGTAGCGCTCCTTCACCACGTCGGCCGGCACCTGCTCGTCCATCGTCGCCGCGGGGGTGCCCGGCCGGATCGAGTATTGGAAGGTGAATGCGGAGGAGAAGCGCGACGCCCCGACGACCCGCAGCGTCTCCTGGAAGTCCTCCTCGGTCTCGCCGGGGAAGCCGACGATGATGTCGGTAGTGATGGCGGCGTCCGGGATGCGCGTGCGCACCCGGTCGAGGATCCCGAGGAAGCGCTCCGACCGGTACGAGCGGCGCATGGCCTTGAGGACGCGGTCGGAGCCGGACTGGAGCGGCATGTGCAGCTGCGGCATGACGGCGGGCGTCTCGGCCATGGCGTCGATGACGTCGTCGGTGAAGGCGGCCGGATGCGGGCTGGTGAAGCGGATGCGCTCGAGCCCGTCGATGGCGCCGGCCGCGCGGAGCAGCTTGCCGAAGGCGTGTCGGTCGCCGAACTCGACCCCGTAGGAGTTCACGTTCTGGCCGAGCAGCGTGACCTCGACCGCCCCGTCGTCGACGAGCGCCTGGATCTCGGCGAGGATGTCGCCGGGACGCCTGTCCTTCTCCTTGCCGCGGAGCGCGGGCACGATGCAGAACGTGCAGGTGTTGTTGCAGCCCACGGAGATCGACACCCAGCCGCTCGCGATCTCGTCGCGCTTGGTGGGGAGCGTCGAGGGGAACGTCTCGAGGCTCTCGAGGATCTCGAGCTGCGCCTCCCCGTTGTGCCGCGCCCGTTCGAGCAGCGTGGGGAGCGCGCCCATGTTGTGGGTGCCGAACACGACGTCGACCCAGGGGGCCTTCTCGAGGACCGTCGCCCGGTCCTTCTGTGCGAGGCAGCCGCCGACGGCGATCTGCATGCCCTCGTGCCGGCGCTTCACGCTGGCGAGATGACCGAGGTTGCCGTAGAGCTTGTTGTCCGCGTTCTCGCGGACGGCGCACGTGTTGATGACCACGATGTCGGGCTCGGCGCCCTCTGCCGAGACGTAACCGGCCGCCTCGAGCGATCCCGTGAGCCGCTCGGAGTCGTGCACGTTCATCTGGCAGCCGTAGGTGCGGACCTCGTAGGTGCGGGGCCTGACGCCGTCGGTGGGACGGGACGCGCGGACGTGCTCGGCGACGGTGCTCATGATCGTCCAATCCTACGGCCGGGCATCCACCCCACCCGCTGCCGTCGCCTCAGCGGAAGCGCACGCGCGAGGATCCGCGTCGGGTGGCCAGCGCCGCCTTCGCCGCGTCGCGCACGACGCCTCCGCCGTACCCGCGGCGCATGAGGAACGACGTGAGCCGACGCTCCGCCGTCTCGTCGTCGTAGGAGGACAGCTGACCGACCCGCTTCATGGCGACCTCGGTGGCGCGGGCCAGCTCGTCGTCCGGCTGCTCCGCCATGGCCTCCTCGATGACGAGGGGGTCGAGCTTGCGGCGACGCATCTCCATCTCCACGGATCGGCGGCCGAGGCCCTTGCGATCGAGGTGGGTGTGGAGGATCTGCTCGGCCAGCGCGGCCTCGTCGATGTACTGCAGCGAGACGTAGCGGGCGAGCGTCTCCTCGACGATGTCGGGATCGATCTCCGCCCCTGCCAGCACCTCGTGGGCCTCCGCGAGCGACAGCCCGCGGCCGCGGAGGCGGTTGGCGAGCACGTTGTCCGCCCGCCGACGCTGGCGCTCGGGCGTGCGCTCCGCTACCCGCTCGTCCTCCGCCTCGGCTTCGCGACGCTCGTCCTCGACGCGATCCTCCTCCAGCCGGACCATGTCCCGACGGTAGGCCTCATCCTGCTCGGCCTTCTCCCGCGCACGGGCCGCCCGCTGCTCCTCGGCCCGCCACGCCGCCGGGGTCTCCTCGGGCGTCTCGACGGTCTCGGACTGCGCGCCCGGCGCCGGCTCCCGCGAGGGGCCGTCTGCCCCGCGCGCCGCCTGCGCCTCGGCCTCCGCCAGGACGCGTCGCGCCTCCGCGATGCGCTCCTGGGCCGCGAGAGCCCGCCCCGCCTCGGACGCGTCGACCGCCGCGCCGATCGTGACGACGCCGTCCACCTCGCTCACGGTCCGGCCACGTGCGGGGTGCGTGGGCTCCACGCGAGGAGCCGGCGCCTCGACGGCGGGCACCTCCGGCTCGACCCGCGGCCGTGTCGCGGCGCGCCGGGACCGACGGTCGGCGAGCGACGCGACGGGCGCGACCTCGTCGGCACCGGGACCGGTGCCCTGCTCGTTCTCGGAGGGGAATCTGACCATGGTGCGTCCGTCCTCGGGTGGCGCGCGCCCTCGCCTCGCGCGGGCGCGGCGGGTGGCGGGCCGATGTCGTGCAGGAGGGCGGGGCGCATCCGTGCGATGCGCCCCGCCGGGGTGCGCCGGGTCAGGCGCTCTTGCGGGCGGACGCCTTGGGCGCCACGGCGGCGACGGGCGCCGGTGCCGCGTCGGCCGCGGCCTCCACGGCGTTCGGGTCCTTCACGAGGCCGAGCTTGACCTTGATCTTCTGCTCGATCTCGGCGGCGATCTCCGGGTTGTTGAGGAGGTGCTTGCGCGAGTTCTCCTTGCCCTGGCCGAGCTGGTCGCCGTCGTAGGTGTACCAGGCGCCCGACTTGCGGACGATCTCGTGCTCGACGCCGAAGTCGATGAGGCTGCCCTCACGGGAGATGCCCGTGCCGTACAGGATGTCGAACTCCGCCTGCTTGAAGGGCGGCGCCATCTTGTTCTTCACGACCTTGACGCGGGTGCGGTTGCCGACCGCGTCCGTGCCGTCCTTCAGGGTCTCGATGCGGCGGATGTCGAGTCGCACCGACGCGTAGAACTTCAGCGCCTTGCCGCCCGCGGTGGTCTCGGGGCTGCCGAAGAACACGCCGATCTTCTCGCGGAGCTGGTTGATGAAGATCATGGTGGTCTGCGTCTGGTTGAGCCCACCGGTGAGCTTGCGGAGCGCCTGGGACATGAGCCGGGCCTGGAGACCGACGTGCGAGTCGCCCATCTCGCCCTCGATCTCGGCGCGCGGCACGAGCGCCGCCACGGAGTCGATGACGACGAGGTCGATGGACCCCGAGCGCACGAGCATGTCGGCGATCTCGAGGGCCTGCTCGCCCGTGTCGGGCTGGGAGACGAGGAGGGCGTCGATGTCGACGCCGAGCTTCTTGGCGTACTCCGGGTCGAGCGCGTGCTCCGCGTCGATGAAGGCCGCGATGCCGCCGGCGCGCTGGGCGTTGGCGATGGCGTGCAGGGTGAGCGTGGTCTTTCCCGAGGACTCCGGACCGTAGATCTCGACGATGCGGCCGCGCGGGAGCCCGCCGATGCCGAGCGCCACGTCCAGCGCGACGGAGCCGGTGGGGATGACGGCGACGGGCGCGCGCTCGTCGCTGCCCAGGCGCATGACCGAGCCCTTGCCGAACTGACGGTCGATCTGGGCGAGCGCGGTCTCGAGAGACTTCTCGCGATCTGCGGATGATGCCATGGGGTGCTCCTCGTGTCGAAGGTGGGTTGCCTGCAGGCTGTCGCTCCGATGCCGCGGGCTGCGGGATCCGGTGCCGACAAGGCGACGGGTGATCTCCGCGAGGTGCACGTTATGCGGCCCCGCCGACATCGCTGCCGGAGGCGCCTGACCTGTGCAGTCCGCGCTTCGATTCGCTCCTGTGGGGAGACTACGCGCGTTCGAAGGGATATTCGAACGACGCGCCGCGTGTCGCGAGGCGTCGTCCCCGGCACGCCGGGCCGGAACCGCTCAGGAGCGGGGTTCGGGCACGCCGGCGCCGTTCCACCGCGACCGCGGGACGTCCTGCGCGCGACAGAGCGCGAGCCACGCCTCGCGGGCGGGGGTGCCGTCCTTCAGGGCCTGCGCGCACGTGCGTCCGCCGAGCTCCCCGAGCACGAGGTCGGCGACGAGCACCGGTCCGTAGCCGGCGCCGAACTCGTCGGCCACGGCCCGCTGGAACTCGCTCAGTCGCATGCCCTCACGCTACCCGCTGCTCTCCGACCGTCCGCGCGGCGACCGCGTCGAGCGGGCCACCGGACGACGACGCCCCGCCCGTCACGATGACGGGCAGGGCGGGAGGTGGGGAGAGCTGCGGGACTCAGCGCGCGACGAGGTCGCTGTCGAAGCCGGCGACCAGGTCGTCGGGGATCGTGTCCGGGATGGGGTTGAGGCCCTCGATGACGGCGAGACGGTCGCCGACCTCGCGCATGATGACCGAGATGGGCGTGTCGAGCGCGTCGGCGACGGAGGCGAGGATCTCGCTCGACGCCTCCTTCTGGCCCCGCTCGACCTCGCTGAGGTAGCCGAGCGCAACGCTGGCCTTGCTGGCGACCTGGCGGAGCGTGCGCCCCTTCTGCAGGCGGAAGTCCCGAAGGACGTCGCCGATCTCCTGACGGACTAGAACCACGGGACCCTCCTCGTTGCGCCTGGTGCCTGATCGAACCGGAGGTCCGGGGCTGATGCGCGAGCATCTGGCCGAGGACCCAGGCTAAGCAGGGGCACTGGGCGTTGCTTGTGAACCTGCTTACGGCAACGCGGGCCGGCCATCAGATGTTCCCACCGGATCCGAGCGCGTCGGCGAGGGCCCGGAGCGCCTCGTGGACCACGCTCGCACGGACCTGCTGGCGGTCACCGTCGAGGTGCAGGGCGATGGCGCGGGAGTCGCCGTCGAGGGAGAGCCCGACGAAGGCCGTGCCGGGAGCCTGGCCGTCCTGCGGATCGGGACCGGCCGCCCCGGTGGTGGCGACCCCGACGTCGGCGGGGCGCCCGTCGACCTCGCAGGCCTCACGCACGCCGCGCGCCATCTGCCGGGCGACGTCGGGGTGCACGGCGCCGTGCACCGCGAGGATCGACGCCTCGACGCCGAGCAGCGTGCGCTTGAGCGCGGTGTCGTAGGAGACGATGCCGCCGGTCAGCGCCCGCGAGGCGCCGGGGACGCCCACGAGGGCGGCGGTGAGGAGCCCTCCGGTGAGCGACTCGGCCACGGCGAGACGGCGCCCGCTCGCGACCAGCGCGGCGATCACGCGCGCGGCGAGGTCCTCGTCCGTGGCATCCGCGGAGTCCGCGACGCCGAACGCGCCGCTCACGAGGCGCGCTCCGCCTGCAGCGCCTGCCGCATGTAGTCGAGCCCGGAGAGCACCGTGAGGACGAGGGCGATGGACATGAGCACCGTGTTCACGACGTGCATGCCGCCCCCCACGACGTCCCACAGCGGCAGGAGCGCGACGCTGATGGCCACGGCCTGCGCGACGGTCTTCAGCTTGCCGCCGCGGGACGCCGCGACGACGCGGTCCCGCAGCACGGCGAAGCGGTAGGCCGTGATGCCGAGCTCGCGCACGAGGATCACGATGGTGACCCACCACGGGAGCTCGCCGAGCACGGACAGCATCACGAGGGCGGCGCCCGTGAGCACCTTGTCGGCGATGGGGTCGAGGAGCTTGCCCAGGTCGGTCACGAGGTTCCGGCTGCGGGCGATGTGCCCGTCGACGCCGTCGGTCGCGATGGCCACGATGAAGAGCGCCGCGGCGGCGTACCGCAGCGGGCCGTCGGATCCGTCGTCGGCCGCGAGGAGGACGACGAAGACGGGGGCCAGCAGGATCCGCACGATCGTGAGGATGTTGGCGACGTTCCAGGGGCTCGCCGGGGAGTCGCCCGCGCGCCAGACACGCGGTGCCCCGGCGGCACCCGATGCGATGCGATCGGCCACCGGTCAGTCCCTGCCCGTGAGGCCCCAGGCGTCGTCGTCGCCCTCGGCCTCCACCTGCTCGTACGCGTCGAGGTCCTTGTGCAGCGGATCCGACGGGTAGCGGTTCCCGTCGTCCGTCTCGGCGGGAGCGGCGGCCGCGGGGCCGGGCGCGGCTGCCGGGGCGGCGGTCGCGGGTCCCGCGGGCGTCTCCCCGCGCAGCGTCGCGAGGACGCCCGGCAGCTGCTCCGCGGAGACGAGGACGTCGCGCGCCTTGGAGCCCTCGGACGGGCCGACGATCTCGCGGGCCTCGAGGAGGTCCATGAGGCGGCCGGCCTTGGCGAACCCGACGCGCAGCTTCCGCTGGAGCATCGACGTGGATCCGAACTGCGTGCTGACGACGAGCTCGGCGGCCGCGAGGAGCACCTCGAGGTCGTCGCCGATGTCCGCGTCGATCTCCTTCTTCTCGGCGGCGACCGCGACGTCCTGGCGGTACTCGGGCCGGGCCTGGCGCGTGACGTGCTCGACGACCTTCGCGATCTCGGCCTCCTGCACCCACGCGCCCTGCACGCGGACCGCCTTGTTGGCGCCCATGGGGAGGAAGAGGCCGTCGCCCTGGCCGATGAGCTTGTCGGCGCCGGGCTGGTCGAGGATCACGCGGGAGTCGGTCATGCTCGACACCGCGAACGCGAGACGCGACGGCACGTTGGCCTTGATGAGGCCGGTGACCACGTCGACCGACGGGCGCTGCGTCGCGAGCACGAGGTGGATGCCGGCGGCGCGCGCGAGCTGGGTGATGCGGACGATCGAGTCCTCGACGTCGCGCGGCGCGACCATCATGAGATCGGCGAGCTCGTCGACCACCACGAGGAGGTAGGGGTACGGGCGCAGCGTCCGCTCGCTGCCCTCGGGGAGCACGATGGAGCCGCTCGTGACGGCCTTGTTGAAGTCGTCGATGTGGCGGAAGCCGAAGCTGGCGAGGTCGTCGTACCTCATGTCCATCTCCTTCACCACCCACTGCAGCGCCTCGGCCGCCTTCTTCGGGTTGGTGATGATGGGCGTGATGAGGTGCGGCACGCCCGCGTAGATGGTGAGCTCCACGCGCTTCGGGTCGATGAGGACCATGCGCACGTCGCTCGGCTTCGCCCGCATGAGGAGCGAGGTGATCATCGAGTTGACGAAGCTCGACTTGCCGGACCCCGTGGAACCCGCGACCAGGAGGTGGGGCATCTTCGCGAGGTTGGCGATGACGTAGCCGCCCTCGACGTCCTTGCCGACGCCGATGGTCATCGGGTGCGCGCTGCTCGTGGCCGCGGACGAGCGAAGCACGTCGCCGAGGGAGACGATCTCGCGGTCGGTGTTCGGGATCTCGACGCCGATGGCGCTGCGGCCCGGGATGGGCGAGAGGATGCGGACCTCGTTGGACGCGACCGCGTAGCTGATGTTCTTGGCCAGCGCCGTGACGCGCTCGACCTTGACGCCGGGCGCGAGCTCGAGCTCGTAGCGCGTGACCGTCGGGCCGCGCGAGAAGCCGGTGACGGTGGCGTCGACCTGGAAGTTCGTGAGCACCTCGGTGAGCGCGCGCACCACCTCGTCGTTGACCGACGAGCGGGACTTCGCGGGCGTGCCGGGCGAGAGGGTGCTGGCCGCGGGGAGGCGGTACGGCGCCTGCGGCGCGTCGGACTCCCCCGAGACGACGCCCGCGTCGGAGCCGTCGTCCTCGAAGCCGGGCAGGACGGCGGGCTCGTCGTCGTCGCGGATGCCCGTGGGGTGCACCGGGATGGACGGCAGGATCGCGGTCGCCGTCGCGTCGACGGGCGCGTCGAGGTCGATGCGGCGGGTCGCGGCCTCGTCGCCCGCGAAGGCACCGGGCTCGGGGCGGGAGGCATCGGGATCCACCGTGCGGTCGATGACCGTGGTGGGGGCCTCCGCGGCGGTTCTCTCGACGACGTCGTCGGATCCGGCGTGCGGCGCGAGCACCGGGCTGTCGAACGCGGGCGCGTCCTCGCGCTGGCTGCGGTTGCGGCGCCACCACGGGAGGCTGTCGGTGTCGACCGGCCCCTCGTCGTCGAGCCCCTCGAGCTCGACCTGCTCCGTCGCCTGCGCCTTGCGGGCGGCGCGGTCGGCGGCGCGCTGCTCCTCGTCCACCGGCGGGGCGCCGAAGAGGTAGGAGTAGAGCTCGCGGAGTCGCGCACCCACGCGGTTCGGCGGCGTGCGCGTGATGATGAAGAGGGAGAGCAGGAGCAGGATCCCGGCCACGATGCCCGCGCCGATCGGCGTGATGAGCAGCGACAGCGGGGCCGCGAGCACCCAGCCGAGGACGCCGCCGGCCCGGGCCAGCGCGAGCATACCGTCGCGGGGATCCGGGGCGCCGGTGAGGATGTGGCACAGCGCGGCGATCGAGACCAGGAAGAGCGAGACGCCGATGCCGATGCGTCCGTTGTCGCTGACGGACGCCGGGTGCCGGAAGAGCCAGAGGGCGAGGAGCACCATCACGATGGGCAGCGCGAACGCGACCCGGCCGAAGAGGCCGCCGAACGTGTACGCGTCGAAGGCCATGGCCACGTCGTTGAGGGGGTTGAACCACTCGACGACGACGCCGGCGATCGCGAGCACCACGAGGAGGAAGGGGATGCCGTCGCGGCGCTCCTCCTTCGCGAGCTTCTCGGGGCCGAGGGCCCGGAAGAGCGCGCCCGTGGCGTGGGCGAGGCCCATCCACACGGCGACGAGGGGGCCGCGCCCCTCGGGCTGCACGGGGTAGGCCACGGTCTGCTGCTTCGTCTCGGTGGCGCGCCCCTTCCGCGGGGGCGTGGCGCGCGGCGCGCCCGAGGAGGTCTTCCCGGCGCGGCTGGTCGACCTGGTGCTCGTAGCCATGCGACCCACGTTATCCCGCGCCGCCGTCGCCGAGGGGACGCCTGGCCGGGCGGGACGCGTGCCGCCCGGGCGGGCATCGGCAGCGGATCGCGTCCACGACGGGCACGCGCACCGCGACCCGGGCGGGGAGCGGGCCCGCCACGGCGCCCATGAGGAGCGCGGCGCCCCGTCCCCGGGGGCCGCCGAGAGCGGCGGAGGCGGGGCTCCGCGACGCCCGCCCCGTGCGCCGCCCTACGCCTCGATGACCACCGGGATGATCATCGGGCGGCGGCGGTGCGACGAGTTGACCCAGCGGCCGACCGTGCGGCGGACGACCTGCGAGTACGCGTGCGTGTCGCGCGTGCCGTTGGCCGCCGCCTCCGCGAGCGCCCGGACGACGAGCGGCTTGACGCTGTCGAACACGCGGCTGTCCTCGGCGAACCCGCGCGCCTCGATCTCCGGGCCGACGATGGCCTTGCCGGTCTGCGGCTCGACCACCACGAAGATCGTGACGAAGCCCTCCTCGGAGAGGATGCGGCGGTCCTTGAGGTCGGCGTCGGTGATCTCGCCCACCGTGGACCCGTCGACGTAGACGTACCCGACGTCGAGCTGGCCCGTGACGCGCACGTGCCCCTCCTTCATGTCGAGGACGGTGCCGTCCTCCGCGAGGAACGTGTTGCGCTCCGGCACGCCCGTCTGGATGGCCAGCTGCTGGTTCGCGACCAGGTGCCGGTACTCGCCGTGCACCGGCAGGACGTTCCGGGGCCGGAGGATGTTGTAGCAGTAGAGCAGCTCGCCGGCGGCCGCGTGGCCCGAGACGTGGACCTTCGCGTTGGCCTTGTGCACGACCTTCGCGCCCAGCTTGGTCAGCCCGTTGATCACGCGGTACACCGCGTTCTCGTTGCCCGGGATGAGGCTCGACGCGAGGATGACGGTGTCGTCCTGGCCGATCTCGATCTGGTGCTCGAGGTTCGCCATGCGGCTGAGCACGGCCATCGGCTCGCCCTGCGACCCGGTGCTCATGTAGACGATCTCGTCGTCGCGCAGGGCCACCGCCTTCTTCGCGTCGATGAGGATGCCGTCCGGCACCTTGAGGTAGCCGAGCTCGGCGGCGATGGTCATGTTCCGGATCATCGAGCGGCCGATGAACGCGACGCGGCGCCCGTTCGCGGCCGCCGCGTCGAGCACCTGCTGCACCCGGTGCACGTGGCTCGAGAAGCTCGCGACGATGACCCGACGCGGCGCCTTCGAGATGACGGCCTCGAGCACCGGCCCGATGGAGCGCTCCGTGGGGGTGAAGCCCGGCACGTCGGCGTTCGTCGAGTCGGACATGAAGAGGTCGATGCCGGCCTCCCCCAGGCGCGCGAAGGCGCGCAGGTCGGTGATCCGGCCGTCGAGCGGCAGCTGGTCCATCTTGAAGTCGCCCGTGTGCAGCACCCGGCCGGCCGAGGTCGTGATGGCGACGGCGAGCGCATCCGGGATGGAGTGGTTGACGGCCACGAACTCGAGCTCGAACGGGCCCAGGCGCTCGCGGTCGCCCTCCTTCACCTGGAACGTGTACGGCGTGATCCGGTGCTCCTTGAGCTTCGCCTCGATGAGCGCGAGCGTGAGGCCGGAGCCGATCAGCGGGATGTCCCGCTTGAGCCTCAGCAGGTACGGGACCGCGCCGATGTGGTCCTCGTGGCCGTGGGTGAGGACGATGCCGACCACGTCGTCGAGGCGGTCCGCGATGGAGGAGAAGTCGGGGAGGATCAGGTCGACGCCCGGCTGGTGCTCCTCGGGGAAGAGCACGCCGCAGTCGACGACGAGGATCTTGCCGTCGATCTCGAACGTGGTCATGTTCCGGCCGATCTCGCCGAGGCCGCCGATCGGGGTGATGCGGAGGATGCCGGGCTTCAGCTCGGGCGGATCGTAGACGGCCTGGGCCATGGGTCTCCTCTGGTGGCGGTGCGGCGCGACGGCCGGCGACGGGAAGCTCGGGCGCGGCTCAGCGCGTGGTGCCGGCGACCTGCGGCAGGGCACCACCGGCGGCGGCGTTGCGGTCGGGGCGGAAGTTGCGGAAGTCGACGCCGGGGACGTCGCGGACGAGGTCGATCTCGTCCTCGATCTGCGCGGCCTCCCACTCCTCCGGTCCCACGAGGGGCAGGCGCACGCGCGGGCTGCCGATGCGGCCGAGGCCGTGGAGGATGTACTTCGCCGCGACCGTGCCGGGCACGTGCGTCATGACGGCGCGGACGAGCGGCTCGAGCTGCTGGTGCGCATGCGTGGCGGCGCTCAGGTCGCCCGCGTTCACCGCGTCGACCATGGTGCGGTACGGCGTGGCCGTGATGTTCGCGGTGACGCCGATGAGGCCCGTGCCGCCGATCGCGAGCGTCGGCAGCGCGTTGGCGTCGTCGCCCGCGAAGTACATGAGGCTCGTCTGGTTGAGCACGCGGCTCGCCTGCGCGAGGTCGCCCTTGGCGTCCTTCACCGCGAGGATGTTCGGGTGCTTGGCGGCGCGGAGGATGGTCTCGTACTGGATGGGGATGCCCGTGCGGCCGGGGATGTCGTAGAGGATGACCGGCAGGTCCGTGGCGTCCGCGATCATCCGGAAGTGCGTGAGCACGCCCGCCTGCGTGGGCTTGTTGTAGTACGGCGTGACGATCATGTTGCCGTCGGCGCCGGCCTTCTCGCTCTGCCGCGCGAGCTGCATGGCGTGCGCGGTCTCGTTCGAGCCGCCGCCCGTGATGATCTTCGCCCGGCCCGCGCTCACGGAGCGGCCGACCTCGACGAGCTTGATCTTCTCCGGGTCGGTCAGCGTGCTCGTCTCGCCGGTGGTGCCGGTGACGACGATGCCGTCCGCGCCCGCGGTGATGACGTCGTCGATGTGCTTCTCGACGCCCGGCCAGTCCACCTCGCCGTCGGCCGTGAAGGGGGTGACGAGCGCCACCAGGACCTGACCGAAGGGATTCTCAGACGACACGGCTCCCATGGTAACGGTCGGCGGGCGGGCCGCTCCGGTGCGCTACGGCGCGACCCGGCCGTTCTTCTGGAAGGCCGCGTGCGTGAGGGGCATGAGGCGCTCGAACTCGGTCTCCATCTTCTCCGCGCACATCTCGATCTCGCGCTGCGGGAAGCTCGGGAACGTCGAGTCCTCGTGCTTGGTGCGCAGCGACAGGAAGTTCATCAGCGCGCGGGCGTTGAGGGTCACGTACATCGACGAGTAGATGTTGAGCGGGAGCACGATGCGGGCGACCTCGCGGGCCACGCCCTGCTCGAGCATCCGCTGGTACGAGGCGTACGCCTCCTCCGAGGTGCGTCGCGTCTCCGCCTGCACCAGCTGGGTCTGCTCGGGGGTGCCCGCGTGGAACTCGTAGGCGCCGGGCTTGCCGACCTGCACGAGGTTGCGCTCGGGGCCGGGCACGTAGAACACCGCGTCGAGCTCCTTGTAGCGGCCCGACTCCTCGTTGTACGAGGCCATGCGGTGGCGCATGAACTCGCGGAACACGAAGATCGGCGCCTGCACGTAGAAGGTCATCGAGTTGTGCTCGAACGGGGAGCCGTGGCGGTCGCGCATGAGGTAGTTGATGAGGCCGCGGTCGCGCTTGACGCGCTTCTCCTCGGCCTCGGTGTCGACGTCGCCCTCGAGGGCGCGGTCCTGGCCGTCGGGCTCGTCGAGCGCGCGCTCGAGGGTCTTCTCGCCGGCGGTGGAGACGCGGGCCGCGAAGATCACGTCGGAGTCGTGGGCGCTGGAGCGGACGAGCTCCACGGTCATGTCGGATCTGAAGGCGATGTCGTGGGGCACGACGTCACTGTACGCGACCGCCGTCACGCGGGACGCCGGCTGGGAGGGCCGCGCGCGCACCTCCGTCGACGAGCCGCGCACGCCCTGCGCCCGGCCCGCGGGCGGTGGCGCGTCCTAGGCTGTGGGGCACCGACGAAGGGCGCCACCATGGCCGACAGCACCGCATCCCCCGCCCCGCTCACCGTCCTCATCTCGGGCGCCGGCGGCACCATCGGCACCGAGCTGCAGGCGCAGCTCCACGACGCGGGCCACCGGGTCCGGAAGCTCGTCCGCCACGCGCCCTCCTCCCCCGACGAGCGCGAGTGGCAGCCCGCCGAGGGGCGGCTCGATCCCGCCGCGCTCGACGGGGTGGACGCCGTCGTCAACCTCTCGGGCGCGTCGATCAGCCGTCTGCCGTGGACGAAGCCGTACCAGGAGGAGATCCGCTCGTCCCGTGTGCAGGCGACGCGCACCATCGTCGGCGCCATGTCCGCCGCCGCGACGCCGCCCGCGGTGCTGCTGAACGGATCCGCCGTCGGCTTCTACGGCGACCGCCCGCAGCAGCGGCTCACCGAGGACTCGCCGCGCGGCGCCGGCTTCCTCGCGGAGGTCGTGGAGGCGTGGGAGGCGGAGGCGCACGAGGCGCCCGCCGGCGTGCGCGTCGCGACCCTGCGCACCGGCCTCGTGCTGGCCCAGGCCGGCGCGCTCGCGCCGCTCCGGCTGCTCACGAACCTCGGGCTCGCCGGCAAGCTCGGCACCGGCGGGCAGGTGTGGCCGTGGATCTCCCTGCGCGACGAGGCCGCCGCCATCGTGCACCTGCTGACGTCGTCGATCTCCGGACCCGTGAACCTCACCGGGCCCGAGCCCGTGATGGCGGACCGGCTCATGCGCCACCTCGCGAAGCGGATGCACCGCCCCTACCTGATCCCCGCGCCCGAGGCCCTCATCCGGCTGGCGCTGCGGGACGCGGGCCAGGAGCTGCTGCTCTCCAGCCAGCCCGCCCGCCCGGAGAAGCTGCTCGCCGACGGCTTCGTCTTCCGGGACCCGACCGTCGAGCTCGCGATCGACCGGCTGCTCGCGAAGGGCTAGCCGGGGCGGCCCGCCCGGCGCCCACGGCTCAGGCGGCGGGTTCGCGCGTGCCGTGCAGCGAGATCGCGCGCCGGATCGCGCCGCGGGCGCGACGGCGGTCGCCGCTCGCGTCGTAGGCGAGCCCGAGGCGGAACCAGGCCCGCCAGCTCGAGGGCGCGTCCTCGACCTCGGCCTGGTAGACGGGGAACGACGCGTCGGCCGCGTCGCGCAGGGGCCGACCGCTCGCGCGCGTCGGCAGGTCGTCGACCGGCAGGCCGCCCTCCTCCTCGAGGATCCGCGCGAGCCTGCCGCTGCGCACCCCGAACGCCAGCTCGCGCACCAGCGCCCACGCACCCACGAGCGACAGCAGCACGAGGCCGATCCCGAGCAGGATGCCGACGGGCTGGCCCGACAGCACGAGCAGGACGGCGAACTGACCGGCGACCGCGAGGTACAGCACCATGAGCACGGCCATGAGGCCGACGCCGATGCGCGTGCCCATCAGGAGCTCGTGACGGTGGCGGCCTGGCCGCTCGGGCCGCCGTCGTCCACCGGTCCGGTCGTGGACGCGGCGTCGGCGGCGCGGGCCGCGCGCTCGCGCGAGCCGTCCAGGTCGATGAGGCGGTCGAGCCCGACGCTCACGCCGCGCGCGCTGCGGGTGGCACGGAGCGCGAGCAGGATGCCGGCCTCGTAGGCGCTCGGGGCGAGCGTGTCGTGGCTGATCGTGAGGACCTCGCCGTTGCCGCCGAACAGCACGTCCTGCTTGGCGACGATGCCCTGCATCCGG
Organism: Clavibacter sp. CT19; assembly: GCF_027858075.1. NCBI lineage: Bacteria > Bacillati > Actinomycetota > Actinomycetes > Micrococcales > Microbacteriaceae > Clavibacter > Clavibacter sp. CT19. The sequence goes on along the minus strand of NZ_JAQHYR010000007.1, from coordinate 179,127 downwards.
AGGCTGTGCACCGGGATGCTGGCGACCTGCTGGCCGCGCGCGCGCTGATCCGTGTGCGGCGCCTGCACCGGGCCCCGATCGCCGCGGGCCTGGGACATGAGCTCCGCGGTGCGCACCGCCGTGCCGGACGGCGAGTCGATCTTGCTGGAACGATGTCCCTCGACGATCTCGATGGAGTCGTAGAACCGGGCGGCCATCTGCGCGAACGAGGTCGCGAGCACGCTGCCGATGGAGAAGTTCGGGATGATGACGACGCCCACGGCGAGGTTGCCGGTGATGCGGCGCTCGAGGCCCTGGATGCGCTCGGCCGTCCAGCCGCTCGTGCCCACGAGCACGTTCATGCCGTGCGCGATCGCGTACTCGACGACGCCCTGGCTGACCGCGGGGAGCGTGACGTCGACCGCGATGTCGGCGCCGAGCATGTCCGACAGCTCGTCCGTCGAGCGGAGGCTGGCGACGAGCTCGAACTCCTCGCTCGCCTCGACGATCTGCGTGATCAGCTGGCCCATGCGTCCCGTTGCGCCGACGACGGCGACCGTGGTTGTCATCCGGCCAGCGTACCGGGGCCGCCGCCGCGGGCGCCCGGGCCGGCGCCCTCCCTCGGGATGGCGATCCGCGAGGAAGCAGCGCCGCGCCGCTAGTAGGGCTGCTGCTCCGGCAGGCCCGTGCGCAGCTCGACCGGCAGGTGGCCGAGGTCGTTGTGCACGACGAGCACGGGCGGCTTCGCCGAGCGCACGCGGATGATGGTGAGGCCGCAGTTGGCCTGGTTGATGCCCATCCAGCGCCACTCCGGCGCGTCGAACACGTGCCGCACGAACCACGCGATGACGAAGTTGTGCGTGATGAGCAGGTCGTGCCGGTCGCCGCGCGCGGGCGCGAGGAACTCGCTCACCGCGTCGGCCATCTGGGCGCTGCCCGCGTCGATCTCCTCCTCGGTGATCCCGCCGAAGAACGACTCGAAGGCGTGCGGCATGTCGGGCACCGGGCCGGAGGGGATGCAGTCGAACAGGAGCGACGACGGCTCGGGCTCCATGGCGGGCATCCGCTCCGCCATGATGGCGGCCGTCTCCTCCGCGCGGGCCAGCGGCGAGTGCCGGACCGACGTGAACGGCACGCCGCTCAGGCGATCCGCGATGCAGTGCGCCTGGCGCTTGCCGCGTCCGGAGAGCGGACCGTCGGGGAGGCCGTGCTCGGCGTCCTGCTGCTCGCCGTGGCGGACGAGGTAGATGTAGTGGGACACGGTTCCTCCTAGAGGAGCGAGGGGGTCGCGAGCAGCGGGGCGAACGCGTCGGCACCGACGGTGCCCACGGCGGCGATGGACAGCGGACGGGACGCGAGATCGGCGGCGAGGGCGCGCACGTCCTCCGCGGTGACGCGGGACAGCCGCACCAGCGTCTCGTCGAGGTCGACGAACTCGCCGGTGGTGATCTCGGATCGGCCGAGTCGCGACATGCGCGTGTCCGAGTCCTCGAGCGCGAGCGCGGACTGGCCGGAGAGCTGACCGAACGCGCGGGTCAGCTCCTCGTCGGTCACGTGCTCGTCGGCGAGGCGGCGGAACTCGTCGAGCATGAGGCGCGAGACCTGCGCGGTCTTGGCGGCCGTGCATCCGGCGTAGAGCCCGAAGACCCCGGCGTCGGAGTACGAGGCGCCGAACGAGTAGACGGAGTACGCGAGGCCGCGCTTCTCGCGCACCTCCTGGAAGAGGCGCGACGACATGCCGCCGCCGAGCACGCTGTTCAGCATGGCGAGGGCCGGCCGGCGGCCGTCGGACGCCGCGAGGCCCGGGACGCCGAGCAGGATGTTGGTCTGCTCGATGGGACGGTCGACCACGACCAGCTCGCTGCCGCGGGTGATGGTCGGCGCGGCTCCCGTGCGACGGGCGACGGGGGCGGCCTGGACGGAGAGGTCCCAGCCCGCGCGCTCGAGGCCGGCGGTGACCCGCGCGACGAGGGCGTCGTGGTCGACGGCGCCGGCGGCGGTGACGACGAGGTCCTGCGGGCGGTAGTTGCGTCGGTAGTGCGCCACGACCGCGTCGCGCTCGGCCGCCTCGATGTCCTCGGGGCTTCCGCCGATGGGACGGCCGAGCGGGTGATCCCCGAGGACGGCCTCGAAGAAGCGCTCGCTCGTGACGTCGCCCGGGTCGTCGTCCGCCATGGCGAGCTCCTCGAGGATGACCCCGCGCTCGGTCTCGAACTCCTCGGCGTCGATGAGGCTCGAGGTGACCATGTCGGCCAGCACGTCGACGGCCATGCCGAGGTCGCGATCCCGGACCTTGGCGTAGTAGCAGGTGTACTCCTTGGCCGTGACCGCGTTGTGCTCGCCGCCGACCGCGTCGAACGCCACGGCGATGTCGAGCGCCGACCGCGACGCCGTGCCCTTGAAGAGGAGGTGCTCGAGGAAGTGGGTGGACCCGAGGTCTCCCGGCTGTTCGTCGCGCGAGCCCACGGCCACCCACATGCCGATGGTGGCGCTGCTGCTGCCGGGGACGTCCTCGCTGAGGATGCGGACGCCGGACGGGAGGACGCTGCGTCGGACCAGTGACCCGCCCGCCGCGCGGATGGTGAGCTCGGGCTGGTCGAGGGGGAGTTCTACGGGGCGCGACATCATCGTCACCCTACGCCACGGGTCTGACGCCGGATCGGTGGCCGCGGGGGCCGCCGCCGCGCGTGGATCAGCATCCGGGCCCGGCGTCCCGCGCCCCGCACGCGCCGCCGACCAGGACAGTGGACCCCTGCAGCACGTGGATCGTGACCGGCCCGACGGTGACCGGCAGGGTGCCCGGGATCTGCTGCCACGCCCCGCCGTCGAAGCGGTAGGACGGCGAGTACGCGATGGTGAGCGAGACCCGCCGGTCCCCCATCCGCCCGTATACGTGGCTGGTGGGTGTGGTCGTGAACTCCTGCTGGCGGAGATCCCGCCATGAGGCCCCGGGACCCTGCACGGTGGTGGTCGTCCCGACCCCGTGATCCCAGGTGAAGGACACGGGCACGAACCGCACCTGCGCCGGCCGCCCGAGGAGCGTCCCGCCCACGACCTGCGCTCCGGCGTCGGTGAGGAGGTTGACCGGCGATCCGACCAGCGCCCACCCGTTGGGCTGCGACCGGATGGACGCGTCGCGCGGCACGAAGCCGGCGACGTCGTCGAGCGTCACGCCCGGTGCCGCGGGCGCTGCGGGAGCCGGGTCGGCCGGCTTCGCGGGCGCCTGGGCGGGCGGCAGGAATACGTGGTGCCCGTCTGCGCACGACCCGGCGCCTGGCGTGCAGGGCGTGTCCGTGTCGGCGGCGAGGCGCCCGCGGGGTACCGGGGGTGGGGCTTGAGGCGTTACCTGCGGCTCAGAACGATCGACAATTGGATTGATTGTGTTTGGTGCCGGCTGTTGCGATGGAGAAGTGGAGGTCCCGTGGACTATGACTCCACCTGGCCCGATTTCGGCGCCCACACACGAGGTACTCCCCAAACCCCGGCGCGCGCATGCTGCGTCTTCAGCCTGTGCCTGCGGCGCGACTATTAGAAGAAGAGTCACGGACAACAAGCAAACTACCGCCGCCCTCAATCGCATGCTCGAACCTTATCGTTTGGAACAAGGTCACTGATGCGCCACGCATTATTCTCGTTAAACACGGCTTTTAACTGAAGTGAGATTGTCGAATCACGCTTAGGGGTGACATCTCGCTTTTCAGCATCGAGCACCCTGGTGCCACTGACATCTAAACAAACTTGCGCAACCATGTAATTCGATCCACGATCGGTCACTCGAAAATTATAATACGTGTCTTTGCCGACAACAGTTTGCTGTGATGATTGGTATTGAGAAATTTCTCGCTGTTCATTTGTTAGGGCATCTCCTACCAGGAAGGGCCGCAAGTCATCCTGTGTCTCTCCCTCAAAAGGCAGCGCGAGGAAGCCGGACAACACATCCTCGAACGCCGCATCATCCTGCTGCTCCTGCGTCAACGAGGGCGCGGGCGCCGGCGTGGGGTCCGGGGTCTCGGACGGGGCGCACCCGCCGAGCGCGGTGACTGACAGCGCCACCAGCAGGGCGGCAGCGGCAGCTCGGCGTCGGCGCGGCGCATCGCTCGGTCGTTCGTGCAAGGTCGTCTCCCCCGGGGCGTCGGATGCCGCGCGCGGACATGGACGCGGAGGGCGTCGGCGTCGCGGTGGGGGAAAGGTAGCCGGGCGGGCATGACGGGACGCGGCTCGATCCACATCCCGGGGACGGTGGACGAGGCCCGCGCCTGTGAGCGGACTACTCCGAGGCGCGGTCGAGACGTGTGACGTCGTGCCGCGACAGCTGCACATGCGCCGCGTGGACCAGGTCGTGCACCTGCTCCGGCCGGCTCGCGCTCGCCACCGGCGCGACGACGCTGGGCTTAGCCAGCAGCCATGCCAGCGCGACCGTCGCGACGCTCGTGGAATGCTGCTCCGCGATCTCGTCGAGCGCCGTGAGCACGCGCAGCCCGCGCCGGTTGAGGTACTTCGCCGCCCGCTGCCCCCGCGCGCCCTCGCGCACGGAGTCCCGCGTGCGGTACTTGCCGGTGAGGAAGCCGTTCGCGAGCGCGAAGTAGGGCATCACGGAGAGCTGCTGGCCGCGCACGACATCGAGGTAGTCCGACTCGTAGGGCGCCCGGTTGACGAGGTTGTAGTGGGTCTGCAGCGCGACGAATCGGGGCGCGTCGTACAGCCCGCCCAGGATCCGCGCGTGCAGCAGCCGCTCCGCCGCGTAGTTCGACGCCGCGAGGTAGCGCACCTTGCCGGACGCGATGAGGCGCCCGGCGGCGGAGAGGCTCTCCTCGAGCGGCACGTCGAGGTCGTCCCAGTGGAAGTAGAGGAGGTCGATCGTGTCGGTGCCGAGCCGGGACAGGCTCGCGTCCACGGCGCGCTCGATGCGGGAGGAGCCGAGGCCCGGGAAGTCCTCGCTCTTGCCGATCTTGGTGGCGACGACCATCGAGTCGCGGTTGCGCCGCTCGCGCATCCACGAACCGATCATGTGCTCGCTGCGGCCGCTGGCGTAGGAGTCGGCGGTGTCGAGGAAGTTGCCGCCGGCCTCCTGGTAGCGGTCGAGGATGGCTGCCGTGTCCTCGGCGCCCGCGGTCCAGCCGAAGACGTTGCCGCCGAGGGCGAGGGGGAAGACGCGGAGGTCGGTGTCGCCGATCGCGCGACGCCGCGCGGGATGCGGGATGCTGCCGCCGGCCAGGAGGCCCGGCTCGGCGACGGCCTCGAGGACGAGGGCGCCCGCGGCCTGGACGGTCGTGTCGGCGAGGGTCGACGACGTCGTCGCCTGCTCCGTCGACGCGCTGCCTCGTCCGCCCGTCGCGGCGCTACCCCGGCGTCGCGGGATCGAACCGGGCGCGACCGTCGGGGAGGTGGGAGGGGACGACGTCACGCTCCCGATCGTACCGCCCAGCAGGCGAAAGGTTTGCGTACCAACGGATCGGGGTGACGTGCCTTCGCCCCGTGGACACGCTCCGACCATGACCGCCTCGTGCGGACCGGCGGGACGTCGCACGCGGTCGGGGCGCACGGCCCCGAGGTGCGGCCGACCGGAAGGGGTGCCGTGGATCCCCCGATCCCGGCACCCCTCGGCGGCCTGCATCCCCCGATGCGTCCCCCGGAGGCGGGTGGCTCCTCGGCCGATCCCGCATCGACAACGCTAGCGAGCCCCCGGCGACGCGACCCAGCCCCTCTTCGGGGGCCTGCCAGGCTGCTCGTCATCTCTCCCGGACTTCCGACCCTCGCATCGCCCGTCCCCCGTGCCCCGCTGCGGGACCGCGCTCGCGTCCCGAGGGCGATGCCGGTCCTGGGGCGGATCCCGACCGACGACGATGCCACCGTGCGAGGCTGGTCGGGTCAGGACCACCGAGAGGACCCCCATGACCAACGACCCGCTGCACCGCCTGCCGGATGCCGCCCCCTTCCACCTCACCAGCCCCGGCTTCGCCGACGGGGCGCCTCTGCCGCTCGCCGCGCGCGGCGCCTCGCAGGGCGGCGCGGACCGCTCCCCCGCCCTCGCCTGGACGGGCGCGGCGTCCGAGACGCGGAGCTACGTCGTCACGTGCTACGACCCCGACGCCCCCACCGGCAGCGGCTACTGGCACTGGGCCGTCAAGGACATCCCCGCGTCGACGACGTCGCTCCCCGAGGGCGCGGGCGACCCGGACGCGGGCCTCCTGCCCGAGGGGGCGATCACCATCCACAACGAGTCGCGCGAGAAGCGGTTCGCGGGGGCGACTCCTCCCGAGGGCCACGGCACGCACCGCTACTTCTTCACCGTGACGGCCCTGGACGTGGAGTCGCTGGACGTGCCCGAGGGCGCGACCCCCGCGGTCCTCGGCTTCCTGATGCTCCCGCACGTCGTCGGCCGGGCCCAGCTAGTGGGCACCGCCATCACCGTCGCGGACTGAGCGGACGAGGCGGACGTGACCGGGGACGCCGAGGGCGCGGGTTCGGGCGACGACGCCCGTCCCGTCCGGCCCCGCACGCGCGCGCTGATCGCGCTCGCGGCGGTGCTCGTCGTGGTCGCCGCGATCGTCGCCGCCGTCGCGATCGCGTGGAGCGGTGGAGGACCGGGCGCGCCCGTCCCCGCCACGGTCGCGCCGAGCACGTCACCGGGCGAGGGCACGGACCCGGGCGGGGGCACGACCGTGCCGACCGCGGATCCCCCGGGCGCCCCGACCCCGGATCCGGCGCCGGCCCCCAGCCCGCCCGGGAGCACGAGCCCGGAACCGGAGCCGTCCTTCTCGGTCGGCCCGGCGCCCTCCGTGCCCTACCCGGGCGACCCGAACGACGGCAAGTGAGCATCTCGGCCGCCACCGCCCGAACGGCGGCGACCGGAGACGACGGATGCCCGCCCCACCGAGGTGGGACGGGCATCCGCTTCGTTCAGCGTGCGTCGGGGACTAGCCCTCTGCCGGCTCGTCGGTGCCGTGGCTGGCGGCGTCGCGGCCCTCCTGATCGGCGGCCTCCTCCAGCACGGGAGCGAGCGAGAGCTTGCCGCGGTCGTCGATCTTGGTGATCTCCACCAGGATCTTCTGGCCGACGCCGAGCACGTCCTCGACGTTCTCGACGCGCTTGCCGCCGGCGAGCTTGCGGACCTCGCTGATGTGCAGCAGGCCGTCCTTGCCGGGGAGCAGCGAGACGAACGCGCCGAACGTCGCGATCTTGACGACGGTGCCGAGGAAGGACTCGCCGACCTCGGGGTTCGTCGGGTTCGCGATGGCGTTGACCTGCGCACGCGCGGCCTCCGCCGACGGGCCGTCGACGGCGCCGATGTAGACGGTGCCGTCCTCCTCGATGGAGATGTCGGCGCCGGTCTCGTCCTGGATGGCGTTGATCGTCTTGCCCTTCGGGCCGATCAGCTCGCCGATCTTGTCGACGGGGATGTTGACCGAGATCACGCGGGGCGCGGTCGGGGCCATCTCGTCGGGGGCGTCGATGGCCTGGTTCAGCACGCCGAGGATGGCCGTGCGGGCCTCCTTCGCCTGCTTGAGCGCGCCGTCGAGGACCGACGTGGGGATGCCGTCGAGCTTCGTGTCGAGCTGGATGGCCGTGACGAACTCCGACGTGCCGGCGACCTTGAAGTCCATGTCGCCGAGCGCGTCCTCCGCACCGAGGATGTCGGTCAGGGCCGCGTAGCGCACCTGGCCGTCGACGGTGTCGGAGACGAGGCCCATGGCGATGCCCGCGACGGGCGCGCGCAGCGGCACACCCGCGTTCAGCAGCGACAGGGTCGAGGCGCAGACGGAGCCCATCGACGTGGAGCCATTGGACCCGAGGGCCTCGGACACCTGGCGGATCGCGTAGGGGAACTCCTCGCGGCTCGGCAGGACGGGGACGAGCGCGCGCTCGGCGAGGAAGCCGTGCCCGATCTCGCGGCGCTTCGGCGAGCCCACGCGACCGGTGTCGCCGGTGCCGTAGGGCGGGAAGTTGTAGTGGTGCAGGTAGCGCTTCTTCGTGATGGGCGACAGCGAGTCGATCTGCTGCTCCATCTTCAGCATGTTCAGCGTGGTGACGCCCAGGATCTGGGTCTCGCCGCGCTGGAAGATGGCCGAGCCGTGGACGCGCGGGATGACCTGCACCTCGGCGTCGAGCGGACGGATGTCGGCGAGGCCGCGGCCGTCCATGCGGATGCCGTCGCGGAGGATCCGGCCGCGGACGACCGTCTTCGTGACGGACTTGTACGCCGCGGAGAACTCGGTGAGCGCCGACTGGGGCAGCTCGCCGGCCTCGACCTTGGCGGCCACGGCCTCCTTGGTGCGGGTCTTGAGGGCGTCGTCGGCGTCCTGGCGCTCGATCTTGTCGGCGATCTGGTACACGCCGCCGAGGTCGGAGAGCGCGAGCTCGCTGACCGCGTCGTAGGTCTCCTGCGCGTACGGCAGGAAGACGGGGTAGTCGACCGTGGGCTTCGCGGCCTGCTGCGCGAGCGAGGCCTGCGCGGCGACGAGCTGCTGGATGAACGGCTTCGCGGCCTCGAGGCCCTGCGCGACGACGGCCTCGTCGGGCTTCGTGGCGCCTGCCTGGATGAGGTCCCAGGAGCCCTCGGTGGCCTCGGCCTCGACCATCATGATCGCGACGTCCTCGTTGCCCTCGGAGTCGGTGACGACGCGGCCGGCGACGGTGATGTCGAAGACGGCCTCCTTGAGCTGCGAGTGCTTCGGGAAGGCGACCCACTGGTCGCCGATGAGCGCGAGGCGCACACCCGCGATGGGGCCGGAGAACGGGATGCCCGAGAGCATGCTCGAGGCGCTCGCCGCGTTGATGGCGAGGCTGTCGTAGAACTCGTCCGGCGCGATGCTGAGGACGGTGATGACGACCTGGACCTCGTTGCGGAGGCCCGTGATGAACGACGGGCGCAGCGGCCGGTCGATGAGGCGGCAGACGAGGATCGCCTCGGTGGAGGGGCGGCCCTCGCGGCGGAAGAACGAGCCGGGGATCTTGCCCGCGGCGTAGCTGCGCTCCTCGACGTCGATGGTCAGGGGGAAGAAGTCGAAGTTGTCCTTCGGGTGCTTGCCCACCGAGGTGGCGGACAGCAGCATGGTGTCCTCGTCGAGGTACGCGGCGACCGCGCCCTGCGCCTGCTGCGCGAGGCGGCCGGCCTCGAACCGGACCGTGCGCGTTCCGTACTTGCCGTTGTCGAGGACTGCCTCGGCGAACTTGATCTCTGGACCTTCCATTGAGGTCTCTCTCCTTCGTGTTGCGCCTCTCGGCGACGCCCGTCGGGCGCTCGTCCTGCATCCCGTGTGGATGCGGACCTCCTACGACAGAGGAGGAGCGGGCGAGGCGACACGTCGGGGTCCGCCTGATGCGGGTCCCGGGTGCACGTGCGCGGCTGGTTCCGCTCGTCGGCCGGTGGCCGACGGCGGCGGGCGCATGTCTGGCCATCAGTGGGAATGCTCCGAGCGACTCGGAATACCACCACCAACGACCAGCTCCTGCCGGCCAGCTCCATCTGTCGTGATCGCATCGTGACGCTGGGCGTCCGCTGGATCACTCCGGCCATGGTAGCACCCGGCCCCTCGCCGGCCCGGGAGGACGGGGGCGCCCGGGTGTCGGGCGGATGACGCACCTCTTAACGGGAACGAGCCGCCACCCCGGAGGGTGACGGCTCGGCCGGTTCGCACGTGTGCGATCAGCGACGCGTGGTGCGTGTCAGCGGCGGATGCCCAGGCGCGCGATCAGGGCGCGGTAGCGCTCGATGTCGACGTTGGACAGGTAGCCGAGGAGACGACGACGCTGGCCGACCAGGAGGAGCAGGCCACGACGCGTGTGGTGGTCGTGCTTGTGCTCCTTGAGGTGCTCGGTGAGGCCCGTGATCCGCTTGGTGAGGAGCGCGATCTGCACCTCGGGGGATCCGGTGTCACCGGGGTGGGTCGCGTACTCGTCGATGATCGCCTTCTTGACGTCTGCTTCCAGAGCCATGTGATGATCCCCTCTCGTGTTCGTTGCGCGGCGCCCGTCACAGGATGTGCGAGCTCTCTTGATCCGCGGCCGTTCAGACGGCAACCGCACGAGCATACCAGAGGGCGGGGAGCCGATCCGCGGCCGGACGGCCCACGACGGGGCGGCGTCGGCGATCTCGGCTAGCGTGGAAATCCACCCTACAGAGACGACGCAGCGACACGTGAGCATCCCGCCCGAGACCTCCCCCATCCCGATCCCCGACGAACGGCAGGTCCGCGGCAGCCACTTCGTCGACCTGACGCCGCTGAGGGAGAGCCCCGCCTTCGCACGGCTCTGGGCGGGCAACGCGATCGCCGGCATCGGCAGCCAGATGACCATCGTCGCGATCGGGCTGCACGTGTACGAGCTCACGGGATCCACGGGCGCCGTCGCGCTCGTGGGCGTGCTGTCGCTCGTGCCGATGATCCTCGCGGGCCTCTACGGCGGCATGCTCGCCGACGCGTTCGACCGACGGAAGGTCGCGCTCATCGCGTCGTGCGCCGCGTGGGGCTCGACCATCGCGCTGGCGGCGCTCGCGTGGACGCACGCGGAGACGGTGTGGTCGCTGTACGCGCTGAGCATCCTCAACGCGGTCGCGGCGACGGTGATCGGCACGAGCCGGCAGGCGATCCTCCCCCGCATCCTCCCGCCGCACCTCCTGCCCGCGGCCAGCGCGCTGGGCGGGATCAGCCTCGGCGTGATGGTGACGGTGGGCCCGGCGCTCGCGGGCGTGCTCGTCGCGTCGGTCGGGTTCCAGTGGACCTACACGGTCGACGCCGTGCTCTTCCTGGCGGCGTTCACGGGCGTGCTCGCGCTGCCGCGGATCGCGCCGGAGGGCGAGGTGCAGCGGCCGGGGCTGGCGTCCATCAGGTACGGGCTCGGGTTCCTCAAGACCGCGCCGAACATCCGGATGTCGTTCATCGTCGACATCATCGCGATGACCCTCGGCCAGCCGCGCGTGCTCTTCCCCGCGGTGGGGGCCGTGGTGCTCGGCGGCGGGCCGGTGACCGTCGGGATCCTCACGGCGGCCGGCGCCGTCGGCAGCCTCGTGAGCAGCGTGCTGAGCGGATCCGTCGGGCGCGTCACGCGGCACGGGCGGGCGATCCGCCTGGCCATCGTCGCGTACGGGCTCTCGACGGCCGGGTTCGGGCTGGTGCTGCTGTTCGCGTCGCGGCCGGGGGTGCTGCACGGCATGGGGTCGCGGATCGAGGACGCGAGCGTGCCCGGCATCGTCGCCGCCTCCGTTCTGCTCGCCTGCACGGGCGCGGCCGACAACATCTCCTCGATCTTCCGCAACACCATGCTGCAGACCGCGGTGCCCGACAACATGCGCGGGCGGTTGCAGGGCATCTTCATCGTCGTCGTCACGGGCGGGCCTCGGCTCGGCGACGCGTACGTCGGCATCGTCACCGCGTTCGCGGCGCTGTGGGTGCCGTCGCTGGTGGGCGGGCTGCTGATCGCGGTGGTGGTGTGGATCCTCATCCGCGCGCTGCCGTCCTTCGAGCTCTACGACTCCCGGAACCCCACCCCGTGACGCGGCGGAGGAGGCGGCGGACGCCGGTGCTCGTGACCCTGGCGGCGCTCGTGATCGTGATCGTCGCGGGTCTCGTGCAGTGGCACGGGGATCCGGGGACGGGCGCCGGGAACGCGGAGGACGCCGGGAGAGCCGAGGACGCCGGGCGTGGATCCGGGACCGGGCCCGGCGCGGAGCCGGCCGCGCCCGGATCCGCGCGGCTCGCCCTCGAGGGGCTCGAGGTGCGGACGGAGGAGCGGGTCGCCGGCTACGACCGCGAGTCGTTCGCCTGGCGCACGGACGTGGACCGCAACGGCTGCGACACCCGCAACGACGTTCTGCGACGCGACCTCGCCGAGACCATGATCCGCGGCGGGACGCGCGGGTGCGTCGTGCAGTCCGGCGTGCTGACCGACCCGTACTCGGGCGAGCGCATCCCCTTCGACCGGTCGCGGGACCCCGAGGCGGTGCAGATCGACCACGTCGTGTCGCTGTCCGACGCGTGGTCCTCCGGCGCGTGGCGCTGGGACCCCGCCTACCGGGCGGCGTTCGCGAACGACCCGCTGGAGCTCGTCGCCGCGTCCGCCGCGGAGAACTCGGCGAAGTCGGACGCGACCGTCGACGAGTGGCTGCCCGAGCATCCGGACGACGCGTGCGCCCTCGTGGTGCGGCAGGTGTCGATCAAGGTGCGCACGGAGCTCAGCGTGACGCGCGCGGAGCACGACGCGATGGCGCGCGTGCTCGACGGCTGCGGGGACCTGCCGCTGCTGTCGTCCGACGACGTGCCGTGGCCGCCGCCCGTGCGATGACGCCGGGTGGTGCGGCCGGGTGGTGACACCGGGCGGTGACGCCGGATCTGCATCGTGGGCGAACCGATCGTTCGCTCGCTCCGAAGAGACCGCAATGCGCCGGACCCCAGAGACGCGATGCACCACGGGTCCGGATGTCATGGGGAGAGCGGTCGCACGGACGGCGCATGGAGAGGGGTCTCGGCGCCGGGACCACGACCGCAGGGCCGGCCCGTCATCGGGTCGGCCCATCTCCATGCCGGGGTGCTGTGCGCCGAGGCGACGAGCGACCGTCAGCCGGTGTCAGGATCCCCGTCATGGCCGTCTTCCCGCCCCGGACGCCGGAACGCGACAGGGTCGGGCCCGTCGTCTTCTCGCAGCTCCGGACCTCCTTCCTCCTCGCCGACAGGGGGACCGTGCAGATCACCGGCGAGATCGCGGACATCAGCACGAGCCGTACGCGCTTCGACCTCGTGGACACCTCCGGGGTCCTCGACGCCAGGACCCGTTCCATCCCCGTGATCTGCCGGCCGGAGACCGTCCGGGGGCTGCTCGTCGGCGATGTCGTCGAGCTCCGAGGCGCGTTCGACCTCCTCGAGCAGGACTGCCTGCTGGTGCTGCGACCGATGCGGGTGACCAAGAAGGAGCGCAGGGGCCGGCTGCCTGCCGCCGAGCAGCGGGCCGGCATCGCCCGTGATCCGCGGACGTGCGCCGCAGCGCGGGACCGGCTGCGACGCCGCACCACCCCGCCGCCCCGGCTGCCGGTCCGCGCGGGGGCGCCGGGTTCCCTTCGAGTGACGTTCATCGGTCCGCTCGGCGATGTCGCGCAGGCGGACATCACGGCGGGCCTCCGGCTCGACAGGCTGGAGCCCCGATGGCGTGGCATCCCGTTCCACGACAGCCAGGCGATCGCGGACGTGATCAGGTCGGTGTCCCCGGAGGACACCGACCTGATCGTCGTGTACCGAGGCGGCGGCAGATGGCGGGACGGGGTCGCCCTCAACGACGTGCGGGTCGTCAATGCCGTCGCCGAGGCGGCCGTCCCCGTCGTCACGGCCATCGGCCCCACCGCGACGGAGGCAGCGGTCGCGTGGGTGGCCGACGGCGCCTTCCGGACGCCGACCGACGTGCGGAAGGCCCTCAACGCGCATCAGCACGTGGGCAACCCCGATCCCGACCACGTGCGCCGACCGCGACACGGCGCGCGAGGCAGGGGCTCCTCGACGACGGTGGCGTCCGCGTGCGCCGCGGAGGGTCCGTCCGACCCGGAGTCGTCGTCCGCGCATCCGGACGCGCACGTGGTGGCCGCCCGGGCGGAGGCGGCCTCCGCTCGACGGGCGCTGGTCGAGGCCGAGCGGACCTTCGCCCTCCACCGCATCCGGGTCCGGGCCGTGGTCCTCGGCTCCACCGCCGCGATGGCGACGATCCTCGCGACGGTCAGCCTCCGCGCGTGGATGGCCGGCGCGCCCTGGTACGCGGTCGTCGGCAGCGGCCTCGGCCTCCTGATCGCCGGGTCGGCAGGGTCGGTGTTCCTCTTCCGCGGACGCTCACGTGCGCTGCGTCCTCCTCGACGCGTCCGCGTGGGCACGCCCCAGGTGGGCGAGGACGCCTGGTTGTCCGCGATGCGCCACGCCTCCGCTCCCCGGCGGTACCGCCGCCTCCACGGAACCGCGGACGGAGGATGACGGTCAGGAGAGCAGCCCGAGCACGCCCATCCACGCCGTGCCGACGACGCCCCAGATGACGATGAGCACCACGGCCATCACGAAGCCGACGCGGAACCACTCCCTGGTCGTGACGTAGCCGGATCCGAAGACCACGCCCGACGGCCCCGACGCGTAGTGCGAGATGCCGCCGAACAGGTTGCCGATGAAGCCGAGCACGAGGGCCGCGAACAGCGGCGGCGTGCCGGTCGCGACCGCGGCGCCGAGGAACACCGCGTACATCGCGACGATGTGCGCCGTGTTCGACGCGAACAGGTAGTGCGAGAAGAAGTAGACGAGCGCGAGCACCGCGAACGCCCACGGCCAGGGCAGGCCGCCGACGGATCCGGAGACGGCGCCGCCCACGAGGTCGATGACGCCGAGCGCGTCGAGCTGGTCGGCCATGCCGACGAGCACCGCGAAGAAGATGAGCGTCGACCACGCGGACGCGTTGGCCGCGAGGTGCGACCACTTGAGCACGCCCGTGACGAGCAGCACGGCGATGCCGCCGAAGGCCGCGGCGGTCGCGGGGATGCCGAGGAGGGATCCGCCGCACCACAGCACGAGCAGCAGCACGAAGGTCGCGGCCATGATGCGCTCGTGGCCCGACAGCGGCCCGAGCCCGCGCAGCTCCTCGCGGGCGTGCGCCGGCGCCTCGGGCGTGCGGGTGAGGGTCGGCGGGTACACGCGCGACATGGCCCACGGCACGACGATGAGGCTGAGGAGACCGGGCACGAGCGCCGCGAGCGCCCAGCCGCCCCAGGTGACCTCGATGCCGAGGTCGGCGGCGGCCTTCTGCGCGACCGGGTTGCCCGCCATGGCCGTGACGAACATGGCCGACGTGACCGTGTTGACCTGCACGCTCGTGAGGGCGAGGTAGGAGCCGAGGCGCCGGCGCGACGCGTCGGAGTCGGGGGTGGATCCCTGCACGCGGCTGAGCGACGCGACGATCGGGTACACGACCCCGCCCGCCCGCGCGGTGTTCGACGGGGTCGCGGGCGCGAGCACGAGGTCGGTGAGCGCCATGCCGTACGCGAGCCCGAGGCTGGATCCGCCGAGCCGCGATACGAAGGCCAGCGCGATGCGGCGCCCGAGGCCCGTGACGAGGAAGCCGTCGGCGATGAAGAACGACGCGACGATGAGCCAGATGGTGGGGTTCGCGAAGCCGACGAGCGCCTCGCCGTCGGTGGTCATGGTGCCCGTGAGCATCGCGACCGCGAGGCCGACCAGCGCGACGGGCGCGGTGGGCAGCGGCTGGAGGATGAGCGCGAGGACCGTGCCGACGAAGATCCCGGCCATGTGCATGCCGCGCGGGTCGACGCCCGCGGGCGGCGGCACGAGCGCGATGCCGACCGTGACCGCGACGATGACGAGGACCTGGATCAGCCGGGTGCGGCGCGCGGCGCGGGCGGCGCCGTGCGCCTCGGCGGCCGGGTCCACGTCCTCCGCGACCGAGGCCACGCCGTCGGGCGCGGGATCCGCGTCGTCGCGCCCCGCTCCCCCGGGCGCCGGATCCGTCCCGGTTCCGGGGGCGGACGAGGGGCCGGGGGCTGCGGGAGGAGGGGTCATGACCGGCCCATCCTCCGCGCGTGCGGGGCCCGATGCCACTTGTCTTCATAGTGTTCACGCGCGCGCCGCCCGCCGGCCGGAGAGGCGACGGGCGGCGTCCGCGGGTCAGGCGGGTCAGGCGGGTCAGGCGGGTCAGGCGGCGAAGCCCGTGGAGGTGACGACGTGCAGGCGCTGCGTGGGCCGGGTCATCGCGACGTACAGGCCGGCCGCGCCGCGGGACGTGTGCGCGAGGACCTCGTCGGGCTCCGCGATGACGACCACGTCGAACTCGAGGCCCTTCGCCTCCTGCGAGCCGAGCACCGCGATGGGCCGGCCGAGGCCGCCCACGCCGATGCCGACCGCGGATCCGAACCGCTCGGCGAGCGCCCGGTGCAGCTCCACGACGCGGTCGTCGCGGGCGATGACCGCGAGCGTGCCCGCCTCGCCGCCCTCGCGCTCCTCGTCGACCACGTCGACGACGGCGGCCACGACCTCGTCGGCCTGGACCTCCACCGTGTCGATGGGGTGCTCGCCCTCGCGCACGGCGCGCGAGCGGGTGACCGGGAGGCCGTGCGCGAGGGCCATGCGCTCGGCGGCCTCGGCGATCCGCGCGGGCGTGCGGTAGTTGACGGTGAGCTCCTCGAGGCGCCACTCGCGGCCGAGCACCGGGCCGAGCGCGTCCTGCCAGCTGGTGACGCCCACGGCGGAGCTCGCCTGCGCGACGTCGCCGACGATCGTGAACGAGCGCAGCGGGCAGCGGCGGAGGAGCACGCGCCACTGCATGGGGCTGAGCTCCTGCGCCTCGTCGACCACGATGTGGCCGTAGGTCCAGGTGCGGTCGGACGCGGCGCGCTCGGCGGTGGTGCGGCGCGCGGCCTGCTCGGCGAAGCCCTCCGCGAGGCGCTCGGCCGTGACCATGCCGCCGACCCCCATGTTCTCGATGGCCTGCTCGGCGTTCTCGATGTCGCGGAGCCGCTGCTGCTCCCGCTCGCGGGCGCTGGCGTCGGCCTGCGCGCTGAACTCGCCGAGGAGCTCGGCGGCCTCGTCGAGCAGCGGCACGTCGGCCACGGTGAAGGGCGCGTCGCGGTCGCGGCGGAGGAGCGCGCGCTTCTCGGGGCTCCAGCGCGGGGTGAGCGAGGCGAGCCAGTTCGGGCGCGCGTAGAGGTCCTGGACCAGCTTCTCGGGGGTGAGCGGCATCCACGCGGTGTTGAGCGCGACCTTCACGTCGTACGAGGTGCGGAGGTCCTCGCGGAGCATGGCGAGGTCGCTGTCGTCGAGGGCGCTGCCGTTGCGGCGCATCTGCGACGCGAGGACCTGCGCGAGGGAGCCGAGGGCCGCCTTGTTAAAGACGACGCGGGCCTCGTTGTGCGGCTTCCGGCTGTCCTGCGCGCGGCGCAGCGCGTTCGCCACGAGCGACGGCTCGAGCACGATGCGCTCGCCGTTCACGTCCAGCGTGACGGCCTCGGTGGGGACGACCTGGCGCGAGCGCACGGCGCGCTGCAGCAGGCCGGCCATCTCGGATCCGCCCTTCACGGCCGCGACCTCGGGCGCGTCCTCCGCGGCGGCGTCGATGCCCGGGTAGAGCTGCCCGACGCTCGCGAGCACGACGCCCGTCTCCCCGAGGGACGGCAGCACCGCCTCGATGTACTGCAGGAACGAGCGGCTCGGCCCCACGACCAGCACGCCCGAGGACGCGAGGCGGTCGCGGTGCGAGTAGAGGAGGTACGCCGCGCGGTGCAGGGCGACGGCGGTCTTCCCCGTCCCCGGCCCGCCCTGCACGACGAGCACGCCGCGGAGGTCGGAGCGGATGATGCGGTCCTGCTCGGCCTGGATGGTGGCGACGATGTCGTTCATCCGGCCGGTGCGTCCCGCGGCGAGCGCGGCGAGCAGCGCACCCTCGCCCTGGAGGCTCGTGCGGCCCTCGTCGAGCAACGTCGGGTCGAACACCTCGTCCTCGACGTGCACCACCTCGCGGCCGTGCGTCGTGAGGTGGCGGCGGGCCCGGGCGCCGAGCGGGGTGGCGGCGGTGGCCTGGTAGAAGGCGCTCGCCTGGGGCACGCGCCAGTCGAGGAGGAGCGGCTGCAGGTCGTCGTCGCGGAGGCCGATGCGGCCGATGTACCGGTAGACCGGATCGCCGGCCCCCGTCGTGGGCGCCGGCGCGCCGTCGCGCGGCTCGTCCTCCGGCAGGTGCCCCGCCTCGAACTCGAGCCGGCCGAACACGAGGCGCTCGTCGACCTCGCGGAGCGTCTGCAGGCGGTCCTCGTAGATGCGCGCGAACGCGTCGCGCTCGGAGCGGTTCTGGTGCGTGCCGCCGGTGGGGCTGTCGCGCACCATGACCAGCTGATCCCGGGTCTCCGCGCGCACCGCGTCGAGTCGTCCGTAGAGGCGGCCGACGTACGCCCGCTCGCGATCCAGCTCCGTACCGGTCACCTGCACACACCCCTCGGGAATCCGGCGTCAATCCTACCGAGACGAGGGGGTCGTCCCGGACCGCGGGTGCCCCCGACGGGAGCGGCGGACGACGGCCGGCGGAGGGGTCAGCGGCGCGTGCCGACCAGGCTCTGCGTGCCCGTCGGGCTCGGCCGCGCGCGCCGGCGGAGGGCGCGACGGCGGGCGTTCTCGGAGCGAGCCGTGAGGATCAGGGCCACCACCACGCCGATGAGGGCGCCGAGCCCGTTGTGCACGACGTCGCGGACGTCGGAGACCCGCGTCGGGAGGAACGCCTGCGCGGTCTCGATGAGCGCCGAGAGGCCCACCCCGAGCACGATCGCGAGCCACCAGCGCGGACGGCCGAGCAGCAGCACGAGGAACATGCCCACCGGCACGAACATCACGACGTTCGCGGCGCCCTCCACGACGGAGTAGGTGATCCACGAGGTGCCGTCGTGCCGGTGCAGGGCCCGCAGCCCCCGGAAGAGGAAGCCGTCGATGCGGCGGTCGTCGGGCTCCGGCGACAGCGTGATCCACGCGACGAGCCCGAGGTACAGGCCCGTGGCGGTGCCGAGGAGGGGGTGGCGGAGGAGCATCCGTCCATCATCCGGGCATTCCCCTGGGTGCCGGATCCGCCGCAGGTGCCGGTTCCATGACGTCGTGTGGCGATCTCCCCCTCCTCGGGGATGAGGCCGTGGCACCCTGTGCGTGCAGCGCACCCGCGAAGCCTCGCGTCCCGTCCGCATCCGCGACCGGGACACGCCTGCGATCCTCACCCGCTCGCCGCGGACGGTCGTGCAGGCCGTCCGACGGCACGAGAGACCCGCGGAGGTCCCCATGCTCGACAGCACCGATCGGATCCTGACGTCGCACGCCGGCAGCCTGCCGCGCACGGACGCGCTCATCGCCGCGAACGCCGCCCGCGCCGCGGCGCGGAAGGCCGCCGTGCCGCCATCGGACGCGGACGGCGCCGGGCCGGACGCCGGGCCGGACGCCCCGCCCGCCGACGGCCTCGACGAGGTCCTCGCCGACGCGGTCGACGGCCTCGTCTCCCGCCAGCGCGAGGTCGGGATCGCCCTCCCCGGCGACGGCGAGTACGGCAAGGCCATGTCGAGCGCGATCGACTACGGCGCCTGGTGGTCGTACTCGTTCCAGCGGCTCAGCGGCCTGGAGCTCGTGCCCGGCGGCCCGTTCTCCTCCGAGCCCGTGCGCAGCTCACCCGGCGACGTGCGGTTGACGACGTTCCCCGACCGCCGCGACTGGACGATCTTCGCCGACGCCTACGGGGACCCGTCGAGCGGCATCACGGTGGGCGACGCGCCCCTCGACTTCCCGAGCGCCACCGGCCCGGTCGCCTACACGGGCCACGCGGCGATCCAGGCGGACATCGCGCACCTGCGCCACGCGCTCGACGAGAACGGGTACGAGCAGGGGTTCATCACGTCCCTCTCCCCCGGCAGCGCGTCGCGCATCGGGAACCAGCACTACGCGACCGAGGAGGAGTTCATCTGGGCGTGCGCGGACGCGATGCGCGAGGAGTACGTCGCGATCATCGACGCGGGGCTCGTGCTGCAGATCGACGACCCGTCCATCGCGGAGAACTGGGACCAGATCAACCCGGAGCCGAGCGTGGAGGACTACCTGGCGTTCACGCGCATCCGCGTGGAGGCGCTCAACCACGCGCTGCGGGGGCTTCCGCAGGAGCGGATCCGCTTCCACCTGTGTTGGGGCTCGTGGCACGGGCCGCACACGACGGACATCGAGTTCCGGCACATCGTGCGGACGATGCTCGACATCGACGCGGGCGCGTACTCGTTCGAGGGCGCGAACGCGCGGCACGAGCACGAGTGGCGCGTGTGGGAGGACGTGGAGCTGCCGGACGGGAAGGTCATCGTGCCGGGCGTGGTGGGGCACGCGACCAACGTGGTCGAGCACCCGGAGCTCGTGGCCGACCGGATCGAGCGCTACGCGCGGCTCGTGGGGCGGGAGCGCGTGATCGCGTCGACTGACTGCGGGCTCGGCGGCCGGATCCACCCGCAGATCGCGTGGGCGAAGCTGGAGAGCCTGGCGCAGGGGGCGGAGATCGCGACCCGGCGGCTCTGGCGCTGAGCGTCGCGGGACGACGGGAGGCCGGACGCGTGGTGCGCCCGGCCCTCCGTCGTCGCGTGTCGCGTGTCACGTGGCGCGCGACTCGAGGGGCGCGACTCGTGGCGTCGCGTCAGAGCGTGAGGATGGCGTGCACGTCGTGGCCGACCAACCGCTCCCTGCCGCCGAGGCCGTCGAGCTCGAGAACCACGCCGATGCCGGCGACCTCGTAGCCGGCGCGCTCCAGCAGGCGGGCGGCGGCCTGGAGCGTGCCGCCCGTCGCGAGGACGTCGTCGAGGAGCAGCACGCGGGATCCCGGCATGAGCTGGCCCGGGTGCAGCTCGATGGCCGCCTCGCCGTACTCCAGGTCGTAGGACTCGCGCAGCACCTCGCCGGGGAGCTTGCCGGCCTTGCGCACCGCCAGGGTGCCGACGCCGGAGGCGTAGGCGGCGGCCGCGGCGAGCAGGAAGCCGCGCGCCTCGACGCCCGCGACCGCATCGACGGGGCCGCCGACGGCCACGAGGTCGTCGACCACGGCGCGGAGGGCGGTGCCGTCGGCGAGCACGGGAGTGAGGTCGCGGAAGAGGATCCCCGACTGGGGGAAGTCCGGGACGGTGAGCAGCAGGGACGCGACGAGGTCGGAGACGGGGGTGTCAGGCACCCGACAACGGTAGTCGGTGGCGGGGCAGCGGCCGTCCGCCAGGTGGATGTGGTGGGCTGGGCGCGCCCCGACCGCCCGCACCCGCATCGACCCGAGGAGCCCATGGACCCCGTCGAGATCCTGCGCGACCTCGTCGCGCGCGCGACCGCCGTCGAGGCGCCGCTCGAGGCGGGACCGGCGCTCGTCGCCGTCGCGCTCGCCGCGGCGCTCGTCCTCGTGCCGCCGGCCTGGCGGATCACGCGGCACGCCGTGACGATCGTGCACGAGGGCGGCCACGGGCTCGCGGCGACGCTGAGCGGGAGGCGGCTCGCCGGGATCCGGCTGCACTCCGACACCTCTGGCCTCACCGTGAGCGTCGGCCGACCGCGCGGGCCGGGCATGGTCGTGACGCTGCTCGCGGGGTACCCGGCGCCCGCGCTCGCGGGCCTCGGCGCCGCCTGGCTCGCCGGCCAGGGGCGCTCCGCCGCCGTGCTCTGGCTGTGGCTCGTGCTGCTGGCGCTCGTCGTGATCCAGGTGCGCAACTGGTTCGGCCTGTGGTCGTGCCTGGTGGCGGGCGTGGTGGTCGGGGTGATCGCCGGGGTCGCGCCGGTCGTCGTGCAGGGCGTCGCGGCGCACGCGCTCGCGTCGTTCCTGCTGCTCGGCGCGCTCCGGGCGACCCTCGAGCTGCAGCGCGCCCGCTCCCGGCGGGGTGGCGACGCGTCCGACGCCGACCAGCTCGGGCGGCTGACGCACCTGCCCGGGATCCTGTGGGTCGGCGTGCTCCTCGTCGTCGCGGCCGCCTGCCTCGTCGGCGGGGTGCTGCTGCTCGGGATCCCGGCGCTCCTCGGCGCCTGACGCGATCCGCCCGCCCCGCACGCGACGCGGCCGCCGCGCCCCGGGGACGCGGCGGCCGCGGGAGGACGGGACCTACATCTCCTCGTGCGTGTCCGGGTCGCCGTCCCAGAGGCGCGACTGCGGGCCGGATCCGATGAGACGCACCTCCTCCTCGCTCAGCTCGAAGCCGAAGACGTCGAGGTTGGTGCGCTGGCGCTCGGGGTCCGTGGACCGCGGGATGGGCAGGGCGCCGGACTGGATGTGCCAGCGGAGCACCGCCTGCGCGGGCGTCACGCCGTGCGCTTCGGCGGCGGCGACCACGTGCGGGTCCCGCATGAGCTGCTCTCGCGTGCCGAACGGCGACCAGCTCTCGGTCACGATGCCGCGGCGCGCGTGCTCGGCGCGGAGGTCGGCCTGGGTGAAGGTCGGGTGCAGCTCGACCTGGTTGACGACCGGCAGCACGCCCGTCTCGTCCTCGAGGCGCTGCAGGTGCGCGGGCGTGAAGTTCGAGACGCCGATGGAGCGGACGAGGCCGCGCTCCTTCAGCTCGACGAACGCGCGCCAGCTGTCGACGTACCTGTCCACGCTGGGGTTCGGCCAGTGGATGAGGTACAGGTCCACGTAGTCGACGCCGAGCGTCGCGCGCGACTGTTCGAAGGACGCGAGCGTCTCCTCGTAGCCGTGGTGGCGGCCGGGCAGCTTGGTGGTGAGGAAGAGCTCCTCCCGCGGGACGCCCGAGCGGCGCATCCCCTCGCCCACGGCGGCCTCGTTGCCGTAGTTGAGGGCCGTGTCGAGCAGGCGGTAGCCGGCGCCGATCGCGCCGGAGACGAGGTCGGCACCCGCGTCGTCGTTGAGCCCGTACGTGCCGAGGCCGATGGCGGGGATGCGGTTCCCGTCGGACAGTTCCAGTGTGGGGATCGTGGTCATCCCCTCACGCTACGCCCGGGTCAGGCGCGGTCGGCGGGGGCGGATCCGGCACCGGCCGCGGCGTCGTCGGCGGACGCGTCGTCCGCCTCGTCCTGTTCCCCGGCCTCACGGGCATCGGCCGCGGGATCGCGCCCGAAGACGGTGCCAAGGGCCCACGCGATCATGCCGCAGACGGTGAGGATGTCGGCCACGTTGAAGACGGCGAACCACTCGACGGCGATGAAGTCGACGACGTGCCCCGACAGCGGCCCGTCCTCGGCGCGCGTGATCCGGTCGAACAGGTTGCCGAGCGCGCCGGCGAGCACCGCGGAGAGCAGCAGCACCTGGAGCGTCGAGGCGCGGTGGCGGATCTGCCAGCCGACCCAGACGGCGAGGCCGAGCGCGAGCCCGATGATGCCGACGGTGAGCAGCGGCCCCACCTCGGCGCCCATGCCGAAGGAGACGCCGGGGTTGTAGACGAGGGCGAACCGCACCGTCGGGACGAGCTCGATCTGCCGGCCGCCGCCGAGGGAGTCCACGGCCCAGCGCTTGCTGATCTGGTCGAGCACGAAGCCCACGACCACGACGACCGCCGCGAGCGCCACGACGACGGGGCGGGAGATGCGCGGACGGCGTGCGGCGGGGGGTGCGGTGGTCACGCGACGAGCCTAGGCGGTGGTCGCGGCCGGATCCTCCGGGCTGCCGTCCGCGTCGGCGACGGGCGCGGCGGCGGCGCGGTCGCGGATCCGCGTGGCCGCCTCCCGCGGGAACGTGCTGCGGACGAGGTGGCGCGTGCCGTCGGCCGACTCGATCGACACGGCGGGGCCGGCGTCCAGCAGGACCGCGGCTCCCCCGCCCGGGAGGGCGCGGACGCCGATGCCGCGGACGGACCGCGGCCGGAGGTGGTCGACGACCGTGCAGTCCGCGATGGCCGCGTACGGGATCCGGATGCGCTTCACCGGCACCAGCGCGACCTCGACCTCGTCGGGATCCAGCGTGATGCGGATGCGGAACGACCCGACCACCGCGCCCGCCGCCAGCAGCACGAGACCCGCGACGATCCCGAGGACGCCTCCGCCGGTGGCGACGACGACCACGAGACCCAGCGCCGCGACCGCGAGCCCGACGACGCGGATCGCGCGCGGGGCGGGTGTGGTCTGGCGGAAGCGCGCGTCGGGCGAGGGCGTGGTCACGCCCTCACCCTAGGTGCGCGGCGGTTCGCCCGGGTCGGGCAGACCGGTCCGGCCGACGGGTCAGGCGTGCTGCTCGTCGTGCTCGCCCTCGGCGATCTCCTCGATCAGCTTCGCGTTGAAGGCGGGCAGGTCGTCGGGGTTGCGGCTCGTGACGAAGCCGCTGTCGACCACGACCTCCTCGTCGACCCACTCGGCGCCCGCGTTGCGCAGGTCGGTGGCGAGGGTCGAGTACGAGGTCATGCGGCGGCCGTCGACCACGCCGGCCTCGATGAGGATCCACGGCGCGTGGCAGATGGACGCGACGGGCTTGCCCGCCGTGAAGAAGGCCTTGGCGAACGCGACCGAGTTGGCGTCGACGCGGAGGTCGTCCGCGTTCACGACGCCGCCGGGCAGCACGAGGCCGTCGTACTCGGACGCGTCGGCGTCCTTCACCTGGACGTCCACGTCGAACGTGTCCGCCTTGTCGATGTGGTTCAGGCCCTGCACGGTGTCCGACTTCGGGGACACCAGCACGGGCGTGCCGCCGGCCTCCTGCACGGCCTTCCACGGCTCCGTCAACTCGACCTGCTCGAAGCCGTCCGTCAGCAGGAAGGCCACCTTGCGGCCCTGGATGCTCTCTCCGGTCATGTGCGTTCCTCCTCGTGAGAGTGGTGCCGCCCGGTCGGACGGCGCGTTCGACGCTACGCTCGCGCGCCGCCGGCGACCGCGGTGCGGAAGACGTTCACAGGGCGTCCGGAGACGGCGGTGTCGATCGCGAAGACGCCGCCCGAGAGCGGGTGCTCCTCGAGCTGCTCCTCCGTGAGGTTCTCCCGTGCGGTGCCGATCACGAGGGTGCGGAGGTCGGGGCCGGCGAAGGCCACGGACGTGACGTTCGGCGCCGGGATCTGGATCTCCAGGTCCTTCGTGCCGTCGGGCGCCCAGCGGACGACCTTGCCCGCGCCGTAGATCCCGTTCCACGCGTAGCCGTCGACGTCAAGGGTGAGGCCGTCGCTCATCTCGCCGTGGATCCAGCGCTCCGGCTCCCCCAGCTCGCCGTCGGCGGAGTAGGGCGCGCGGTAGACCGTCTTCTCGGACGTGTCGGTGAGGATCATCGTGCGGCCACCGTCCGTCCACTCGAAGCCGTTGGTGATGGCGAAGCCGCCGAGGAGCGTGCGCAGGGTGCCGGAGCCGTCGATCGAGTAGATCGCCGCGTCGGGCTCGCCCTCGGTGACGTCCATGGATCCGATGACGAAGCGGCCGCGGGGATCGACCTTGCCCTCGTTCATCCGGATGCCGTCGTGCGCGTGCCGCACGTGCGCGAGCTCGCGCGTGATGCGGCCCTCCCGGTCGACGAGCACGATGCGGTCGCCGAGCCCCGCGACGTAGCCGCCGTCGTCGGCCGGCTGGAAGGACGCCAGCGGCGGCGGCAGCTCGAGGACCGTGTCGTCGGATCCGTCGACCGCGCCCGTCCACGGGCTCCGGTGCAGCGTGCCGGCCGTGATGTCGTTCCACATCACGTCGCCGGCGGGATCCCACCAGAGGCTCTCGACGAGGATCGCGCGGGCGTCGCGGAGGACGCGGAGGTCGGAGGTGAGGGCGCTCATGGATCCAGCCAAGCACCCGGGGGGCCGCTCGTCCGTCGAGCGAAGCGCCGGCCGCCCTGGCTGGACGCGCACTGTGAGCGCACTCACCGTTCGTGCGACACGGATCCGGCGGGCGTACCGTCGAAGGCAGGCCGGACGTCGCGCGAACGCGCGCCCGGCCCACGCGGGCCCGTCCCACCGGACGCCGCGCCGCACGGATCGGGAGACCCCCGACCCCACGAGAACGAGAACCGAGGAGTCGCACATGACCACGACCGTCGAACGCCCCACCAGCGCATCCGCGAAGGCCACCCAGCCCGAGGGCTCCAAGCCCACCAAGCGCCAGAACGCCGAGCGCGGCTTCAAGGCCAGCGAGCAGCTGCACGAGAACATGCAGAAGGTGCTCGTCGACCTGATCGAGCTGCACATCCAGGGCAAGCAGGCGCACTGGAACGTCGTGGGCAAGAACTTCCGCGACCTGCACCTCCAGCTCGACGAGATCATCGAGTCGGCGCGCGAGTTCAGCGACGACCTGGCCGAGCGCATGCGCGCCCTGCACGCCACGCCCGACGGCCGCAGCGACACCGTCGCCGAGACCACGACGCTCCCCGAGTACCCGCAGGGCGAGGTGGACACCGCCGAGACCGTCGACCTCGTGACCCAGCGCCTCGAGGCCGCCGTGCACACCATGCGCGAGGTCCACGACGACGTCGACGAGGAGGACCCGACCACCGCGGACCTGCTCCACGGCTTCATCACCGCGCTCGAGCAGTACGCGTGGATGGTCTCCGCGGAGAACCGCCGCGTCGGATCCGCCGCCGAGTAGCGCGAGCAGCACGCACATCACGATCCGAGGGCCGCGCCACCAGGTGCGGCCCTCGTCATGTCCGCACGCATCACGATGACGCCCCTCCCGAGGGGCAGTGAGGAGACCGAGATGGATCTCGGCATCACAGGGAAGACCGCGCTCGTCACGGGCGCCGACTCGGGGATCGGGTGGGAGACCGCCCGCATCCTCCTCGCGGAGGGCGCCACCGTCGTCCTCAGCGACCAGGACCAGGGCGCGCTCGACGAGGCCGCTGCGAAGCTCGACGGCGGCGACCGCGTGCACGCGTTCGCGGCCGACGTGACGAGCGTCGCCTCGCTCGACGCGCTGCACGAGAAGGTGCAGGAGGCCGTCGGCGACATCGACATCCTCGTGCAGTCCGCGGGCATCACCGGCGCGCAGGGGCTCTTCCACGAGATCGATGACGAGGGCTGGACGAACACCATCGAGGTGGATCTCCTCGGACCCGTACGCCTCGTGAAGCGGTTCCTCCCGTCGCTCCGGAAGGGCGGCTGGGGCCGGATCGTGTTCCTCGCCTCCGAGGACGCCGTGCAGCCGTACGACGACGAGCTCCCCTACTGCGCCGCCAAGGCCGGGATCCTCGCGCTGTCGAAGGGCCTGTCGCGCAGCTACGCGAAGGAGGGCCTGCTCGTGAACGCGGTGTCGCCCGCCTTCATCCACACGCCCATGACCGACGCGATGATGGAGAAGCGCGCCGACCAGCTGGGCACCTCGACGGAGGACGCGATCGAGTCGTTCCTCGACGAGGAGCGCCCCTACATGGAGCTGAAGCGCCGCGGCGAGCCCGCCGAGGTCGCGAACGTCGTCGCGTTCCTCTGCTCCGACCTCGCGTCGTTCGTGAACGGATCCAACTACCGCGTCGACTCCGGATCGGTGGCGACGATCTGATGGCCGGCCTGTCGAAGGGCGACCGCGTCACCTGGAACACGCCCCAGGGCGAGACGCACGGGAAGGTCGTCGAGGAGAAGACGAAGGACTTCCAGCACGACGGGCAGCACTTCACAGCATCGGGCGACGAGCCCGCGTACATCGTGGAGAGCGACAAGTCCGGCACGACCGCGGCCCACAAGGGCTCCGCGCTGACGAAGAGGAAGTAGGCGCGGCCTCCCCCGCGGGTACCGGCGACCGGTACCCGCGAGGGGCGACCCGGCCGGATCCCCGCGCCTAGGCTGTGGCCGATGGACACCGGGATCGCCGACGCGACGCGCGCACGCACGCCGCGCGCACCCCGGCACCGCGACGGCGTGGAGCTGTTCGTGGACGTGGTCGTCGGCCTCGTGCTCGCGGGCATCGCCGTGAACCCGCCGGTGGACGTCCAGGAGGCGGGTCTCCACGTCGCCGTCCTCATGCTCCTGGCGGTCGTCGTGCGCTCCGTGTACCCCGGCGCGGCGCTCGCGCTGGCCTGGGTCATGGCGCTGGCGCAGTGGCACGTGGGTGAGCGCCCCGGCTTCGCGGACCTCGCCCTCCTCCTCGTGCTGTACTCGACCGCTCGGCGCGGGTCGCGTGCGACGGCCGTGCTGGGCGCCGCCTCCGCCGTCGTCGGGGGTGCCATGGCCACGGTGTACCTGCTGCACACGGGCGCCCGCTACTCGCTCCTCATCAGCCCGGGCGGCCTCGGCGCCATGCTCTTCGTCGCGGCCCCGGTCCTGATGCTGCTGCTCGCGTGGCTGACGGGTCTCGTGATCCGTGTGGTCCGCGCCCGCAGTTCGGAGTCGCGCCTCCGCGTGCAGGCCGAGGACACCGCCGTGAAGGCCGTCGACCTCGCGCAGGCCGAGACGCTGCGGGCGAGCATGGCGCGCGACGTGCACGACATCGTCGGGCACTCGCTCGCGGTGATCATCGCGCAGGCCGACTCGGTGCAGTTCCTCGACGACGAGGAGCGGATCCGCGGCGTCTCCGCCACCATCGCCGACACCGCGCGGCGCTCGCTCGCGGAGGTGCGCGAGGTGCTGAGCGGCACGAGCACGGCCGACGGCGACGACGGGCCCGAGGACCTCGACGCGGTCGCGGCGCAGGTGCGGGCCGCCGGCGTCGACCTCGTGCACGAGGTGCGCGGGCAGCGCCGGGCCGTGGATCCGGCGCGCCAGGTCGTCCTGCGCCGCGTCGCGCAGGAGATGACCACCAACGCGATGCGGCACGGCGCCGCCGGCGGCCGCATCCGCCTCCGCGAGACGTGGCGCGCGGCCGACGTGGTGCTCGAGGTCGAGAACCCCGTCGTCCCGCCGGGTGCCGTACCCGACCGCGCCGGCCCGCTCGGCCTCGAGTCGCTGCGGCTCGGCACCGGCGTCGAGGGCATGCGCGCCCGGCTCGCGGCCGTCGGCGGCGACCTCGAGGCCGAGGCCGTCGACTACCTGTTCACCGCCCGCGCGCGCATCCCCCTGCCATCCGCCCATTCCATGCCCGTGCCGGGAGGCCGCCCGTGATCCGCATCGTGCTCGTCGACGACCAGGAGCTGTTCCGCGGCGGCGTGCGCGTCGCCCTCGACGCCCAGCCCGACCTCGAGGTCGTCGGCGAGGCCGGCGACGGACGGGAGGGCCTCGCGGTGATCGACGAGCTACGACCCGACGTCGTGCTGCTCGACATGCGGATGCCCGTGATGGACGGCCTCGAGACCGTGCGCGCGCTGTTCGACGGCTCGCGCGCCGAGCCGCCGCGGGTCATCGTGCTGACCACGTTCGCGCTCGACCGCGCGTCCGCCACGGCCATCCGCGGCGGCGCGAGCGGCTTCCTCCTCAAGGACGCGACGCCCGCCTTCCTCGCCGCGGCCATCCGCGCCGTGCACGCGGGCAGCGCCGTGCTCGCGCCCGACGAGCTCACGCAGCTGTTCACGTCGGACGCCGCCGCGGCGCCCGCTCCCCCGGCGCCGCCCGCGTTCCGGTCGCTGAGCGCGCGCGAGAAGGACGTCTTCGGGCACGTGGCGCGCGGCCTCTCGAACGCGGAGGTCGCCGCGCTCGAGTTCGTGAGCGAGTCGACCGTGAAGACGCACGTGAGCAGCATCCTCGCGAAGCTGGCGCTCCGGGATCGCGTGCAACTCGTCGTGTACGCGCACGACCACCGGCTCGTGGAGCGGTCGGGGGCGTAGCGGATCAGCCGCCGAGCGCGCCGCCGCAGCGGTGGACCTCGGTCGCGAGGGCGTCGATCTCGGCGCGCGCGGTCTCCGCCGGGACCGACGGGTCCACGTCCTCCGCCCAGATCGTGAAGGCGACCTCGGTGCCGTCCTCGGCGTCCGCGATGCCGGTGAGACCGTGCATCCGCTCGAGCGTGCCGGTCTTGCCGCGGATGCGCCCTGCCGCCGCGTCGGCCTCCCCCGTGAACCGGCCGCCCTCCGCGAGGGTGCCGGTGCGGCCGGCAACGGCGAGACCGGCGTCGACGATCGCGAGGTCGTCGACGTGCTGCGCGATCCGCACCATGAGCCGCGTGAGGAGGAGCGCGGGAACCCGGTTCCCGTCGGACAGGCCGGAGCCGTCGATGAGCACCACGCCGGCCATCGGCAGGTCGAGCGCGGCGAGGGCGGTGGGCGTGCCGCTCCGGATGTCCGTCGCGGCGCTCCCGGCGCCCGTCTCGATCGCGACGAGCCGCGCCAGGGTCTCGGCGAGCGTGTCGTCGGAGTGGGTGAGCATGTGGCCCACGAGGTCGCGCACGGGCGCGGACTCGACGGTGCCGAGCACGGCGGCTCCGGCGGGCGCGGTCACGAGCGGGCCGTCGGTCGCGACGCCGTCGCCGAGCAGCTCCGCGAACGCGTCCGCCGCGCGCGCGACGGCCGCGTCGCCCCGGCGCGAGTAGGGCTCGGCCGGGTCGTCGCGGTCACCGTCGACCATGAGCGCGGTGATGTTCGACATGGATCCGCCGCGCCGGGCCTCCAGCGGCCACTCCGGCAGCCAGGCGGGACCGGTGAAGAGGCTGCTGTCGACCTGGAGGCGGCGGACGGGCACGCCGGCGGTGTCGGGGTCGGCGCGCCGGGCGTCGAGCACCTGCCGCGCCAGGTCGTCGAGGTGCGGGGCGCCCGGGTAGACGCCGTCGGTGCCCGACGGCAGACGGCTGAGCGTGGGGTCGCCGCCGCCCACGAGGACGACCGTGTCGGCGCGCGCGCCCTGCACGACGCGCGTGGCGATGCGCCGGTCCGGGCCGAGCGCCTCGACGGCCGCCGCCGCCGTGAGGACCTTCATGGTGCTGGCGGTGGGGGCGGGCACGTCGCCGCGCACGTCCGCCAGGGTCGCACCCGCGCCGCGGTCGACCTCCGCCGCGGAGAGGTGCAGCGTGCCGGCGGACCAGCCGCCGGTCAGCGCCTCGACCGTGCAGCCGGCGGGATCCGCGGAGGCGCCGCCGACCGGCGACGGGATGATCCCCGTGGCGACGCCGGCGCCCACGACGGCGGTCGCGACCACGGCCGCGAGGAGCGCCCGCCGTCGCCGGGCGACGCGCGAGCTGGGGCGCGGCGACCGTCGCACGGGCGCGGGCTGGGATCCGGTCATGTCCCCAGGGTAGGAAATGCGGAGGCTGCCCGCCTCCGCCGCGCGGACGATTCGCGTGGGCGGACACGCGGCATCAGCGCAGCAGCCCGCCCTGCCGCCCCGACTCCGCCCAGGCGAGCGCACGCGTGACGACGCGCTCGCTCACGTCGAGCACGCGCGCGATCTCGGCGGTGTCGCGGCCCTTGGAGCGCTCCTCGACGGCGATCATGAGCTTCCGCCGCGTGATGCCCTTGGGCAGCGATGGCGGGGCGGGTGCCGTCGGCGCGGGTGCCGCGGCGGGCTCGGCCGGTCGGCGGCGGTGCTTCTCCTCAGCTGCGGTCGCATCCACGGTGGCCAACGCGAGCGTGACCGCGAAGAGGCCGCGCCCGGCGGCGGTGCCGGCCTCCAGCCCGTCGCGGATGGCGCGGAAGGCTATGCCGCGCGCCTCGAGCCCGTTGAGGATCCGCACGACGTCGGCTGATCCCGGCCCCAGCCGATCGAGGCTCACGACGAGCAGCTCGTCGTTCTCGCGGAGGTAGTCGAGGGCGTCCTGCAGGCTCGGACGCGCGGCCTTCGGGCCCGCGGCGACGTCGACGAAGATGCGCTCGCAGCCCGCGGCGTCGAGGGCGTCGACCTGGTCCTGGTACGACTCGTCGGCGCGCGCGACGCGCGCGTATCCCACCAGCGTGGTCATGCGCCGTCCCTCACGATGCTCTCCCCCTGCTCCTGCCTCCCCCTCAGCCGAGCGCGCGACGGGCGGACGCCTCTGAGGCGCCCGCCCGTCCGCTCACGCGTGGATCAGCTCGCGTCGTCGGGCTGCGGCGAGGCCGTGTCCTTCTTCTCCTGCAGGCGCTCGATCTGCTCGCTCGCCTCCGCCTTGTTGAGGTCGGCAGGGATCTCCTCGCCTGCCTGCGTGGCGAGCGAATCGAGGTAGCTGCGCTGCGCACCCGTCATCGGCTCGTCGCCCGTGACCCACGTGCTCGGGTCCTTCTCGGCGCTCTGGGGCGGCGTGGGCGTGGAGGAGCCGAGCATCTCCTTGTCGCCGGTGGTGTCCTGGTTGGCATCGCTCATGGTCGTGTCTCCTCGTGGTCGTGGCTCTGACGCTACTCGCGACCCCCGACGCTCGACCGGCCGCGCGGCAGACGATCGACACCGAGCGGCTAGCGCCCGCGACGGGCGGGGCGCGCCGAGGCCGACCAGCTCGATCCACCGGCGAGGCGGGCCGATCTCGCGCGCCTCACCGGGTGAGGCGCACCGTGTCCTGGAAGAGCTCGACGATGTTGTACATGAGGCGCACCGAGTTGATGGGGACCAGACGGACGAGCCCGACCGAGGTCGGCTCCGGGCGCAACCAGCCGACGTCCCCCGTGCGGATCTGCTCCGCCTTCTTCGCGAGCGCCGGCGAGACGACCGCGTAGCGCGTCCACTCCCCCGCCGCCCAGGCGCGTCTCGTGACCCAGCTCGCGTCTGCCGGCACCGCGGGCTCCTGCCCGGGCGCGGCATCGACGCGGCGCTGGATGAGGTCGGCGTCGTGCTCGTCGACCTCGTCCCCGTGGGCGAGCGACCAGGCGGGTCCCAGGCGCAGCCACGAGGTGAGGAGCCCGAGCGAGGCGGACCGCGTGGTGCGGTGGAGGGACACGACCGTCGACCCGGCGTCGTCGATCCGCTGGGCGGCGACGACCGCGTCCGCTCCCGCGTACCAGCTGTTGAAGGTCGTGTGGCGACCCCCGGTGTCGGCCGTGGCGCCGAAGAGCGTCTTCGCCTGGGACCGCACCGCGAGCAGCGACTCCCCCTCGGGCGTCATGCCGCCGGAGGCGGAGACCAGGCCGAGCTCGCGGAGCTCGACCATCTGCGCGGAGCCGCTGTCGACACGCGCGAACACCCCGCGGGTGCGGAGGGTCGCGAGCTGCTCCCAGGCGGCAGCGCTCATGGTCAGCTCGCTCGGGGGGAAGGGCTGGGATGCGCCGACGCCGGTGAGCAGCTCGAGCTGCACGCCGTGACCGATGCGTTCCATGGCCGCGAGGTCGAGCGGTGTCCCGGTCATGCGTGCACCCTCATCTCGGTCGAGCTGGCGATCATGTTGAACATCTCGTCGTACGCCAGGAGATCGACCACGTCGCAGCTCCCCGTGACCTCGATCGAGCGCGACCCGGTCGAGAACACGTACTGGGCGACCGCCACGCACACGCCGGACGCCTCGTAGAGGTAGTGCACGACGCGGCCCATGGCGTCGTCGCGGTTCCACTCCATGTCGGAGTAGACGTGCGACCAGCCGGAGTACGCGTGCGCCTGGGCGATGCAGCGGGCGCCGAGCTCGACGATCGTCTCGGTCGACTCCCGCACGAGGACCACGGCGTTCGCTCGGAAGGTGGCGTCCTTCCTCTGCGGTTCGGCGATGACGACCACGCGGTCGTCGCCCGTCTCGAGGATCTCCCACGTGGTGGGCATCCCCATCGTGATCAGTGGCGCCTCGACCGGTATCCAGTTCGTCGTCATGTGCGCTCTTCCCGTCTATTCGTCATCTCGGCATCAGTGGTCACGAGTCCGCCTTATCCATCGCAGATCCGGCGATGTCCCCTCCGATCTCGCCGCCGATGGCCCCGCCGAGGACGCCGCCGACGAACCCGCCGATCAAGCCCCCTCCGAGCGGGAATATCGCCTCCCCGACAGCGATGCCCACAGCCTGCCCGACGCCAGAGCCGATTTCTGCGCCCACGGCAGCGCCGGCGGTCTTCACAACAGCGTGTAGACCCGCACGGGCCACACGCGTCCCCTCATTCCAATCGGGATGCCGTGCCTCGTCTTTGCTCATCTCGTCCGCGAAGGTGGTCACGCCGGATACGACGGTCCCCGCTACCCCCAGCCTTCGACCCCAATCGCCAGCCGTGCTCTCAACGGCATGGTCAGGCCCCCCCCGCCGAAGGGGTTCAACGCCTTCACCACGTCGCGACCCAATTGCTTCAGGTCGGGCGGCGAGACCTTGAACAGCGCCTGACCGGAGGCCTTCGCCTCCAGGATGGCTTGGAAGGTGGGCTTGATCTCCGTCGACACGTAGAGACCCTTCGTCACGATCCCCTGCCCGAAGACCACACGGGGATCGTCCATTACCATGCCGACCTGCTGAGCGGCGTTGGTCACCTGCGTCTCGGTATCCCGGCCCAGTTTGACCAGCGCGATGGCGCAGTCCACGTCCGCCTGCTCCACCGCTTCGTTGAATTGCGTCACGCGCGCATCGAGGTCGAATTGCTGCTGGAGCGGCTTCGAGCGATAGCTGTCGCTAGCCGGTGTCCCTGCGGACGCAGCGGGGACGGGGCCAGCCAGCAGCATGAGATCCAACAAGGCATGTTCCTCGACGAGAGCACTCCTTCGCCTCTCCAGGTCGGCGAGAGCCGAGGCGTAGTCATTCAGCGCCTTCTTCACAGCGGCTGCGTCCTGACCTATCGTCGACGAGAGAGTCGTGGGGCCGGACAGGGCGCTGAAAGCGTGATCGGAGTCGGGCGTCTCGAACACGTCGGCTACGGACAACCGAGACCAGGCCCCCTTCACCGTGTTCATGACGTCGTCCACCGCCGGACCGAGCTTGTCGAAGCCCGCGGCTGCTGACTCGATTGCGGCCGAGCTCGGCACAATTGCGATGTCGGGGCGGGTCACCGTCCTATCCCCTCTGCGGAGTGGGACGCCATCTCCTCGTCTCCCTGGACATACGCATCGAGGGCGAGCTTCGTCTGGTCGGCCGCCTGCTCGACGCCACTCCTGACCTTCTGGATCTGCGAGAGGAAGGGGTTGCGGGCGAGCCTCGCGAGCGCGGCCGCGGTCTTCGGCCCCGCGATCGCTGAGGCCGCGTCGATCGCCGCCTGAGCAGCCGTCGCCACATCATCCAGACCCGAGATGCCCATCTTGGCGTCGGCGATGGCTGACCCCGCGGCTGCGGGGTCGATGCGCCAGCCGTTGCCGCTCACTGGCGGCGTCATGCCGTCACCCCCTGCTGGCGCACGCCACCGGGGCCGAAGGAGCGCACGCGCGACTGGTGGGAGCGTTGGGGCAGCTGATGGACGTTCACCAGGGGCCGGCCGCTCGGCGCCGCGCGGCGCGCGCGCTGGACTGCAGCGCAGGCGACGCGCCTGGCGACGGGAGCAGGGTTCGTGAACGTTCCGATGCGGACGGTGACATGCGATGGATCGAGCGTGGAGGACACGGGCAGATCCCCACAGGTGTTAGAAATCCGCGCGCCTATTCCCCGCAGGTGCGTCAGAGCCCGATGCTCATGTGTTCAGCGGCCGGATGCCCGGACGCAGCGATGAACCCGCGTGCGGTCTAGCCCCGAGATCCTCGCCAACTGGACCGCGCGACCGGAGCTTCCGGGCTGAGACTCATGAAGAGCGCGCCCAGCAGCGCGCTACCTGCGGAACAGGAGACCCCCGGGCCGGGAGAGGCTGTCGCCGACGAGAGGTGAGGAGCGGAGAGCGCGGCGACCAGGACAGGAGCGACGACGCGCAAAGCGTGCATCCGCGTCGAATTCCGATGTCCGAGCGCGAACACCATCCGCCGACCGAGCGCCGTCACATCCGAGTCACGAATGCGCGTCCTCGCCGGACTTGCATTCGCGAGCCTCACCGTTCGGTGGCGTCGGGCGGGAGGCCGCGTCCGCGGCGCCGTCCGACGGACCCACGTGACTGGCCGGGGCCTCGCGTACCGCCCCTCCGACGACCCCGCCCAGCCGCGACGCCGCCGCGAATCCCTTCTCCTCGCCGCCGCCGAGATCCTCACCGAGCGGGCCACTCAACGGCGGCGTGCCTTTCTCCGCCACGGAGGCGACGATCCTCTTCCGCGACGCTCCGGGGTCCAGCCCCATCTGGACCTTGTACCACCGCGGCAGGAACGGACGCGGCAACCAGGCCATCCCCACAAAGCTGAGGCCCGCGAACGCGAGACCCGCGTACAACACGGGATCAGAGACCGGCTGCGGCAGAACTCCTCCCACGCCGGTCACCAAAAACCCCACGCCCATCCAGCCGAACGCCACAGGCAATACCCGGTAGATCCGGAACCTCCCTGCCCACCCCCGCCAGACGCCGGAGAAGGCCAGAGCCCCGATTGCGGCGAAGATCCCGCCCACGACGAAGAAAATCACGAAGTCGGAGGGGTCACGGTGCCCATCAGCGACCACCGCGCCAGCCGCGGCGCTGGAGGACAAGGGATGCGCGACGAGCAAGACGAGTGACTTCACCCGCGAAGCCTTCCATCCCTTCGGGGTTCGTGCGTGCGACCGTGCACACCCTTCTCCGCGTCACCGCCGAGAACCTCCCCGAGCGGCCCCCGCGACGGAGGATGCCCCATCCTGGACCCGGAGATGGCGGCCTTCTTCCGCGTCGAGCCGCACTCCAATCCCATCTGGGCGATGTACCACCGCGGCAGGAACGGACGCGGCAACCACACCATGCCCAGCAGGCTCAGACCCGCGAACCCCAGAGCAGGGAACACCACGAAATCGGACAACGGCTCCGGCAAGCCCCCCCCACACCGCTCAGATCGCCCGCGGCGGTCGGCGCGGCGGGAGGGCGGGTCAGCGCCGCCCGCCGCGCAGCAGCGCCTCCCGGTGGTCGGTGACCGCGCGCAGCAGCCGCCGCTCGTCGTCGAGGTGCCCCGCCTCGGAGCGGCCGGATGCCGCGGGCCGCTCGGAGAGCATCCGCTGCCGCGCGAAGGCGAGCCGCGTCGCGTCGCGCGTGAAGAGGCTCATGGCCCGGCCGGCGTCGCCGCCGCGCGTGCGGGCCCAGAGCCGCGCGCGGCGCCGGCCCTGCCAGGTGCTGAGCATCTCGACCTCGGCGGGCGTGAACCAGCCGACGGCCGCGTACTCGCGGAGGCGGCGGCGGGTGAGGTGGATCTCGTAGCGGCGCAGCAGGATCACGACCGCCACGAGGAAGGCGAAGATCGGCACCTGGAGAAGCACGTAGAAGGAGAGGAAGTCGCCCGTGATGGTGACGCCCGTGTTCCAGAGCGCGTGCAGCACGATGGCGCCGACCAGCCCGATCGCGCCGAAGCCGAGGGCGGCGCCCGGGCCGCGGCGGGCGCCGTAGCCGATGGCGATGCCGGTGATCATGGTGAAGGTCACGTGGGCGAACGGCGAGAACAGGCCGCGCATGACGAAGGTGCCCACGAGGGTGCCGGTCGTGCCGGAGACGAGCGGACCGCCGAAGTACACGATGTTCTCCGTGAAGGCGAAGCCGGCCGCGATGGTGGCGCCGTAGACGACGCCGTCGACCGGCCCGTCGAAGTGGCGGCGGGCCACCCAGAAGATGAGGAGCAGGCCGACGGCCTTCGCCGACTCCTCCACGAGCGGCGCCTGCACCGACAGCTGCAGGAACTCCGTATAGCGCGTGGGCACGCCGATCGCCAGGCGCGCGTACTGCGCGACGAGGTCGAAGACGAGCGCGATGGCGACCGACGCGGCGGCGCCCCAGAGCAGCGCGAACAGGAGCGCGAGGCGCGGCTCGGGCTCCCAGCGGTCGACCCAGCGGATCGCGAGCAGCACGCCGGCGAGCGGGACGAGGGCGAGGAGGGCGCAGATCGCGACGGCCTGGATCCCGAGGCTCAGCACGAGGTAGGCGGCGACGACGAAGCCGACGAGCAGCAGCACGGCCACGCCCACGACGCCGAGCAGAGCCGACGCGGTGATGCGGCGCGGCCCATGCGGCGCGGGGAGCTCCATGTGGCGCGGCGGCGAGGAGGGCGACGGGCGGTGGACGGTCACGGGGACGGACGGGTCGGTCACGACGGCCCTCTCTTCGGCGGATCGGCGTCGCCAGCCTACCGACGGGATCGGCGGCCGCCCGGGGCCACGACGCCCGCGGACATGCGGCCGTCGCGGGCTCGCGGATCTCGCGATCAGGCCGCCTTGCCGGGGTTGAGGATCCCCTGCGGGTCGAACACCCGGCGGATCCCGGCGGCCAGCCCCATGACGTCGTCGCCCAGCTCGTCGGCGAGCCAGCGCCGCTTGAGGAGGCCCACGCCGTGCTCCCCCGTGAGCGTGCCGCCGAGGTCGACGGCCGCGCGGAAGAGGAGGTCGGCCGCGCGCCAGACGTCGTCCGGGATGCCGGTCGCGTCGCCGTCGGGCGTGGTCGGGTCCTCCGGGATGCAGAAGTTCGGGTGGAGGTTGCCGTCGCCGGCGTGCGCGACGGTGGGGATGGCGAGGCAGGTCTCACGCTCGATCTCGCGGATCCGCGTGAGCATGTCGGCGAGGCGCGACCGCGGCACGGCCACGTCCTCGATGAGCACGCGCCCGCGGGCGGCCAGCGCCGGGTGGAACGCGCGGCGGATCGCGAGGAGGCGCTCGCCCTCGTCGGCGTCGTCGGTCACGTCGGCCGTGCCGCCGCCCGCGACGACGACCTCGACCACGCGCGCGGCCTCGTCGGCGGCGTCCGGGCCGTCGCAGCGGACGAGGAGGTGCGCGGATCCGCGGGAGGAGTGGTCGGTGCCGAGGAACGCGTCGATGGCCTCGAGCGCACCGGCGTCGATCAGCTCCATGGCGGCCGGGCGGATCCGGGCGGCCGTGATGGCGGATGACGCGGCCGCCGCCTGGGTCGCGTCGGGGAAGAAGGCGGCGACGGTCGACGGCGTCGCGGTCGGCAGGGGTCGGAGGCGCACGGTCGCGCGGACGATGACGCCGAGCGTGCCCTCCGAGCCGATCATCAGCGCCGTGAGGTCGTAGCCCGTGACGCCCTTCACGGTGCGGTGCCCGGTCTCGATGACGCGGCCGTCGGCGAGCACGACCGTGAGGGCGAGCACCGCCTCACGCGTCACGCCGTACTTGGCGCAGAGCAGGCCGCCGGCGTTGGTGGCGATGTTGCCGCCGATGGTGGAGATGGCCTTGCTCGCGGGATCCGGCGAGTACCAGAGGCCGAGCGGGGCCAGCCGGGCGTTGAGGTCGTCGTTGAGGACGCCGGGCTCCACGACGGCGAGCTCGTCGGCCTCGCTCACCTCGAGGATCCGGTCCATGCCCCGCACCGACAGCACGATCTCGCCCGCGGTGGCCGTCGCCCCGCCCGCGAGGCCCGTGCCCGCGCCGCGCGTGACGACGGACGTGCCGGTGGCGCTCGCGATGCGGAGGGTCGCGACGACGTGGTCCACCTCCGTCGCGCGGACGACGGCGATCGGATCCGCGGGGCTGCGGTAGCCCGACCGGTCGGAGCGCGCCTCCTCGAGGGACGCGGCGTCGGTGGCGACGACGTCGCCGAGGGCGGCGACGAGCTCGGCGCGGACGGCGTCTGCGGGCGCCGACTCGGACGCAGGGGCGGTGCGGATCACGGCGTCGTCGATCATGCGATCCACCCTAGGTCGCGCGCCGGCCGCGGTCGGCGGCGTCGGGCAGGCTGGGCGCATGGACTCCCCCGGCGCCGCCGCGCCCGCCGCCAGCCGCGGACCGGTCGCGCCGGCGCACGTCGCCCGCACGACGATCGCCGTGCCCGCGCCCTTCGACGGTGGCGGCGTGATCCGCTTCCTCTCCTGGCACGCCGTCGCGGGCGCCGAGGAGGGCGACGACACGTCGTTCACGCAGTCGGCCCGGCTCGCGCACGGCTCGGGGACGGTGACGGTGCGGCTGCTCGACGCCGAGCCGCGCGACGACGCGACCGACGCGACCACCCGCCTGGACGTGACCACCCGCGTCGAGCATCCGGCCGACGCCGCCGAGCTCCTTGCCGGAACGCGCCGCCTCCTCGGCCTCGACGTGGACTCCGCACGCATCGACGCCGACCTCGCCCGCGACCCGGCGCTCGCCGCGGCCGTCCGCGCGACGCCCGGCCTCCGCATCCCCGGCACGCTGGATCCGCGCTCCACCCTGTTCCGCACCATCGTCGGCCAGCAGATCTCCGTCGCCAGCGCCCGCGCCACCCACGGCCGCATGACGGCGGACCTCGGCGAGGACCTGCCCGCGTCGGTGGCGCACGGATCCGTCACGCGCCTCATGCCGTCGGCCGCCCGCATCGCGCGCGACGGCGCGGAGCTCCTGCGCGGACCCGCGCGGCGCACGGCGACGCTGATCCGACTCGCCGAGGCCCTCGAGACGGGAGAGCTGGTGATCGCGCACGGCATGCCGCGCGCCGAGCTCCGGGCCGCCCTCGTCGCGTTCCATGGCGTGGGCCCCTGGACCGCCGACTACGTCGCGATGCGCGCGCTCGGCTCCCCCGACGTGCTCCTGTCGGGCGACCTCATCGTCCGCCGCGGCGCGGCCGCCCTCGGCCTGCCCGACGAGGCACGCGCCCTCGACGCGCGCGCGGCCGCGTGGTCGCCGTGGCGCTCCTACGCGACCCTGCACCTCTGGCGCGTCATGACCGACGGGATGCCGGCGGCGGGCTGATCGCCCGATCCGTCAGCGTGCGCGACGGCGGCCCGACGCCCCCAGCCCGCCGATGACGACGAGGAGCACGAGGGCCATCGCGATGACGCTCCCGATCGCGACGACGGATGCGCCGCCAGCCGCCAGACCTGCGGCGAGCGCTCCGAGCGACGCGACCAGCGCCCCCAGGAGCACGATGAGGATCGTTCGGGATGCGCTCTTCGCGTCGGACATGCGGCTCCTCGTGGCGTCGTCGCCGCGTGCGGGGCAGCGGTCGCCTCCACCGTATGCCCGGCAGTGCCCGGCCGCTCCCCGGTCGCTCCCCGGTCGCAGGGTCCCCCACCGCGTGCTGTGCCTAGGCGCTCTTCCTCTCGGCGGACTTCCTCGGGGCGGACTTCGCCGCCTGGGACTTCCTCGGAACGGACTTCGCCGCCTGGGACTTCTTCGCGGCGGGCTCCTTGGCGGCGGGCTCCTCGGCCGCGGACTTCTTCGCGGCGGCCTGCTTCCCGCTGGATCCCTTCGCCGCCGGTTCCTTCGCGGCGGTCCCCTTCCCCGACGCCTTCGCGGCGGTCCCCTTCCCCGACGCCTTCGCCCCCGCCTTGCGCGCCGGCGCCTTCCCCCCGCCGGATCCCCCACCCCGGCTCCGCTCGATGCTCCGCTTGAGCGCGTCCATGAGGTCGAGCACCTCGCCGCCCGCGTCCTCCTCGTCGGAGTCACCCTCCCCGAAGGTCGCGTCGGTGTCGAGGGAGTCGCCCTGCGCGAGCTTCGCGTCGATGAGCACGCGCAGCTGCTCCTGGTACTCGTCGCTGAACCTCGACGGGTCGAAGTCCTCCGCGAACCCCTCCACGAGCTGCGCCGACATCTTGAGCTCCCGCGGCGAGACCTTGGGCGCGGCGTCGAGCGACGGGAAGTCGGCCTCGCGCACCTCGTCGTCCCAGAGCAGCGTCTGCAGCATGAGCACGTCGCCGCGCACCCGCAGCGCCGCGAGCCGGGTGCGCTGGCGGAGGGTCACGTGCACGATCGCCGTGCGGTCCGTCTCCTGCAGCGTTCGGCGCAGGAGCGCGTACGACTTCGGACTCGACGAATCCGGCTCCAGGAAGTAGCTGCGGTCGAGCATCACCGGGTCCACCTGGTCGCTCGGCACGAACTCGACGACGTCGATCTCCCTGCTCTTCTCCTCGGGCAGCGCGGAGAGGTCCTCCTCCGTGATCACGACCGTGCGGTCGCCGTCGTCGAAGGCCTTGTCGATGTGGGCGTAGTCGACGACCTTGCCGCACACCTCGCAGCGGCGCTGGTAGCGGATCCGCCCGCCGTCGGCGTCGTGCACCTGGTGCAGCGGGACGTCGTGGTCCTGCGTCGCGCTGTAGACCTTCACGGGCACGTTGACGAGGCCGAAGGTGACGGCGCCCTTCCAGATGGCTCTCATGGGTCGAGTGAACACCCGCGGGGCCATGCTGGAGCGATGGCGGGCGCGAAGCAGCAGGTGGAGGTCGAGGGGCGGCGGATCACGCTGTCGAACCTCGACAAGGTGCTGTACCCCGCGACGGGCACGACCAAGGGCGACGTGATCGCGTACTACGCCGCCATCGCGCCGCACATGCTCCCGCACCTCCGCGACCGGCCCGTGACCCGCAAGCGCTGGGTCGACGGCGTCGGCACCGACGAGCACCCGGGGAAGATGTTCTTCCAGAAGGACCTCGACGCGCACACGCCCGAGTGGGTGCTGCGGCGGGCGATCCAGCACCGCGACCACCAGAACGACTACCCGCTGGCGAACGACGTGGCGACCCTCACCTGGCTCGGCCAGATCGCCGCGCTCGAGCTGCACGTGCCCCAGTGGCGGTTCGGCCGGACGGGCGACGAGCGTCGGCCCGACCGGCTCGTGCTCGACCTCGACCCGGGTCCGGGCGCCGGCCTCCCCGAGTGCGTGGAGGTCGCGAAGGCGGCCCGCGCGATCCTCCGCGACATGGGCCTCGAGCCCCACCCGGTGACGAGCGGATCCAAGGGCATCCACCTCTACGCCGCGCTCGACGGCAGCCACGACGCCTCTCACGTCTCCGAGGTCGCGCACGAGCTCGCCCGCGCGCTCGAGGCCGACCACCCGGATCTCGTCGTCAGCGACATGAAGAAGGCGCTGCGGACCGGCAAGGTGCTCGTCGACTGGAGCCAGAACAACCCCGCCAAGACGACGATCGCGCCGTACTCGCTGCGGGGGCGCTCCCGGCCGACCGTCGCGGTGCCGCGCACCTGGCGGGAGCTCGCGTCGCCCGGCCTGCGGCACCTGGAGATGGACGAGGTGATCGCGCGGATGCGGAGGCGCCGGGATCCGCTCGCCCCCGTCGAGGAGGGCCACCGCGAGAGCCTGGAGCCGACGCCCGAGCGGCTCGCGTCCTTCGCGCGGAAGGAGCCCGACGCCGCCGACGACCGGCTCGCGACGTACCGCGCCAAGCGCGATGCCGCCAAGACGAGCGAGCCCGTCCCCGCCGACGCGCCCGCGCCATCCGAGGGCCGCTCCTTCGTGATCCAGGAGCACCACGCCCGCGCGCTGCACTGGGACTTCCGGCTGGAGCACGACGGCGTGCTGGTGAGCTGGGCCCTCCCCAAGGGCGTGCCCACGGAGCACGGCACGAACCACCTGGCGGTGCAGACCGAGGACCAC
This sequence comes from Clavibacter sp. CT19, assembly GCF_027858075.1. Lineage (NCBI taxonomy): Bacteria > Bacillati > Actinomycetota > Actinomycetes > Micrococcales > Microbacteriaceae > Clavibacter > Clavibacter sp. CT19. The sequence goes on along the minus strand of NZ_JAQHYR010000007.1, from coordinate 136,701 downwards.
CCCGTCGAGTACGGGTCCTTCGAGGGCACCATCCCCGCGGGCGAGTACGGCGGCGGCGAGGTGACCATCTGGGACGCGGGCACCTACGAGCTGGAGAAGTGGCGCGACGGCAAGGAGGTCATCGCGACGCTGCACGGCCGGGGCGCGGGCACCGGCATCGACGGGCCGCGGCGGTACGCGCTCATCCACACGGGCGGGCACGGCAAGGCCGACGCGAACTGGCTGATCCACCTGATGGAGCCCGCCGGCGCGCCCGCGAAGACGCCCGGGAAGCAGGCGCGGGCCGCGGGGCTCGAGAAGGCGGCGGGCCGCACGCGCGTCGGCGCGCGACGGAAGGGGGGCACCGCGTCCGCCCCCGCGCCCATGCTCGCGACCGCGGCGACCGGCGCCGGTCTCGACCCCGACGAGGAGTGGGCCGTCGAGATGAAGTGGGACGGCTACCGCGCGATCGCCGTCGTCGCGGACGGCCGCGCCACGATCACGAGCCGCAACGGCGTCGACCTCACGGCCGCCTTCCCCGAGCTCGCCGAGCTGCCCGACGCGCTCGACGTCGACGACGCGGTGCTCGACGGCGAGATCGTCGTGCTGGGCGAGGGCGGCCGCCCCGACTTCGGCCTCCTGCAGACGCGCCTCGGCCTCACGGGAGAGAAGGAGGTCGCCCGCGCCCGGAAGGCCGCGCCCGTGCACCTCATGCTGTTCGACGCGCTCGCGATCGGCGACCGCGTGCTCGTGGAGGAGCCGTACCGCGAGCGCCGCGCCGCGCTCCTCGACGCCGTGCGGTCGCCGGGTCTCGGCCGGATCCAGGTCCCGCCCGCCTTCGACGGAGACCTCGACGGAGCGCTCGCCACCAGCCGCGAGCTCGGCCTCGAGGGCGTCGTCGCCAAGCGCGTCGACGCGCCCTACGAGTCGGGCCGTCGCTCCAGCGCCTGGATCAAGGTCAAGCACCACCGGGCGCAGGAGGTCGTGGTCGGCGGCTGGCGGCCCCGATCCGGCAGCCGCGCGTCCGGCATCGGCTCGCTGCTCGTCGGCGTCCCCGGCCCCGACGGCCTGGCGTACGCGGGCCGCGTGGGCACGGGGTTCACCGAGCGGGACCTCGCCGACGCCCTCCGCCGCTTCCGCCCGCTCGCCCGGAAGACGAGCCCGTTCGCCGACGTGCCGGCCGCCGATGCCCGCGACGCGCACTGGATCACGCCGCGCCTCGTCGGCGAGGTCGAGTTCGCCGAGTGGACCTCCACCGGCCGCCTCCGCCAGGCGTCGTGGCGCGGCTGGCGGCACGACAAGTCGCCCGACGAGGTCGTCCGCGAGGACTGATCCGCGCACGGGCGGGCGCGTGCACGCGGGGTGGACCGTCCATGCACGTTATGACCGCAACCGCGCCCGTCCGCGCGCGCCCGATACGCTCGGGGTCATGAAGTTCGCCCACCTGCTCGCCGACGACGGCGTGACCCCCCGACTGGCCGCGATCGTCTCGGAGGGCCAGGCGCTCTTCCTCGATGAGGTGCTCGACGACTCCCCCCGCGACCTCCAGGACCTCATCGAGCGCGGCGACGACGAGATGGCCCGCGTGCGCGCCACCGTCGAGCGCGCCGTGGCGAGCCGCACCAGCACCACGCCGGTCGACGGCCTCACGCACGCGTCCGCCGTGCTCCGCCCGCCGGCCGTCTACGCCGTGGGCCTCAACTACTCCGCGCACGCCGAGGAGCTCAACATCACGAGCGCCTCCGCCCCCACCGTCTTCGCGCTCTGGCCGAACTCGCTCGCGGGCCACGAGGGCACCACCAGCTGGCCGCGCTCGCTCAGCGAGGAGGTCGACTACGAGGTCGAGCTCGGCGTCGTCATCGGCCGCGCCGCCCGCGACGTGTCCGAGGCCGACGCGCTCGACCACGTCTTCGGCTACACGGTCGTCAACGACATCACGGCCCGCAACCTCCAGTTCTCGGAGCAGCAGTGGAGCCGCTGCAAGAGCTTCGACGGCTTCTCCCCCACGGGTCCCGTCGTCGTCACGCGCGACGAGGTGCCGGATCCGCAGGACCTCCGCATCACGACGGTCCTCGACGGCGAGACGGTGCAGGACGGCAACACCCGCGGCATGGTCCGCACGGTCGCGCGTCTCGTCTCCTACCTCTCCACCTCGTCCACACTCCAGCCGGGCACGCTCATCTCCACGGGCACCACGAGCGGCGCCGGCTACTCGCGCGACCCGCAGATCTTCCTGAAGGACGGCAGCACGGTCACCGTCTCCGTCGAGGGCGTGGGCACGCTCACGACGCACACGCGCATCCTCTGACGCGACCCGGGCGGCCGGCGGATCCGCGCGTACGCTCGATCGCATGACCGACCGCGCGCAGGACCCCATCCACGACCACTCCATCCCGGAGGACGCCGACATCTCCGCGCCCGACGCGGCGGATCCCGAGACGGACGAACTGCACGACGCCACGGGCCGCCGGGACGACGCGGACGCGTAGCCCTCCCGGCCGACGCACGCCCGCCGCGTCTAGGCTCGACGCATGATCAACCGTCTCCTCTTCCTCGCCGGCATCGGCACCGGCTACGTCCTGGGCGCACGCGCCGGGCGCACGCGCTACGAGCGCATCGCCCGCACCTCGCGGTCCGTGTGGTCGAGCGAGCCCGTGCAGCGCGGCGTCCGCCAGGCCCAGACCGTGCTCGATGAGAAGGGGCCGGTCGTCGTCGAGCGCACGGTGGAGACCGCGCGCGAGGTCGCGGACTTCGTCGGTCACGCCGTGCAGGGCGCCGCGGTCGCCGTCGGCCGCACCGCGCACACCGTGGGCGAGCGGATCGGCGCCACCACGCAGGACATCGCGGGCCGCGTCGGCAGCACCACCCAGGACATCGCGGGCCGCGTCGGCAGCACTACCCAGGACATCGCGGGCCGCGTCGGCGACACGGCCAAGGACCTCGGCACCCGCACCGCCGGCCAGACCAAGCACGTCGTCGACCGCGTCGGCCAGCAGGCCACGGAGGTCGGCCACCGCGTCGCGGAGACCGCCGAGGACGTGCGCGACCGCGTCGTCGGGGGCGCCGAGGAGGCGCGGACGCGCGTCCAGGCGACGGCGGACGACCTGCGCGAGCGTGGCGAGGAGGCCGGCCGCCGTGCCGTCTTCACGGCCGCCGAGGCGCGCGACGAGGCGCTCGCGTCGTTCGACGACGAGGACGAGACGGGTCCCGTCGTGATCCCCGCCACCGGCGCCGCCCTCGCGGGCGAGCAGGACGCGTCGGCCGACGGCGCCGAGGACGAGGCCGACGAGGACCTCGACACGCTCGGCCCGGACGACCTGGGCGAGCCCGCCGACGCCGACGAGGAGCAGCCCACCGGGGGCGCTCCTGCCCCCGTGCCCGCGCCCGCGAAGCCGAAGGCGTCCGCGTCGGCGAAGAAGACCGCGCCGAAGCCGAAGGCGTCCCCGAAGCCGTCGGACGCCCCGCACGTCCCCACCCCGGCCGACATCGCCGGATCCGTGCACCGCGAGGAGCCCGCGCACCCCGCCCCCGCGGACGACGCGACCGGCACCACCGCGGCCCGCACCACGTCCGAACCGGACGCGTAGCGCCCGCCCCGCCGACCGACCCCGCGAGCGCGGCGGACGGGTACGTCGAGGCGTGGGCGACGGGTCAGTCGCGGCGTGCGCGACGGGTCAGGACGCCGGCGGGATGATGCCCACCGCGGGTGCCGCGCCCGCCTCGACCTCGGCGAGGAACAGGTCCGCCGCCTCCCTGTCGACCGGCGACTCCCCACCGCAGTACGCGCAGCTCACGACGCGGCGGATGAGGAACGGGAACACCGGGATGAAGAAGAGGGTGAACCACCGCGCGCGCCGCACCAGCCGCTGCGCCGCCTCGTGCCTGCACAGCAGGCACACGAAGAAGAGCTGGCCGAGGATGCGCACCATGCCCCGCGTCCCGAAGATGATCATGATCGATTCCCGTCCTGTCCCGGCGCCGCGGAGAGCGGATCGCCGGTCCAGAGTAGGGGCGCCCCGCGGCGGTGCGGGCCGGTCGCCGGCTGTGGTATGCGAGCCGACGCCGGGCTCGGCTCAGTTCAGGGCTCCGCCCTCCTCGGCCGCATGGGCCGCGAGCATCTCCGGCGTGATCACGGACATCGCCGCCGTCACGGGCTCGAGCCCGGAGAGCCGGTCGGGCGCGAGGATCTTCTCCACCTGGCTCCGCGTCATCAGCCCCGCCTCCACCACGAGGTCCGGGATCGAGGCGCTCGTCATGAGCGCCGTCTTGGCGAGGCTGGAGGAGGCCGCGTAGCCGATGTACGGCGTCAGCGCCGTGACGACGCCCACCGACGACTCCACCTGCGCGGCGAGCCGCTCGGTGTTGGCCGTGATCCCGTCGATGCAGTTCACCCGCAGCGTCTTCGCCGCGTTCCGCAGCCAGCTCAGCGACTGGAGCAGCGAGTGCGCGATGACCGGCTCGAACGCGTTGAGCTGCAGCTGCCCGCCCTCGGCCGCCATGGTCACCGTCACGTCGGCGCCCGCGATGGAGAACGCGACCTGGTTGACGACCTCGGGGATCACCGGGTTGACCTTGCCGGGCATGATGCTGGATCCCGCCTGCCGCGGCGGCAGGTTGATCTCGCCCAGCCCCGCCTGCGGCCCCGACGACAGCAGCCGCAGGTCGTTGCAGATCTTGGACAGCTTGATGGCGCCGCGCTTGAGCGTGGAGGACAGGGTCATGAAGACGCCCGCGTCGCTCGTCGCCTCGATGAGGTCGCTCGCGGTGACGAGCGTGTAGCCCGTGATGGCGCTGAGGTGCCCGCGCACGGCGGCCGCGTAGTTCGGGTCCGCGGTGATGCCCGTGCCGATCGCCGTCGCCCCGAGGTTGATCTCCGAGAGCAGCGGCACCAGCTCGCCGAGCCGCGCGTGGTCCTCGCCGAGCGTGGTGGCGAAGCCGTGGAACTCCTGGCCGAGCGTCATGGGCACGGCGTCCTGCAGCTGCGTGCGCCCCACCTTCAGCACCTGCGAGAACTGGGCGCCCTTCGCGAGGAACGACCGGCGCAGCAGGTCGAGCTCGTCGAGCGTCTGCAGCAGCGAGTGGATGAGCGCGACCTTGAGCGCGGTCGGGTACGTGTCGTTCGTCGACTGGCTGCGGTTCACGTCGTCGAGCGGGTGCATGTGCTGGTAGTCGCCGAGCGCGTGGCCCGCCTTCTCGAGGGCGCGGTTCGCGATGACCTCGTTGGTGTTCATGTTGGTGCTCGTGCCGGCGCCGCCCTGGATCACGCCGACCACGAACTGGTCGTGCAGGTGCCCCGCGATGATCTCGGAGCAGACCTCGTCGATCTGCTTGGCCTTCCGCGCGTCGAGCACGCCGATCTGCACGTTGGCGCGGGCCGCCGCCTGCTTCACCTGCGCGAGCGCGATGACGAACTCCGGGTAGACGCTCAACGGCCTGAGGCTGATGGGGAAGTTCTCGAGGGCCCGGGCCGTGTGGATGCCCCAGTAGGCGTCCGCGGGGACCTCGAGGCTCCCCAGGCTGTCGGTCTCGATGCGGACGGGGTGGCCGTCCGGGTGCGGGATGCGGTCGTCGTTCGGGCTCACTGGTGTCATGGGAGGCTCCATCGTCTCGTCGCTCGTGGCAGGAGGATCCCCCGACCCTACTAGCGGCGCGCGGCCCGCCCGAGGGCGCCCGGGCACGCGGATAGGCTCGGCGGATGCGCCGCTTCCTCGGGATCGACCTCGCCTGGGCGGAGGGCACCGCGACCCGCCAAGCGCGCGAGACGGGGCTCGCCTGCATCGACGCCTCCGGCCGGGTGCTCGACCTCGCCACCGCGCGCGGCATCGACGAGGTGGTCGCCTGGGTCGCCCGATGGGACGGACCCGGCGCGGTCGCCGCGGTCGACGGCCCGCTCGTCGTCGCCAACGCCACGGGCAGCCGCCTCGCCGAGAAGGAGGTCGCGTCGCGCTACGGCCGGTTCGGCATCTCGGCGTACCCGTCGAACAGGGGCCTGCCCGCCCAGGGCGCGGTCGCGCTCCGGCGGCGGCTGGAGGACGCGGGCTGGGAGTACGACGACGGCTCCCCCGCCGATCGCGACGTCGACGCCCGCACGATGCTCGAGTGCTACCCGTACACGACGCTCGTCGGCGCCCCCGAGCTCGGCTTCGACGGGATGAAGCCGCGGTACAAGCGCCTCGCGCCGCTGCTCGCCACCGCCGAGCGCCGGCCCGCCCGCGCCGCCGAGTTCCGCGTCGTGCTCGACCGCGTCGCGGGGCTGGCGCAGGCGGATCCGCCCCTCGACGTGACGACGCACCCCGGCTCCGCGGCGCTCGTCGCTGACGGCCCGGCGCTCGTCGAGCGGCAGCACAAGCACCTCGAGGACCTGCTCGACGGGCTGATCTGCGCGTGGACCGCCGCGTACTGGGCACGGTACGGCACGACCCGCTCGCAGGTGCTCGGCGCGACCGACCCGGTGGTCGACGAGCTCGGGCGGCGCGGCACCATCATCGCGCCGGCACGGCCGCACCAGCGGGCGCCGCACGATCCGCTGCACGCGCCCGCGGTCTGAGCCGGACGGTGAGCCCGTCGGCTGGGCCCGACGGGCCGCCGGACAGCCGGTGCGGATCAGCCCCGGCGCCGCCCGAAGCGCAGCTGGAGCACGAGGAGGAGGTTCTTCACGAGCGTGTCGCTCGGGATCTTCGACTCGCCCTCGGTGCGGTCCATGAACACGATGGCCACCTCGGTCGGCTGCGTCGCCTCGCGGAGCGCGCGCTGCTTCATCTCGATCTGGAAGCCGTAGCCCGTGGTCGTGATGGTGGACGGCCGGATCCGCCGCAGCAGCCCGGTCTCGTAGAGGTTGAAGCCGCCCGTGTAGTCGGTGATGCGGGAGCCGAGGAACAGTCGCGTGTAGAGGTTGCCGCCCACGCTGAGGAAGCGGCGCTTGAGGTCCCAGTCGGGCGTCGCGCCGCCGCGGATGTAGCGCGAGGCGACCACGAGGTCGGCGCCGCCGCGGACGCGGCGCAGCATCTCGGTGATGTAGGCCGGGTCGTGCGAGAGGTCGGCGTCCATCTGGAGGATGTGGGTGGGCGGCTCGTCGGATCCGAGCAGGAGCTCGAACGCCCAGATGTACGCGGCGCCGAGGCCGGCCTTCTCCGCGCGGGTCTCGACGCGCACCGAGAACGTGTCGGTCTCGACGCTCGCCGCGAGGTCGCGGACGAGGGCGGCGGTGCCGTCCGGCGAGGAGTCGTCGACGATCATGGCGGTGATCGCGAAGTCGCGGTTCTCCGCCGCCATGGCCGCGAGCCGGGGCAGCAGCTCCCCGACGTTGCGCGCCTCCTCGTAGGTGGGGATGACGATCGTGAGACTGCTCAAGCTGGTGGTTCCGTCTCCGAGTCGAGGGGTCGACCCGTTCTCGGGCCCCGACGAGTCTAGCCAGCCACCGCGCATCCGCCCGCGAGCCCCTGCGCGCGCCCGTTATGCGCTTGTTACACTCATCACGGCTCGGCGCCCTGACGCCGTGAGCGTCCGCCGAACCGAACGGCGACGACGCCGGATGCCGGGAGGACGCGCGTGACCAAGCTCCTCGCCGACCGCCGCGTCCGCTTCCTCATCGCCGGGCTCCTCAACACGGGGCTCGACTTCGTGCTGCTCAACTGCCTCATCCTCTTCGCCGGCATGCCCGTCCTCGCGGCGAACCTCGTGTCGGTCACGGTCGGCATCACCATCTCCTACTTCCTCAACCACTTCTTCGTGTTCCGCCACGGCGAGCCCGTCACGCTGGGGCGCTTCCTGCGGTTCCTCGCCATCACGGGGTTCAGCTCGCTGCTGCTGCAGAGCGGCGTCATCTGGCTGTTCGAGCAGGGCTTCGACACGACCTTCGGCCGGTCGCTCCTCACGTTCGGGACGATCGCGGAGATGGAGTTCCTCGAGGTCAACGTGGCCAAGGCCACGGCCGTGCTCATCGGCCTGGTGTGGAACTTCACGCTGTACCGGCTCGTCGTCTTCAAGACGTCGGCGACGGACGGCCACGACGCCGCCGGCCCCGCGGGCGCACCCGCCGTCGGAGGCGCCCCCGCGGTCCGCGCCGGCGCCTCCGCCGACTGAGCCGCCTCCCGGCTAGAGCAGCTTCCCGACCTCGGTCACGAGCTGCTGCACGCCGAGCACCACGAACAGGAGCGCGGAGACGCCCATCACCGTGTTGCTGAGCGGACGGTTCCGCCACGCCCGCGGGGTGCGGTCGGTGTTGAGGAGCACGAGCAGGGTGATCGCGAGGAACGGCATGAACAGCGCGCCCAGCACGCCGTACGCGATGATCAACCCGATCGGCTGGTCGAGGAACAGCAGGCCGATGGGCGGGATCGTGAGCCACACGATGAACCCCCGGTAGTAGCTGCCGCCGAGGCGACGGCGCGGGTCGTCGACGTCGAGGCCGCGGACGTTCCCGAGGAAGTCCGCGAACATGAGCGAGACGCCGTTCCACACGCCGAGGATCGACGAGAACGACGTGGCGAAGAACCCGAGCAAGAAGAACCACGTCATGAAGGCGCCGTACCGCTCCCCCAGCACGTCGGCGAGCTGCACGAGCCCGCCCTCGCCGTCGGCCAGCGCGATGTCGGCCGAGTGGAGCAGCTCCGCGCCCACCACGAGCATGGAGAGCACGAAGACGCCGCTCATCACGTAGGCGACGGAGTTGTCGATGCGCATGACCTTCATCCAGCCGGGCGCGACCCAGCCCTTCTCGCGCAGCCAGTAGCCGTAGGCGGCGAGGGTGATGGTGCCGCCGACGCCGCCCGCGATGCTGAGCGCGACGACGAGGCCGCCCTCGGGGATCGTGGGGACGAGGCCGGTGAGGAGCGCCGGCACGTTCGGCAGCGTGACGATCGCGGCGCCCACGACGGTCACGAACATCAGCCCGACGAACACCGCGATGATCCTCTCGAACGCGGAGTAGCGGCCGAACCAGACGACCACCGCGCCGACGAGGCCGCACGCGATCGCGAACACCTTGAGGTCGACGCCGGGGAACAGCGCGGCCAGCGGGAGCGCGGAGGAGCTCATGGCCGCGGCGCCGTACACGAGGCCCCAGATGAGGATGTACGGCCCGAAGTACCACGTGGTCCAGCGGCCGACGCTGCGCCAGCCCTCGAAGATCGTGCGGCCCGTCGCGAGCGAGTACCGGCCGGCGCCCTCCACGAGGAAGATCTTGATGATGACGCCGAGGACCGCGGCCCAGAGCAGGGCGTAGCCGAAGCGGGACCCGGCCACGAGCGTCGCGACGAGGTCGCCCGCCCCGATGCCGGTGGCCGCGACCACGAGGCCGGGTCCGACGATGCGCCAGCGCTTCGCGGACTCCTGGGGTTCGCGGACGTCGCCGCGGGTGTCGAGGTCGGTCATGTGCGGGCTCCCGTGCGTCGTCGAAAGGGGGTCCCGTCCCACCTTACGCACGGCTGGGCGCGTCGCGACGGCGGGGGCCGCCGCGACGGGCCCGGATCAGACGCCCAGCAGCTGCTCGATCGGCCCGCGCGCGAAGAAGACCAGGAAGCCCGCGGAGACGACCCAGAGCAGCGGGGACACCTCGCGCGCGCGGCCCGAGAACGACCGCACCAGCACCCAGGAGAGGAAGCCGACGCCGATGCCGTTGGCGATCGAGTACGTGAGCGGCATGACCAGCACCGTGAGAAACACGGGCAGCGCCACCGAGAAGTCGGTCCAGGAGATGTCGCGGATCTGCGACGCCATGAGCGTGCCCACGATCACCAGCGCGGCGGCGGCGACCTCGAGCGGCACGACCTGCGTGAGCGGCGTGAAGAACATCGCGAGGAGGAACAGCACGCCCGTGACCATCGACGCGAGGCCCGTGCGGGCGCCCTCGCCGATGCCGGAGGCCGACTCGATGAAGACCGTGTTCGACGAGCTCGACGTGGCGCCGCCCGCGACCGCGCCGAAGCCCTCGACGACCAGCGCGCCCTTGAGGCGGGGGAAGTCGCCGCGCTCGTCGGAGAGGTCGGCCGCCTTGGCGAGGCCGGTCATGGTGCCCATCGCGTCGAAGAAGTTCGTGAAGACCAGGGTGAAGACGAGCATCAGGCTCGAGATGATCCCGATGCGGCCGAAGGCGCCGAAGTCGAAGGCGCCCACGAGGCCGAGGTCGGGCAGCGACACGGGCGCGCCCGGCAGCACGGGCGCGTTGAGGTTCCACCCCGTGGCGCCCGAGGTGTTCGACGGGCCGATGTGGAAGACCTGCTCCACGACGATCGCGATCAGCGTGGTCGCGACGATGCCGATGAGGAGCGCGCCCGGCACCCGGCGGGCCATGAGCACGCCCATGATCACGAGGCCGACGATGAACACGACCGTGGGCAGCGACGCGATGGAGCCGTCGATCCCGAGCGCGAGCGGCGAGGCCGGCACACCCGTGCCGCGCACGAAGCCGGAGTCGACGAAGCCGATGAACGCGATGAACAGGCCGATGCCCACGGTGATGGCGGTCTTGAGCTCGCGCGGGACGGCCCGGAAGATCATCGTGCGGAGGCCCGTGGTGGCGAGCAGCACGATCACGAGGCCGTTGATGACGACCAGCCCCATCGCCTCCGACCAGGTGACCTGGCCGACCACGCTGACCGCGAGGAACGAGTTGATGCCGAGTCCCGCGGCGAACGCGAACGGCAGGCGCGCGACGAGTCCGAAGAGGATGGTCATGACGCCCGCGGTGAGGGCCGTCGCGGCGCCCACCTGCGTGGCGCGGAGCCAGTTCCCCTCGACGTCGAGCGTGGCCGCGTCCGCGCTGAAGCCGCCGAGGATCAGCGGGTTGAGCACCACGATGTACGCCATCGTCACGAAGGTGAGGACGCCGCCGCGCACCTCGCGGGCGTAGGTCGAGCCCCGCTTCGTGATCTCGAAGAACCGGTCGAGCGCACCGCGCGCTCCGGAGGTGTCGGGGGCGGGGGACGACGTGCGCGCTTCGGTCATGGCTTCTTCCGCGAGGGGTCGGGTCGGGCGACGGGGAGAGGAGAGGAGCCGACGACCTTGTCGGACGGGATCGAGCCTAGGGGCGGGCGCGCGGACGGGACCAGCCCGGATGCGCGCCGCCGGTCAGGAGTGCAGGGCCGGGATGATGAGGTACACGCCGTAGAGCACGGCCAGGCCGCTCAGCGCGAAGCAGACGTAGCCGCCCACGGTCGCGGCCTGCGGGCGGATGCCGGTGACCGAGACCTTGTCGCCCTCGTCGTCGTACTCGGTGCCGACGGCGAGCAGCCGCACGCCGAGGGAGAAGAGGCACACCACCGCGACGGCGCCCACGAGGGCCGCCACGGCGACGACGAGGAACGCGCTCCAGTCGATCATGCGGCCTCCCTGGCCTTCCGGGCGGCCTTGGTGGCCTTGCGACCGCGCACGGCGAAGCCCGCCGCGTCGACCTCGACGATGGCGTTGCGGGCGTGCACCGCGTTCCGACGCGAACGCCAGAAGATCCAGACGATGACCGCGACGCCGACGACCGCGTCGATGACGAACCCGACCGTGCCGGTGCTCGCGACGAACGCGGCGACCGCGCCCACGATGGCGGCCGACGGCAGCGTGAGCAGCCAGCCGAGCGCGATCTTCCCGACCGTGTTCCAGCGCACGGACGCGCCGCGGCGGCCGAGGCCCGAGCCGATGACGGAGCCGGACGCGACCTGCGTGGTCGAGAGCGCGAAGCCGAGGTGGCTAGAGGCGAGGATCGTCGCGGCGGTGGAGGCCTCCGCGCTGAAGCCCTGCGCGGGCTTGACCTCGGTGAGGCCGGATCCCATCGTGCGGATGATGCGCCAGCCGCCCATGTAGGTGCCGAGCGCGATGGCTACGGCGCACACCGCGATGACCCAGAACTCGGGGCCGGAGCCCGCCGCCTGGAAGCCGCCCGCGATGAGCGTGAGCGTGATGATGCCCATCGTCTTCTGCGCGTCGTTCGTGCCGTGCGCGAGGGCGACCAGCGAGGACGTGAAGATCTGGCCGTAGCGGAAGCCGCCGCGCTCGTTCGGGCCGCTCGAGCGGCGCGTGATCGAGTAGGCGAGCTTCGTGGTCGTGTACGCGATGAGGCCCGCGATGGCCGGGGCGAGGAGCGCCGGGAGGATGACCTTCGACATCACGACGCCGAAGTCGACCGACCCGAGGCCCGCCCCCACGACGGCCGCGCCGATGAGGCCCCCGAACAGCGCGTGGCTGGAGCTCGACGGGAGGCCGCGGAGCCAGGTGACGAGGTTCCAGACGATGGCGCCCATGAGGCCCGCGAAGATCATCGTCGGCGTGATCTGCACGCCGCCGTCGCCCTCGCGGATGATGCCGCCGGAGACGGTCTTCGCCACCTCGGTGCTGAGGAACGCGCCCACGAGGTTGAGCACCGCGGCGATCGCGACCGCCACGCGGGGCTTCAGCGCGCCGGTGGCGATGGGGGTGGCCATCGCGTTGGCCGTGTCGTGGAAGCCGTTGGTGAAGTCGAAGAACAGCGCCAGGACGATGACCAGGACGACGATGAGGGTGAGATCCACTACCGGATCCCTCGAGCGGATGTCACAGTCCTCGATCCTAACGGCTTGCACACGGGCGGCCGGGACGGGCGACCGCGCGATGACGGTCGGGTGAACGTCCGGGGCCGGGCGCCGGTCAGATGTGCGGCACGAAGTCGCGCCACGCGACCCGGCGGTCGGCGTGCGGGTCGTGCTCCACGCGGTCGACGACGTCGAACACGTAGGTCGCCCGGCGGCGCGGGCCGCTGTCGCGGATGCCGCCCGGGCGGATGCGGGCGCGCACGCCGACGCCCCGGCGCGACGGGCCGCGCTCCCCCGCCGCCCCGGTGCCCGCGGTGACGTCGTCGGCCTCGGCGAGGTCGCGCAGCGCGTCCTCCTCGTCGCCCACGTACGCCGGCCACGACTCGTCGACCGTGCCGTCCTGCGCGAAGCGGAGCCAGGCGAGGCGCATGCGCTCGCCCGCCGCGACGAACGCGCGCCGGCCGCCCAGGAGGGTCATGCCGCGGCCGAGCAGGGAGTCCATCCGGTCGAAGAGGGCGAACAGCTCCAGGCCGTGGGTCGCGTCGAGGCCCATCAGGCGCACGAGTCGCGGCGCGACGTCGAAGCGGTAGAAGTGCACGGGCGCGTGGCGGGCGTGGCGCTCGGCGACCTTGATCGACGGGAACCAGAACGCGTAGTCGCCGCCGAAGTCGAGCGCGGCCCGGCGCTTCGGGAGGCCGGGGTACAGCGCGGCGAGCTCGTCGCGGTGCTCCTCGTCGGTCTTCGCGAACACGGCCTCGATGCGCGACGGCGTGGTCGCGAGGATGTCGAGCCGTCCGGTGAACAGCGAGCCCTCGCGCTCGTTGGTGCCGATGATGAGCGGCACGCGCGCGGCCCGGCCGTGCTTGAACGCGTCGAGCGGGCGCTCGGGCAGCACGTCGCCGTCGATGACCGGGCTGAACGTGATCGTGCCGGGCTCCTGGTCGGGCGTGCGGACCATGAGCTCGTTCGCGGCGGTCGCCAGCGTGGACGAGCTCGCGGTGGTGAGGAGACGGACGGCCTCCGCGTCGTCGGGCGCGCGACCGGCGCGATCGGCGAGGATCCCCACGAACTGCTCCGCCCACCGCGCGGTCTGCTCGGCGGGGTAGACGGCGTTCGTGGGCGAGCTCTGCGCGATGGCGCGGGCGAAGAGGCCGTGCGCCGACGGCGTCGCCATGAGCGTCGTGACGGCGTTGCCGCCCGCGCTCTCGCCGAAGACCGTGACGTTCGCGGGATCGCCGCCGAACGCGCGGATGTTGTCGCGCACCCACTCGAGCGCGCGCACCTGGTCGCGGAGGCCGAGGTTCGACTCGATGGGCCGCTCGGGCGTCGAGTAGCGGCTGAAGTCGAGGTAGCCGAGGGCGCCGAGCCGGTAGTTGAAGCTGACGTAGACGATGCCGCCCTGGCGCACGAGGCCCTCGCCCTGCACGGGGACCTCGCGCGAGGATCCGACGACGTAGGCGCCGCCGTGGATGAAGACCATGACGGGCCGCAACTGCGACTCCCGGTTGACGCGCGCGGCGTCGGGGCTCAGGCCGGACGGCGCGATGACGTTGATCGTGAGGCAGTCCTCGCCCATCGGCGTGCCCTGCGGCGCGCCCATGAACGCGCCCGCGCTGACCTGCGGCGCCACCCGGCCGAAGTGCTGCGCGAAGCGCGCGCCCTCCCAGCCGACGACGGGCTGCGGGGCCCGGAAGCGGAGGTCGCCGCGGGGCGGCGCCGCGTACGGGATGCCGCGCCAGGCCTCGACGCCGCGCTGGCGCACGCCGCGCACGGTGCCGCCGGTGACCGCGACGTCCAGCTCCGACGGGTCGTACGCCGGCATCGGCGGATCGGCGTCGGGGGTCACCCGACGAGCTTACGTGCCCGCCTCAGGCTCCCGGGACGGGCGTCGCGAGCAGCCGCTCGATCGCCCGCTGCGCCCGCCAGAGCGCCGACTCCGTGCGGAGGCGCTCCGCCTCGTGCAGCACGCCGAGCGCGAAGGAGCCCTCGCCGCGGGCGGCGAGGCGGCGGGCCTCGTCGCGGAGCACGCGCTGCATGGCGAGGCCGTCGCGGTGCTCGCCGAGCTCGTCGTGGACCTCCTCGGCGGCCGCGGCGAGGCGCATGGTCTTCCGGCCGAGGATCGGCGCGGTGCGGCCGCTGACCTCCTCCGCCGCGTAGCGCAGGCGCTTCGCGGCCTTGCGGACCTCGTGCAGCGCCTCCACGCGCGCGGCCTCGCCGGGCGCCTCCTGGGCGACGGCGGCGCGGCGGCCGACCCGCTCGGCGTCCCGGCGGAGGGCGGCGTGCAGGGCGGGACCGGCGGGCGCGCTCGCGTCGTGCGTGAGCGGCGGATCCGCCACGAGCCGGTCGAGGTCATCGAGCAGCGCGACGTAGCGCGCGGACGAGAGCGCCCGGATCACGCGCTCGCGGGCCCGGCGGTACCGCTCGTCGAGGACGTCGTGCAGGGCGTCGCCCACGTGGTCCGGCACCGTGTCGGCGTCGTGCTCGACCACGGACCAGACGACGCGGTCGCGCAGCACCTCCATGTCGCGGGCATCGCCGAGCACGACGCCGAGCGCCGTGAGCTCGGCGCGCAGGGGCGCGGTGGCGGCGGGGTCGATCACGTCCTGGTGGGTGCGCAGGGCGCTGCGGAGGCGGCGGACGGCGACGCGCATCCGGTGCACGGAGTCGGGCTCGTCGGCGCGCACGTGCGGGTCGGCGGCGACGAGGTCGCGGACGCCGCGGGCGAGCACGGCGCGGGCGACGTCGGACGCGGGGCTCTCCCTCGTGAGCGTCGCGGGATCCGGCAGCGCGGGACCCGCGGGCGCCGACCGGCCGAGCGCGTCGGCCCCCAGCGCCCGGGCGAGCTTCGAGGCGCTGCCCGAGGGGCGGGCCCCCGCGTCGAGGACGTGCCGCTCGATCCGATCGAGGAGCGCCGTGCGCTGCTTCCGCTTGGCGGGAGCGTCCGGCAGCAGCTCCACCTCCCACTCGTGCCAGGCCCGCACCGTGCCGCCGCGGACGTCGGATCCGGTGACCCGGTCGTCCGCGAACTCCGCGACCGCGCAGCCGTCGTCGTCGTGCAGCGTGACGGTGGTGCGCACGGTCTCGAGGCGCGCGAGCGGCGTGAGCTCCCGGCCGCGCACGTGGACGGCCACCTGGTCGAGCACGGGGCCGGGGATCGCGCCGTCGTCGTCGTCGCCCTCCGCGAGCGGCCAGCCGAGCTCGGTGCGGCCCTCTCCCCCGTCGGCCGGCAGCTTCACGTGCCAGCCGGCGTCGTGCCCGCCCTCGCGGCGGCGGAGGATCATGCGGCGGTCGGCGAGCGCGTGGTCGGCGGTGTCGAGGTAGACCGCCACGAGGGTGACCGGATCCGCG
The DNA here is from genome assembly GCF_027858075.1 of Clavibacter sp. CT19. NCBI lineage: Bacteria > Bacillati > Actinomycetota > Actinomycetes > Micrococcales > Microbacteriaceae > Clavibacter > Clavibacter sp. CT19. The sequence goes on along the minus strand of NZ_JAQHYR010000007.1, from coordinate 120,877 downwards.
GCCCGGGCCTCGGCGACCCCCTCGATCCCCGTGAAGTCCGGGACGGGGACGCCGTCCGGCACGTCGTACTTGCGCTCGATCTCGACGGACTCCGTGTGCACCATCCCCCCTGTGTAGCGCACCCGCGTGGACGCGACCAGCCGCCGCGCGTCGAGGGCGCGGCGGAGTCCGGGCCGTGGGTCAGACTGGCAGGCATGCCCGTCCGCCCGACCGCCGCCGCCACGCGCGCCGCCGACCTCGCGCGCGGACGCGTCGCCGCGCTCGGGGTCGCCGGGCGCACGGGGCCCGACGCCGCGGCAGCCGTGCGCCCCGACGGCGACGCCGACGAGCGCGCCCTGCACCGCCGCCAGCGGATCGGCCGCGAGCTCGGCTGGTACGCCTGCCGTCGGGCGGTCTACGGCGTCATGAAGCACCGCGGCATCGACATGGCCGCGAGCCTCACCTTCTACTCCACGCTCTCGCTCGTCCCCGCCGCGGTCGCCGTGCTCAGCCTCATCGGGCTCGTGGGCGACACGCGCGCCGGGGTCGAGGGCGTGCTCGGCGTGCTCACCGCCGTGCTGGGCGGCTCCGCGGTCGACGTGATCCGCGACCCCGTCGAGCAGCTCGCCGACGGCCCCAGCTCCGGCATCGCATTCACGGTCGGCTTCCTCGGCGCGCTCTGGACCTCGGCCGCCTACGTGACGGCGTTCGGCCGCGCGATGAACCGCGTGCAGGAGACGGAGGAGGGGCGTCCGCTCGTCAAGTACCGGGCGCTGATGCTCGCGGTGACGATCGTGCTGCTGGTCGTGAGCGTCGTGATGGTCGGCATGCTGCTGCTCACCGACGAGGGCGCCCGGGCGCTCGGGCAGCACCTCGGCCTCGGCGACACGACGCTCGTGGTGTGGGCCGTGGTGAAGTGGCCGCTGCTCGTGGTGCTGCTCACGGGGATCATCGGGGTGCTGTACGCGGCCACGCCGAACCTGCGCCGCCGGCGGGTGGACCTGCTCACCTGGGGCAGCCTCGTGGCCATCGTCGCGTGGGGCCTGGGCACCGCCGGGTTCGTCGCGTACGTGACGCACGTCGCGACCTACGAGTCGACCTACGGGGTGCTCGGCGCGGTGATCGTGCTGCTGCTGTGGCTCTACATCGGGAACCTGTCGCTCGTGCTGGGCGGCGAGCTCGACGTGGAGATCATCCGCGCCCGGCAGCTGCAGGCGGGGATCCCCGCGGAGCACGCGCTGCGCCTGGCGGTGCGGGACACGACCCGGACCGAGCGCCTCGCCCGCCGCCGCGCGCTCCTCGAGGACGAGGGGCGGCGGCTGCGGGAGGCGCGCAACCCGGTGGATGCGCCCGCGGACGACGACGGGGAGCGCCGGGCGGACGCGCCGCCGACGCTCCCCGAGGACGGCACGAGGGAGGTGCGGGTCAGGAGGCGCTGGTCCGCACGACCATCTTCCCGACGTTCTCGCCGCGCATGAGGCCGGTGAAGGCCTCGAACGCGCGGTCGATGCCGTCGATCACGGTCTCGTCGGCCGTGATGCGGCCCTCGGACAGCCACGGGCCCATCTTCGCCGCGAACTCGGGCGCGAGGTCCTGGTGGTTGCCGAGGGTGAAGCCGCGGAGCGTGAGGCCGCGCGTGACGATGCGGCCCGTGTTGCGGATCGCGATCTCCTCGCCCGTGGAGTTGTAGGTCGAGATCGACCCGCAGTTGGCGACGCGGCCGCCGTCCTTGAGCGCGCCCAGCGCGGCGGAGAGGTGGTCGCCGCCGACGTTGTCGAAGTAGAGGTCGATGCCGTCGGGCGCTGCCTCGGCGAGCTTCCCCTCGAGGTCGCCGCCGTGGTAGTCGAACGCGGCGTCGAAGCCGAGCTGCGACGTGAGGCGCTCGACCTTCTCCGGCGTCCCGGCGCTGCCGACGACGCGCGAGGCGCCCAGCAGGCGGGCGATCTGGCCGACCATCGAGCCGACGGCGCCGGCCGCGCCCGAGACGAAGACGACGTCGCCTTCCTTGATGGACGCGATGCGCGTGAGGCCGACGTAGGCGGTGAGGCCCGTGAGGCCGAGCACGCCGAGGTGCGCGGAGGATGCCACGCCCGGGACCTCGGGGACGGGGCGGAAGCCGCCTGCCTGGCCCTGGGCGACGTCGCGCCAGCCGAGCATGTGGCTGACGAGCGTGCCGACGGCGAGGTCGTCGGAGCGGGACTCGACGACGCGGCCGACCGCGGATCCGGTCATGGTCTCGTCGAGCTGGAACGGCGGCACGTAGGACGGCACGTCGTTCATGCGGCCGCGCATGTAGGGGTCGACGGAGATGTACTCGTTCTCGACGCGGACCTCGCCGTCCTGCAGGTCGGGGAGGTCGACCTCGACGCGGCGGACGTCGTCGGGGGTGGGCTCACCGGTGGGGCGCTTCGCCAGCTGCCACTGGATGCTGCGTGCAGTCATGGGTCTCCTTGCGTTCTCGGGGTGCGGGCGGTCGGACGGCCGGCCCGCGGCGCTCGTGGCGCGGCCCCACCCAACCACCGCCGTCTGGGTGCGGCACCCAGCGAGCCGTGGCCTCGTGACGTGACGGCCGGGCGCGTCGCCGCGTCCGTCCGCCCCGCCGCCCTTCGTCCCGTCCCGCCCGAGTCCCCGCCCGGGTCGCGCTACGCGGCCGTCGTCGCCGCGCGCTCCTCGACGTGCGCGGCGAGCACGTCCCGCACGCCCGTCCACGTGTGGGCGCCGAACCGCTCGCGGTCGACGTGGCGCAGCTCCGCCTCGCCGCTGTACATGCTCACGAGGTACTGCATCCCCTGCCAGGCGGGGAAGGCCTCCTGCTCGTCGCGGCCGAGGCGGCGCATCGCCTTGCTCGCGGTGGCGAGGACGCCCGTGGATCCCGCCCACTGCAGCGCGAACGGCGTGCCGGTGACCTCGGTCATGATGCGCGCGAGGTCGCGCGCCGTGACCCGGTCGCCCGCGACCTCGACCGCGCGGGGCGCGTCGTCGTCGAGGGCGACGAGCGCGACCACGCGCGCCGTGTCGTCCTTGGTCGTGAAGTCGAGCACCTGGTCGGCGGACGACCAGTAGAGGACGCGGCGCCGGTCGAACAGCACGATGGGCGCCTGGCCGGTGAGCATGTCGGCGAAGGCGCCGATGAACACCGAGGTCGCGCGCACGGGCGCCGCGTCGAGGTCGGCCGAGAACTCGCGCCGCAGCTCGAAGTTGCGGTTGCTGCCGGGGGTGACGCGGCGGTAGTCGGCGGAGTAGTCCGACGGGATGAAGCGCGGGACCCCGGCGGCGACGGTCGCGGCCAGCAGCGCGCGCTGCGCCCCGACGATCACGGCACGGGCGCCGCTCACGGCGGAGACGACGACGCGCGCGCCGGCGACCCCGCGGATCAGCGCGGCCCGGTCCGTGTACGCCGCCTCGACGACCTCGACGCGCGGGTCATCGCCCCACGCGTCCCGGGCGGCGTTGCTGCCGGGGCGGGTGAGCACGCGGACGCGCGCGCCCGCCGCGAGGAGCTCGCGGACGATGCGGCGGCCGATGTCGCCGGTGGCGCCAGCCACGACGACGGCGCCGGATGCGGATGCGGGGGAAGAGGTGGTCACGAGTGTTCTCCGTCTCGGGGGGTGCGGCGCGCCGGTCGGCGCGAACGATGGGGGGCCGCGACGGGCTGCTCGAGGCGCGCCACGTCCGACTGCTCGGCGGCGGGGCCCGCGGCCTCGCCGATGCCGACGGCTACGCGGGCGAGGAGGCGCCGGAAGGCCGTGCGCTCGGCCGGGGCGAGGTCGCGCATCAGGCCGTCCTCGACCTCGCCGAGCGCGACGCGGGCCGTCGCCAGCAGGGCGCGTCCGGCGTCTGTCGCGACGACCTGGCGGACCCTCCGGTCGCGCGGGTGCGGCTGCCGCTCGACGTGCCCGCCCGCGGCGAGCGCGTCGATCACGTACGTCATCTGAGTCTTGTCGATGCCGAGGCGCTGCGCGAGCGCGAGCTGCGACGACGGCTCCTCCGTGGTGATCGCGACGAGCACCTGGTACCCGCGCGGGCCGCCCGGCACATCCGCGACGGCGGTCTGCGCCGTGCGCACGAAGCCCTGGTAGACGGCCTGGATGGACCAGCCGAACTGCGTCTCGATGCCGCCGGAGCCCCAGTCGATGCCGGACGCGTCCACGTCGGGGTCGTGGTCGGCGCGGTCGCGGGTCGCGGCGGAGGAGGAGGTCATGGGGAGAACGTATCCCGAGAAGATCGTCTTTTGCAAATACGATCTTCGCGCGCGATGGATGGCCGGCGCGCAGCACCGCCCCCCGCTCAGCCGCCGAACGGCCGCAGCGACACCGACTCGAGCGTGCCGTCGCGCGTCTGGTCGACCACGAGGCGCACGGCGCGCGCGACCGACGCCGGCTCGAGGTACCGCGCCTCGTCGTACTCCCCGCCCTCCTTGGCGCGGAGCTCGCGCTGCATGTCGGTGGCGACGCGTCCGGGGTGCACGCTCGAGACGCGCACGCCGTGCGGTCGCTCCTCCTCGCGCAGGGCGTCGCCGAGCGCGCGGAGGGCGAACTTGGATCCCGCGTACACGCCGCCCGTGGGGTTGGCCGTGAAGCCGGATCCGGAGTTGACGAGCACGACCTGCCCGCGGGCCACCCGGAGCGCGGGCAGCAGCACGCGCGTCACCTCCGCGACGGCGAAGACGTTGACCTCGAAGACGCGGCGCCACTCGTCGACGGGCGTCTCGGCCACGGCGTCGCCGCCGATGACGCCGGCGGAGTGCACGAGCACGTCGAGGCGGTCGAGGGCCGGCACGAGGCCGGCGAGGCCGCCCGCGGCGAGGTCGGCCGGCCAGCCGACGGCGTCGGGCAGGGAGGCGGCGAGTGCGTCGACGGCAGCGCGGTCGCGGCCGTGCACGATCACGCGGTGGGTGCGGGCGAGGTCCTCCGCGACGGCGCGGCCGATGCCGCGGGTGGCTCCCGTGACGAGGGCGACGGGGCGGGCGTGGTCGGTCATGGATCCTCCTGGGTCGCGGTCCTCCAGGCTACCGACGGCATCCGGCCACCCGTCGGGCGCCGCGGGGAGCATGACGTAGCGTGAAGGGACGGCGGCCGCGTGGCGCGTCGGCCCGCCCCCTGAGAGGATCCGCCCGTGCACGCCCGCTTCCCCGCCAGCCTCGAGGTGCTGCGCCAGGAGGCCCGCGACGAGCTGGACGCCGTGATCGAGCACCGCTGCCGGAACGGCGACGACCCCTGGGAGGTCATCCCGCAGCTGCCGACCGTGGACGAGCACGTGGTCGCGACCCTCCGCCAGGACGCGCTCGAGGCCGACGGGATGGCCGAGGAGCTCGCCCGCGTGCGGCACCCGTCGGCCGAGCTGGGCGTGGTCGCGCGCTTCGAGTACGGGCTGCTGCGCGCCATCGCGCTCGAGCACCCGGACCTCTCGCGTGCGGTCTGGACGCTCATCGGCCGCATGGAGCGCGACCTGCGCCGACGCGCCTGAACCGGTGATGAGAGCGGTATTCGCCCTCGGCGAACGCCTTGGCACTCCCCCACTCCGAGTGCTAATCTGAACGCAGTTGAGCCGAGGGGGCTCAACCCCGGAGATCATCACCGCAGATCATCAGAGGAGTCGAGCATGAACATGACCTTCGATCCGTTCCGCGAGCTGGACCGCGCGATGGGCGCGCTGGCCGAGACCCGCCAGGCGAACCGGCCGATGCCCATCGACCTGCACCGCGAGGGCGACACCTACGTGCTGGCCGCCGACCTCCCGGGCATCGACCCGGGCTCGGTCGACATCGACGTGGACGGCCAGCTGCTGACCATCCGCGCCGAGCGCACGCTCGCCGGCGACCAGAACGTCCGCTGGCTGACGCGCGAGCGCGTGGCCGGCACGTTCCTCCGCCAGCTCACGCTCGGCCAGGGCATCGACACCGAGCGCATCTCGGCGCACTACGCCAACGGCGTGCTCAGCGTCACCATCCCGGTGAGCGAGCGGGCGAAGCCGCGCAAGATCGCGGTCACGTCCGACGAGCCGCAGGGCCAGGAGGGCCGCACGCTGACGGTGGAGCAGGGCGCGCACGCCGCGAGCTGATCCGCCCGGGCGCGTGAGGCGCCGCACACGACGAGGAGCCGTCGTCCGCACCCGCGGGCGGCGGCTCCTCGCATGAGCGGGCCGGCGACCTCAGCCGATGCGCGGCCGCAGCCCCGCGTGGATCGCGAGCGGATTGCGCAGCGAGCCGTGGATCTGCATCACCGGCGCCTGGAGGTCCACCATCCGCCGGTTGTCGCGCAGCTGCAGCCGGTTCAGGCACGAGCGGTCGAACGACGGCGTGAACAGGTCGAACCGGGAGAAGCGCTCCGCGAGCTCCGGGTGCGCACGCTCGTGGTCGGCGAGCGCCTCCGCCGCCACCCGCCACAGGCCGTCGGGGCCGAGGTCGTCGCGGTCCTCGACGAGCGCGGCGGCGAACCGCAGGAACCCGTCCATCACGTCGGTGAAGACCGTGAGGGTGCGCTCGTCCTCGGGGATCTCCATGCGGATCCGCCGCACGTCCTCCGGCAGCTCGCGCTCCATGTCGAAGAGGGCGACCTCCTCGGCGATGTCCTTCATCAGCACGCGGACGACGACGTGGTCGCGGAGCACGAGGATCACGTTCTCGCCGTGCGGCATGAACGCGAGGTCGTGCGCGATCAGCGCGTGCGCGAGCGGCACGAGGTAGGCGTCGAGCCAGCGGCGGATCCATGCCGCGGCGCCGATCCCGGACGCGTCGATGAGCGCGCCCAGCACCGTGTCGCCGTGGGCGTCGACGTGCAGGAGGCTCGTCATGCTCATCAGCCGCTCGCCCTCGGCGAGACCCGGCACGGGCGACTCGCGCCAGAGCGCGGACAGCATCTTGCCGTGGGAGTGCCCGGGCGGCAGCGCCGAGTCGACCCGGGCGTCGCGCACGCCGACGGACGCGACCTCGCGGAGGATCCCGAAGCCGAGGCGCGCGAACTCGTCGTCGCCCGTCACGAGCGCGTGCACCCAGTCGTTGATCGCCGGGGTGACCGCCATGTAGGCCGGCGACAGCCCGCGCGTGAACCCCATGTTGAGGATCGACAGCGACGTCTTCACGTAGCAGCGCTCCGGCGTCGTGCGGTTCGCCCAGGTGCGGATCGACTGTTGGGCGCCGTACTCGTCGTCGCCCGTGCCGAGGAGCACGATGTCGCGCGTCGCGATCAGGCCGGCGAAGGTGACCGTGACGACGTTCTCCCACTGCCAGGGGTGCACGGGCACGAGGACGCGCTCCGCCGGGTCGATGCCGTGGTCCGCCATCCGGGCGCGGAACCGCCCGCGGACGACCGGGCCGAGCTCCGCGTCGAGGAACGCCTCCCGGTCGAGGCCGTCGACCGAGGCGAAGTGCGCGAGGCGCTCGTGCACGGCGAGCCAGAGGATCCGCACGTCCTCCCCCGCCTCGGGCGCGTACCGGTCGTGGTCGTCGAGGTCGAAGCCGATGCGGCCGTTGGTCGCGACGAAGCAGGGGTGGCCCTCGTCCATCGTCGACTCGACCTCGGCGTAGGACGCGGTGAGGAGGCCGCGGGCGTCGGGCACGTCGCGGAGTCTCGAGAACGCGGCGGCCGAGAGCGTGCTCTGGATCTCGTCGAGGTAGACCGGCAGCACCTCGTCGGTGATGCCGAGGCGGTCGCGGAGGTCGAGCACCAGGTCGATGGCGTCGAGAGCCGCGGGCTCGCCGTCGACCGTGCGGCGGATGCTCGCCTCGTCGACGTCCCAGTGGTCGAGCTCGAGGATCCTGGCCCGGTACGCGTAGGCGCTGCGGCCGTCGGCGCTCGCGACGCGGTAGTCGGCCCAGGCGCGCGGGTCGTGCGGCGTGCGGGGTGCGCCGGGTGCACGCTCCGGATCCACGCGCTCGGGCTCGACGAGCAGCTCGTGCGCGAACTCGGCGAGCGCCTTGCGCACGAGGTGGCGCGTGGCGGCGGCCCAGGCGTCGGGGCGGAGGTGGTCGGCGCGGTGGACGCGCGGATCCGGCTCGGAGGTCCTCGACGCGGCAGCCGGCCGGGACTCGGGGTGGGTGTCGAGGGAGCGGTCGTGGGTGAGGGTCATGGCGTGTCCGTCCGTGGGGGTGGCGTGCGGGAGGGCGTCGTCGCGCGTGGCGACGCTGAGGAGCGCGTGCTTGGCGCCGAGGTCGACGACCCGGAGCGGCCGGAAGCCGACGAGCTCGTTGAGGCGCTGGATCCGGGTGTTCCGGACGTCGGGCTCGACGACGAGGCGCTCCACGGCCGGGTCCCGGAGCAGGTGCGCGACGACGTGCCGCATGACCGCGGTCGTGAACCCCGGCAGCGGATCGCCGGCCGGCGGCGCCACGAGCAGGTGCATGCCGCGGTCGCCGGGCAGCGGATCCAGGTGCGCGCCGATGGGGTCGTCGGCCGGGTCGTACGCCTCCACGAGGAACGCGGGGACGCCGTCGTGGAGGCCGATCCAGGCCTCGCGCCGCGGATCCGCCGCGATGGACCGGTACTCGGCCCGCACGTCGTCGAGGGTCGCGTGCTCCATCTGCCAGAAGCGGGCGCGCGGTGCGGTGACCCAGGCGTGCACGAGGGCGGCGTCGCCGTCGGGATCGAGCGGGCGCATGTCGAGCCCGTTGCGGGGCTCGGCCCCGAGGTCCGCTCCGGCCGCGGCGTCCGCGTCGGGTGCGGCGGTCGAGGCGGGCGCGGGCGCGGGCGCGCTCACGCGAGCACCCCCGATCCGGCCGTGGGCGCGTCGTCCGGCAGCCCGAACTCCTGGAACGCGATCCGCTCCTCCACCGCGTACGTCTCGCGGCCCGTGATGGCGCGCAGGATCCGCGAGTTGCGGTGCGCCGTCATCCCGAGGTCGGGCGCCACGAAGCCGTGCGTGTGCACCTCCGCGTTCTGCACGAAGAGCGTGCCGGCGTCGTCGACCGTGTGCTCGCGTGCCACGTCGAGCCGGCCGCGCGCGTCACGGTGCACGCGGTCGCCGAGCCCGTCGAGGATCCGCGGGGCCTGTGCGTCGTACCCGCTCGCCATGATCACCGCGCCCGTCGGCCACTCGCGCTCGGCGCCCGTCTCCGCATGCCGGAGCCCGAGGACCGCGCCGCCGTCCGGCGTCGCCCGGGACGAGACGACCTCCGCGTTGGTGAGCAGCCGCGTCGGCACGCCGGATCCTGCGTCGCCGCCGTGCGCCAGCCGCCCCTCCGCCCGCAGCGCGTCGAAGGCGAGCCGCTTCCGGTAGAGCGTGTGGAAGACGTCGTCGATGAGCTCGGAGTCGATCCCCTTGTAGAGGTTCCGCTGCTCGCGCAGGAGCACGTCGCGGGCCTCCGCGGGCAGGCCGAAGAAGTGGTCGCTGTACTCCGGGCTCGTCATCTCGAGCGTGAGCCGCGTGTACTCGAGCGGGAAGAACCGGGGCGAGCGCGTGATCCAGTCGAGCCGGTACCCGCGGGAGTCCACGTCCTCGAGGAGGTCGCGGTAGATCTCGGCGGCGCTCTGCCCGCTGCCGACGACCGTGATCGCATCCCGCTCCTGCAGCGCGTCCTTGGCGCCGAGGTAGCCGGAGCTGTGCACGACGCCCGGGAGGTCGCGCACGGCCTCGGGCAGCCACGGCGGGGTGCCCACGCCGACCACGAGGTTCCGTCCGCGGTGCACGTGCGCGCCGCCCGCGGAGTCGACCGACTCGACGACGTACGCGCCCGCGGCCTCGTCGTAGCGGATCGCCCGCACGTCGCGATCGAGCTCGATCCCCCGCGCGCGCTCCGCCGCCCACCGGCAGTACGCGACGTACTCGCTGCGGAGCACGAAGAAGTCCTCGCGGATGTAGAAGGAGTAGAGCCGCCCGGTGTCCTTGAGGTAGGCGAGGAACGAGAAGCGCGAGGTCGGATCCGCGAGCGTCACGAGGTCGGCCAGGAACGGCGTCTGCAGGTGCGCGCTCGGCAGCATCATGCCGGGGTGCCAGTCGAAGCGCGGCTTCCGCTCCAGCACGACGAGGTCGAGGTCGAGCGGATCCGCGAGGCACGCGAGCCCGAGGTTCGCCGGGCCGAGGCCCACGGCGACGACGTCGCGGATGCGGTCGGGCGCGCCGACCGATGTCGCGGCGCTCATCGGGCGACCTCCGCCACTGCGTCGACGGCACGGGCGGCGTCGGCGGCGTGGCCGGCCTCCGCAGCCACGGTGACGTCGCCCAACCCCGCGTCGAGCGCGTCCCCCGCCGCCACGACCATCCCGAGGATCTCGCGGATGTGCGCGTCCGTGGTCGCGGGGTTCAGCAGCGTGAGCTTCAGGTGCGCGCGCCCGCCGACGCGCGTCGCCGCGACCATCGCCCGGCCCGAGTCCTGGATCGCCTGCCGGATGCCGCGGTTCACGGCGTCCGAGCGGGCGCCCGCGTCGGGCCCCGCGGATCCGTCCCGCTCCCCCGCCGGCACGTACCGGAACACGAGCGCGCTGATCTCCGGGCGCACCACCACCTCGAGCGCCGGATCCCGCCGCATCGCGAGCCAGGTGCGGTCGGCGAGCGCGATGACGTCGTCGAGCATCCGCCCCACCCCGTCGGCGCCCACCGTGCGGAGCGTGAGCCAGAGCTTGAGCGCGTCGAAGCGCCGCGTGGTCTGCAGCGACTTGTCGACCTGGTTCGGGATCTCCTCGTGGGCCCGGTCGGCGGGGTTCAGGTAGTCCGCGTGCAGGGTCGCGTGCCGGAGCGTGCGGCCGTCGCGCACGATCAGCGCGCTGGAGCTCACGGGCTGGAAGAAGGTCTTGTGGTAGTCGACCGTCACGGAGTCGGCGCGCTCGATCCCGTCGAGGAGCCGCCGGTGCCGGAGCGACGTGAGGAGGCCGCCGCCGTAGGCCGCGTCGACGTGCAGCCAGATGCCCTCGCGGCGGCAGACGTCTCCGATCACGGGGAGCGGGTCGACGCTGCCGAAGTCGGTCGTGCCCGCGGTGGCGACCACGGCGATCGGCAGGAGGCCGGCCGCGTAGCAGCGCGCGAGCTCGCGCTCGAGGGCGTCGACGCGCATCCGCATGGCGTCGTCGGCGGGCACGCGGATGACCGCGTCGGGCGCGAGCCCGAGGATGCGGGCGCTCTTCTCCACGCTGAAGTGGCCGACCTCGCTCACGAGGATCCGCATCCGCTGCCGGTCGGCCATCGACAGCCCGTGCACGGCCGCCGCCTCGTCGCGCGCGAGCAGCAGCGCCTGGAGGTTCGACTGGCTGCCGCCGCTCGTGAAGACGCCGTCCGCGTCGTCGCCGAGGCCGATGCGGCCCGCCGTCCAGTCGATGAGCGACCGCTCGATGAGGGTCGCGCCCGCGCTCTGGTCCCACGTGTCCATCGACGTGTTGACGCTCGAGAGGATGAGCTCCCCCGCGAGGGCCGGGATGAGGATCGGGCAGTTGAGGTGCGCGACGTACGACGGGTCGTGGAACCAGACGGCGTCGCGGAGGTAGAGGTCGTCGAGCTCGTCGAGCGCGGCGTCGAGGCCGCCGAGCGGGCGGTCGAGGTCGAGGCCCGCGAAGGAGCGGCGGAGGCGGTCGGGCGTGATCCCGGTGAACGGGCCGTCGGCGCGCCGGGCGGCGGAGCGCACGTGGTCGGCGGCGGCGCGGAGCGCGGCGTCCCAGCCGGGGAGCGAGCGGTCGGAGAACAGCGCGGCGGCGGGGTCCGCCTCCGATCCGGCAGTCACGGGGCGGTCGTCGAGGAGGGTGGAGGACAGGGGGACGGGGGCGTGCGGAGTGGGAGGCATGGGTCCTTCACGGTCGAGGTGGAGCCGTGTCCGGGTCACGAGCTGGCGTGCGAGTTAGGTAAGGCTCACCTACTATCGAGGTGCTCGGGCGAGAACGCAACCCGGCCGACGACGACCCGCGGGGACCCTCCGCGGGGCGGTCGCGCGACCCCGGATCGGGGGCGCCCGGGCCGCACGGCGTGGCAGAGGCACCTGGTGACCGATGGGTCCGTGCCGTGCGTCCCTCCTCGCGGCGAGCCGCCTCAGTGGTGGAACAGCCGCAGGCCGGTCCGGACATGGACGATCCCGTGCTCCGCGCACGCGGCCGCGACCTCGTCGGCGCGCACGGATCCGCCGGGCTCCGCGATCCAGCACACACCGTGCCGCCGGGCGTGGTCGACGTTGTCGCGGAAGGGCAGGAACCCGTCGGAGACGAAGGCCACGGCATCGAGCCCCGCCAGCCATGCGCGTCGTCGGGCGGCGTCGATCACCGGGACTCCGCCGAGGAGCACGCGGGACAGTCGGGATGCCTCGTCTGGCGTCATGTCGCCCTCGAGGCAGCGGATCCGCCCGTTGATCCGCTCCTGTCGCCCGACCCCGGAGCGGAACGCCATGTCCCGCACCTCCGGGAGGCGCCGCAGCCACCAGGCATCGGCCTTCGCGCCGGCGAGACGCGTGCAGTCGACCCGCGACTGCTGCCCCGCGCCGATCCCCAGGGTGACGCCGTCGCGGACGTACGCGACGGAGTTCGACTGTGTGTAGCGGAGCGCGACCATTCCGAGGAGCAGGTCGTCCACGGCGCCATCCGGCAGCGGCCCCCCGTCCGCGGGCGCGAGCAGCCGCCGGTCGATCACCATGTCGTCCCGCGGCTGCGTGAGACGCACCCCGTGCACGTCCCGTGACTCCTCGGCAGGAGGCACGACGCGCTCGTCGGCCTCGAGCACGACGAAGGCGCCGCCCTTCTTCCGTCGCAGGATGTCGACGGCGCCGGGCTCGAAGGCCGGGGCGATGATCCCGTCGGACACCACGGACGACACGCGGGTCGCCAGATCGAGGGTGACCGCGTGGCTGACGGCGATGAAGTCGCCGTAGGACGACTTGGGGTCGGCATCCCGGGCCCGCAGGTACGCGCTCGTCACGTCGTCGACCTCCTCCGCGGCGTCGAGCCCGGCGTCGGCGCGGAGCACGGCATCCAGCCCGCCCGACCGGGCGACGCCCGCCGGGGACACGTGCTTGAACGACGCGGCCACCACCGCGCCGAGTGCGACGCCGGCCTCGCGCACGAGCTGCCACGCGTTCAGGGCGTCCAGGACGTTCACGTAGGAGAGCTCGCCGTTGACGACGGAGAAGGGCATGGCGTCCGGGAGGACGGGTGCGAGCCGCGCAGGGTCCCGGTGCGGGTTGATCCCGTATCGCATGTCCATGTCGCCATCGCCTCCTGCGGTCGTCGTGACGCGTCGCATCCGCGCGTCGGGAGCGGTCGGGATCGTGCCGCGGGACGCCAGTACATCGAGGATCCGCCCGGCGCCCGCTGCTCCGTGCACAGTCCGGGACCGGGTCGCCGCCCGCCCCCGCTCGTAGGGTGGGGGCATGAGCGATCGCGACGAGCACGCAGACGGCATCCGCACCGGGCGCGGCCCCGGCGATCCCGACGGGCTGGTGACCGTGGACGACGTGGTCGCGGCCGACGGCGGCCCCGCCGGCGTGGGAGACGCGGTCCGCGAGCCGGAGGGCACCGACTACGGGCACGCGGAGGAGGACGCCCTCGAGGTGGAGGACGCGGATCCCGCGAGCGCCGAGTACCCGGAGGTGCCGGACAACCGCTCCGTCACCGCGGCCGACTCGCACATGAGCGCGCCCGCCGACGACGCCGCCGGCCACGTCGACCCCGAAGGCCGCTGACGTGACGGATCCGACGGCCGACGGCGCCGCGCGCCACCCGCTCGCCGAGCCCGCAGCCATCGACGCCGACTCGATGGAGGAGCTGGCCGAGGCCGCCGAGGAGGACGCCCGCGAGGACGCCCCCGACCCGTTCGGCGAGGGTCCCGACGACATGTGATGCGGCTCGGGATCCCCGGCGACGCCCCGCCCGGATCCCGTGCATGGGCGTTGCCTGAACGCCACCACACGCCGCGGGAGGCCGAGCGTAGCGTCGGCCGCATGGACACCGACGACCCGCGCCTCCAGCCCGCGGACACCTCAGACACCAATCAGGACAAGGACTTCATCTCGCCCAGCGAGGACGACACGCAGGTGAAGCAGGAGCAGCAGATCGTCGAGAGCGAGGGCGTCTCCGACGACGTGCCCGCCGCCGCGGACGACGTGCAGGTGCTGCCCGGATCGGGCGGACCCGACGACGTCGGCGAGATCGACGTGGATCCCGACGAGCTCAACCTCAGCGGCGACTCGATCCCCGGCCACCCCAAGCCCGAGGCGGGTGAGTGACCGTGACGGACGCCACCTCCTCCACCCCCGGTGACGACGCCACCGGCGACGACACGGCCCTCGACGCGGTCGGCATGGACCAGGAGACCGTCGTGAACGACGCGGTCGCCGGCGAGACCGTCCTCCCCGACACCGACGAGCCCGTGGAGCAGATCGATGAGGACGACGCCGTCGCGGCGGCCGACGCCGAGCCCGAGGCCGACGCCCTCGGCGTCGACGGCGAGGCCGAGCCGGTCCTCGCCGACAACGACCTCGCCGGCCAGGACATCGACCTCGACGACACCCCGCCGAGCTGACGCCCGGCACCCCACGCACCCGCACGACGCACCAGCCGAAGGAGAGCACATGAGCACCGACCAGTACACGTTCCAGGACCCGACCAAGATGTACGCCGACATCGACCCGACCGCGCAGCAGCAGGACGGGCCCGGCCTCGACGCCGACCTGGACGAGACCGCGGACCGCGGCGAGAAGACCTACCGTGGATCCAGCCGCCTCGAGGGACGCAAGGCCCTCGTCACCGGCGCCGACTCCGGCATCGGCGCGGCCGTCGCCATCGCCTACGCCCGCGAGGGCGCGGACGTCGCGCTCTCCTACCTGCCCGAGGAGGAGGAGGACGCGAAGAAGGTCGTCGCCCTCATCGAGGAGGCGGGACGCACGGCCGTCGCCATCCCCGGCGACATCTCCACCGCGGAGTTCAGCCGCGAGCTCGTCGCGAAGGCGGTCGAGGGCCTCGGCGGCCTCGACATCGTCGTCAACAACGCGGGCAAGCAGCAGAACGTCGACGCGCTCGAGGACATCTCGGACGAGGAGTTCGACCTGACCTTCAAGACCAACGTCTACGCGATGTTCTGGATCACGAAGGCCGCGCTCCCCCACCTCAAGCCCGGCTCGACGATCATCAACACGTCGTCGATCCAGGCCTACGCGCCGTCGCCGAACCTGGTGCACTACGCCACGACCAAGGCGTCGATCAACGCGTTCTCCAAGGGCCTCGCGCAGCAGCTCGCGCCCAAGGGCATCCGCGTGAACGTCGTCGCGCCCGGCCCGATCTGGACGCCACTGCAGACCGCGGGCGGCCAGCCCGCCGACGCGCTGCCCGAGTTCGGCGAGCAGACCCCGCTCGGCCGCGCCGGCCAGCCGGCCGAGCTCGCCCCCGCCTACGTGTTCCTCGCGTCGAACGAGTCGAGCTACGTGATCGGCGAGACGCTCAACGTCAACGGCGGCATGCCGACGCCGTAGCGAGCCGTCGTCCGGCGCAGGCCGGACGCGATCGCGCGAGGGCCGGAGGGGATCACCCCTCCGGCCCTCCGTCGTCCGCGGGGGTGGCCAGCGCGGCGGCGGACGCGCGGCGACCATCGCCGCGCTCGCCCGCGATGCGTCGGGTGATCGTCCGATGCCGTGCGGCGAGCACCGCGGTCCGCGCCACCACCTCCGCCAGGGCCATCGTGATGAGCGCGGTCGACCACGTGCCTGCCGCGTGCAGGTCGAGACGGACGCTCGCCTCGGCGATGATCCGCCCGCCCCCGTGGAGGGCGATCAGGCCGAAGGCGAGGCGCCCGCCCATCCCCGCGATCCACGCGGCCGCCGCGAGCCAGGACGCCCGGGCGACGACGACCCCGGCACGCGCCTCCACCCGGGTGAGGAGCCCGCACGCGACGCCCAGCGTCGCACCCAGCGCGCCGAGGCCCGCGACGAGCGCACGGTCGGATGCGAACGGCGCGACGGCGCCGAGGTACTCGACCCCCGCCCAGGCCACGAGCAGGACCGGCCACAGGAGGCTGAGGAGCGTCAGGCGTCGACCCCGGAGCTGCCGCACCACGAGCAGGATCAGCGCGATGGAGACGAGCGCGTCCGACACGTCCATCCGCGACCCTCCTCCACCTCCGGCATCCGGCCCGTCGGTGCCGGAACAAATACATCTGCATGCGATGCATCTGTGGCAGATGCTATTGTCCATCCAGGGCAGGCGCAAGAGCCCGCGTCGTCAGCGAAGGAGGTGGGCATGGCCGCTCGGGAGCCCGCGATCGACGTCGTCGCGCTGAGCCGGCTCGCCCGGATCCTGCGCGAGATCGCCCTCGAGGCCAGCCAGGGCGGGCGCGACCTCCCGGTGACCGGCGGCGAGCTGACGCTCATCGAGGCCGTCGCCCGGCAGCCCGGCAGCACCATCCGCCAGCTCTGCGAGACGACCGGGCTCGCGCAGAGCTGGGTCTCGACGCTGGCCCGGCAGCTGGCCGACAAGGGCGTGCTGCGGCTCGAGGCGGATCCGGCCGACGGGAGACGCACCCTCGTGCGGCTCGCGCCGGAGACCGCTCGGCGCGCCCTGCACGAGGAGGGGCGCCGACCGATCGGCGACGCCCTGACACGCGCGCTCCCCCATCTCGACGCGGCCGACGCGGCGGAGCTGGAGCGCCTCCTCACGAGGGCCCATGCGCTGATCGCACCCGGACGCATCCGGGACGCCGAGCGCGCACCGGAATAGGGTCGGGGGATGTCCGGCACCACGGCCCGCGTCGGCGGGAACGTCCTCGCGGGGCTCGTCTCCGCCGTCCGCCTCGTGCGTCGGCCGCGGCCGCTGCATCCGCACGGCGTCGCGCTCTCCGGGACGCTGACGCCCGTCGCGGGCCGTGCCGCATCCGGGCTCGCGTGGCTCGACAGGCTCGACGCGCCGCTCGCCGTCGACGCCCGCTTCTCCCGCGGCGGCGGCCTCCCGCCAGCGCTCCCCGACGTGCTCGGGCTGGCACTGCGGATCCCGGACGGCGGCGGCACCACGGTCGACCTGCTGCTCGCGACCACGGGCCTCTCGCCGCTCGGCCGATTCCTCCTCGCACCGCGGCGCGCGCTCTCCGGCGCGCGACTCACCACGCTGATGCCGTACCGCGGATCCGCGGGACCGGTGCTCGTCGGCGTGCTGGTGGACGCGGATCCGCCGCTGCCGGCCGGCGCCGCCGACCTCGGGCGGGCGCTCGCGACCCGGCCCGCCGGGATGCGGCTCGTGCACGCGACGCCGCGCGGGCGGTGGCACGTGGCGGCGCGCATCGAGCTGGGCCACGACGCGAGCGGGCCGCTCGACACGGCGACGCGCGCGGATCCGGTGCTCGCGGCGCCGCCCGGGGACACCACCTATCCGTGGACGCGGCGGCTGCGGGCGCCGGGCTACCGGGCCGCGCGACGCGGCCGACCCGTCGCGTCCCGGCATGCGGCGCAGGATCCGGACGCCTGAGAGCCCGCGAGGAACCTGGGGGCAGGTGATGGAGCGGCAGGCGTCAGGCGCCCCACGTGCAGAACGGGCCGGAGGAGATCCCCCGGCCCGCCCGATGCATCGGATCCGTCAGGACTTGCGGCAGTGCGAGTACTGGATGTAGGGAATCACCGCGTCCGCGCCATGTTCCTGGCAGTCGTCTTCCCCGGCCATGTCGCTCATGAACAGCTTCTGCAGGCTCCTGTAGCACTGTTCGCCGAGGCGATAGGAGTCGCACACGTCATGTGCGGCGACGATGACGCTGTACGACTCGTCGAAGTACTTGGGCGCGATGTACAGCCGCCCCGTCGGCTGACGGCGGTCGCTCGCGGCCACGGCCCCGGCGTCGGCCGGGCGGCTCTCCGAGGAGTGCGTCCACGTGGTCGTGCTCGCGGCCGACGCCGCATCCGTCGGCGAGGCGACGGAGACCCCGAGGGTCACGACGGCGGCGAGCGCCAGGGCGGCGGCAAGGCGGCGGGCGGCGCTGCTGATCTGAGATGACATGGGTGTTCCTTCTGCGCGCGAGAAAGGGGGGATCGCGGCGGATCGAGACGCTAGCGGGTCCTCGGGGCCGGGCCGTGCGCGCGGCCCGCGCCTGTGCACTCGGCCTCTGACCTCCGGCCCCGGTCCGCCGGCCTCCGGACGACCCGCTGCGCATCCGAACGAGTCCGGACGTGCATGCCGAGCGGGACGGAGGCAGGACCCGGGGACGACGAGACGGGCCGGAGGTGGAGACCTCCGGCCCGTCGGGCCGTGCGGAGAGCGCGGGTGCGCTCAGGAGGGGCCGGAGGGGTCCCGGCCGGGTGCGTGCCGCTCGACCGTCAGCGGCCGCAGCGCGACTGGAAGGCGTCGGGGAACACGATGGTGTAGCCGCCGGTGATGTTGCAGGTGCGCCAATCCACCATGCCCTGTCCACGCCGGAGGACGTAGGAGGCGATCGTCACGCAGGCCCTCCCCGTGTGATTCGCCGTGCAGATCTGGACCGCGAGCTTGTCGGGGTCGGTCTGGCCGTACGCGAGTCGCGCGAGGTCGTACGGCGTGACGAAGAAGGGGCGGTTGACCAGTCCCGCCTGGCTCGCCGTGATCGAGCCGGCGTCCGCGGTGGAGGACGAGGTCGGCGCGGCGGGGGCGGCGGATGCCGAGCCGGCCGGAGTGGAGACGGAGACACCGAGACCGACGACCGCCGCGAGGGCGGCCGTCGCCAGGAGGCGGCGAGAGGTGCGTCGCGGGGTGGTTCCGAGGTGAGAGGGCATGTGGACTCCTTGTGGTCCGCGGCGACCGTCGCCGGGGAGCGATCGAACCGTAGCGATGCGCTGCGCCGCGCCGGACCGCCTGTGGACGGGTGCCGCCGTGCCGGTGGCGCACCGGAGCGGGGACGGACGCGTGACGCGGACCCAGCCCGCGTCGACGCGCGGAACGGGCCGGAGGAGATCCTCCGGCCCGTTCCCTCCGTCATCGCGCCGGCAGCGTGAGCGCCGGATGCCGCCGACGATCGCCCCCGCGACGCGGGCCCGGCGGTCGTCGTGGTCCGGCACCGGCCGGATGTGCCTCCGTCACCGGCCGCAGTGCGACCGGTGCGTCGAGAAGTACGAGATGGTGAAGCCCTGACCGCGCTGGCACGTGCGCGGGTCGGTCGTCCCCGGCCCGCCCCGGAGCACCAGGGTGAGCGACTCGACGCAGCCCAGGCCCGAGTGGAACCGGGTGCAGATCAGGCCCGCGAGCGCGCGGGGCTGGAGTGTCCCCGACTTGATGTTGTCGACCGCTCGCGGGCTGACGTAGAACGTGCGCTCGATGGGATCCGCCTGGCTCGCCGCGATCGGGTCCGCCTGCGCCGCGGAGGACGAGGTCGACGCGGCGGGGGCTGCGGATGCGGAGCCGGCCGGGGCGGACATCGACACGCCGAGACCGAGGACCGCCGCCAGGGCGGCCGTCGCGAGCAGGCGTCGGGTGGTGGACGGCGGGGTGGTCGTGAGGCGAGAGGACATGGGGCCCCTGATGGTCCACGACGACCATCGCCGCGGAGCAGTCGAACCGTAGCGACGCGCCGCCTCCCGGCGGGCCGCCTGTGCACGTGCGGGCGAGGGCGCGCCGCAGACGGCGGGTGCGTGCCACGCGCACCCGCCGCGGGAGCGGCCCCGGCTCCGGCCCGTTCGGCATCCGGCTACCGAGGCAGAGGGCACCGCTCCGCCCAGGAGGGTCCGGAGCGGTTCCGCGCAGGGGCTCGGCGCGCGTGGATCAGCGGCCGCAGTGCGATTTCCCGAACGAGGGGACGACCACGGTGTAGCCGCTCAAGCCCCCGCAGGTGAACACGGTCACCCGACCGAGGAGGCGCAGGCCGGCCTCCACGAGCGGCACGCACGTCCTCCCCGATCCATGTGCCGTGCAGGTCTTCACCGCGAGTCCCGCGAGGGAGATCTGTTGGCTTGCCAGCATGGAGAGGTCGGTCGAACTAACGAAGTAGGTGCGAGAGGAGATGTGCAGCCATTCGCTCGCCGCGATCGGATCGGCTACCGGGGACGAAGATGCGGACGAGGAGGCCACGACGGGCGTCGCGGTCGCCGGACCGGCCGGCGTGGCGACCGAGACGCCGAGAGCGATGACCGCCGCGAGGGCGGCCGTCGCCAGCATGCGCCGTGGGGTGAGACGCGCGGCGGCGCCGAGGGAAGAGGACATGAGGACTCCTGGTGGTCCGCGGCGACCGTCGCCGGGGAGCAGTCGAACCCTATTGACGCGCCGCGAGCCGTGCCGGGCATCCACAGGAGCGGACGTGAACTCCAGACGGACGACTGGGGTGCGCCGGTCGCACCCGCCGCGTCAGCGGATCCGCTGGCCCGGCCTCCGCTGAGGAGGACGAGGACGAGGACGAGGTCGGAGCGGCGGGGGCCGCGCTCGTCGTGGCCGCTGAGGATCGACCCGCCCGGCCTTGTCACTGCTCGCCCGCGGGCGTTCCCTGGGGAGAGAGCGCCGACGGCGGCGCCGGAACCGGCAGGAGACCCCATGAGGGAGCTGAAGCTCGTCGCGGCCATCACGAGGATCGAGGACGCCGAGGCGCTGGATCCGATCGTCGACCGGGTGAAGGGCGTCGTCACCGCGCTGCTGAAGCCGCGGGCGCTGGCCGACCTGCTGCACGGCGTGCCGTTCGGGCACCCGCTGCACCCGGTCGCCGTGCTGATCCCGACCGGCGCGTGGGTCTCCTCCGCCGTGCTGGACTTCCTGCCCGGCAACGAGAAGGCCAGCCAGGCGCTCGTGGGCGTCGGGATCCTCAGCGCCGCGCCGTCCATCGTCTCCGGCTACGCCGACTGGTCGCAGCTGCACGAGCAGCAGATGCGCGTCGGCATCGTGCACTCCGCGGCCAACGCGCTCGCGACGGGCCTCTACGGGCTCTCCTGGATCCAGCGGGCGCGCGGCAAGCAGACGAGCGGCCGGCTGCTCGGTCTCGCGGGCCTCGGGCTCGTGTCGGCCGGCGGCTTCCTCGGCGGCCACCTCGCCTACCGCCAGGCGGCGGGCGCGAACCACGCGGAGGACGTGCCGCACCGCTTCCCGGTGGGCTGGCAGGAGCTCGGCCAGCTCGACGACCTGCCCGACGGCCGCCTCACGAAGCGCGACGTCGCGGGCCTGCCCGTGCTCGTGCGGCGCCACGGCATGACCGTCGACGCCCTCAGCAACGTGTGCAGCCACCTCTCCGCCCCGCTCGACGAGGGCGAGCTCGGCACCGACCCCACGACCGGCGAGGCGTGCGTCACCTGCCCGTGGCACGACAGCGTCTTCAGCCTCGCGACCGGCGCCGTGATCCACGGACCCGCCACCGCGCCACAGCCCCGCTTCGAGACACGCGTCACGGGCGGGCTCGTGGAGGTGCGGCTGCCGAACGCGGGGTGATCCCGACACGTCAACCGGCTGGATCCGGGCCGAGAGGACCCGCGTCGACCCGCGGGCCGGCTCGCAGGAGCACCGCCGCGGCACCCGCGAGGACGACGCACATCACGATGAGCAGCGCTCGGTAGGGCATGTGCGCGACGAGCGAGGCCCCGACCGCGATCGCCGCCGTCTGCGGCACCGTGAGCGCCATGTCGAACGCCGAGTGGACGCGGCCGCGCAGGCGATCGGGTGACCGCCTCTGGATGAGGGTCGTGCAGCCGACGACGAGCGGGGGCAGGGCGGCACCCAGGACGAGGGAGCCGAGCAGGACCGCCGGCGCGTCCGGCAGCATCCAGAGCAGGAAACCCGCGGCGAGCGCGGCGGATGCGCCGCCGGCCACTCGCAGCTCCCCGCGCCACCGGATCAGGCGCGCGGACAGGACGCCGCCGACGAGGGCGCCGGCGCCCTGCAGGCTGGACGTCGCGCCCAGGAACGACGGCTCCAGCCCGAGGCCCTGGCTCACGACGGCGAACACCACGCTCTCCGAGAGGCCGAGCGCGCCCCACACCCCGGCGCAGACGACCACGATCACGCGTAGCGCCGGATCCGTCCGCACGTGCGCGAAGCCCGCGCCGATGTCCGCCCGCACCGACACCGTCCGGTCGCGCGGGGACGGGGTCGGCTCGTCGACCCGTATGACCATCAGCGTGACGACGGCCACGGCGAACGAGACGGCGTCGACGACGGCGACCATGCCGCCCCCGAACGCCGTGAACAGGCCGACGCCCACGACCGGGCTGAGCACGCGGGCACCCTGCTGGACCGTCTGGAGCAGGCCGTTGGCGTCGCCGAGCAGCTCCTCCGGGACGATCGCCGGCAGGAGGGCGGACTGCGCCGAGGAGATGATCGTGGACGCGGCGCCGTAGAGCGTCATGACGGCGTAGACGAGCCGCACGTCGCCGGCATCGCGCACCAGCAGCAGGAGCAGGACCACGGCGCCCGTCATCGCGTTCACGATGATGAGCAGGGGCCGCCGGCGCACCCGGTCGACGAGCACCCCGACGAACGGCGAGGCCAGGGCGGGCGCGGTGAGGAAGAGGAACGTCGCGGCGGCGGCGCCGTCGGATCCGGTCAGCTCCCGCACCCACACCGCCGTCGAGAGGAACAGGGCGGTGTCGCCGAAGATCGAGGCGATCTGCCCGCCCAGGTAGATGCGTGAGCGGCGATCGCCGAACAGTCGCGCGAGGGGCCGGGCGGCGATCCCTGTCACGGGGCAGGGCGCATCGGGTAGCCCAGCACGAGCAGCTCGACGGGCAGCGCCCCCGCGGGCCGGGACGCGGGATCCGTGCGGCGCTCGCCGTGGAGCGGCCGGATCATGTCCTCGATGCGCTGCCGCAGCTCCGCGAGCTCGGCCGGCGTCAGCCAGTACCCGTACTGGTCGTGCACGGCGGCGTCCCGCCACTGCTCCGGGTACGCCGTCGCCGTCTCGCGCCACTCCCCGTACCGCGCGAGCCACCGGTCGACGAGGACGCGGTGGAGGACCTCGCCCGCCCGCCGCTCCTCCGCGCTCCCCTCCGACTCGAGGTGGAGGCCGTCGCTCGTCACCTCCCACGGACGTGCGCGCCCGCCGGGACGCGCGCTCTCGCGGACGAAGCCGTGCTCCGCGAGATGCCGCAGGTGGAAGGAGCAGAGGCTGGGCGACGCTCCCACGCGAGGGGCGAGCTGCGACGCGGTGAGGGGACCGTCGAGCGTCATCTCCTCGAGGATGGCGAGCCGCAGCGGGTTCGCGAGGGCTCGGAGCTCGGCGGCGCCCGTGACGCGTCGCTGTTCGGACCGGGCATCGAAGGACATCCTTCGATGGTCGCGACGCGAGCGACGCCGCGGGCGCGTCCTCCACAGCCGTCGTCGGCGATCAGGCCGTCGCATCCGCCGTCCCGCGCAAGCTCACGACCGCGACCACCGCGCAGCCCGCGAACGCCACGGACCCCGCGATCGTCGGCACCGCGATGCCCGCCGTCGCGAGCGCGCCGCCCAGCGCGGATCCGACCGCCAGGCCGAGCAGGCTGAGCACGCGGCCGGCGGCGCCCACCCGGCCGAGCAGCGGATCCGGCACCAGGCGCTGCCGGAGCGAGGTCGCGCAGACGCTCCAGACCACCGCGTGCAGGATGTAGAGCGCGAGCAGGACGCCCGCGACGACCGGATCCCGCGCGACCGCGAGCCCGGCGAGGCTCGCGCAGCCGAGCGCGAGGGCGGCCGTGATGGTCCATCGGGCGCCGAGGCGGGAGCGCAGGGGCGCGGCGATCGCGGATCCGGCCAGGCCGCCGAGCGCCGACGCCGCGAGGAGCACGCCGTAGCCGGCCGCGTCGAGCCCGAGCCGGTCGCGCGCGAAGAGCACGAGCACCGAGAACGGGAGCATGTAGCCGACGCTGGCCAGGCCGCCGATGAGGGCGAGCGATCCGACCACACGGTGCCGCGCGAGCCAGCGCACGCCCTCCGCAGCCTCGCGCACGACGGAGGCGCGCGGCCCGTCGAGGGGAGCCGCGGCGGGCGAGCGCCGCGGCAGGGCGAGCGCCATCGCGCCGGCCGCGAGCCACAGCCCGCCCGTCGCGTACACGGGCACGGCGGCGGCGAGCGCGAAGAGGATCCCGCCGAGCGGCGGCCCCACGAACTCGTCCGCCACGAGCTGCGTGCCCGAGATGCGCGCGTTGGCCCGGTCGAGGCCGTCCCGCGGCACGAGCGACGGCAGCACGGCGACCGCGGCGCCGTCGGCGGCGCTCTCGAGCACGCCGACCACGGCCATCACCGCGTAGAGCACGACCAGGGAGCCGGCGCCCGTCTGCAGCGACACCGCGAGCGCGAGCACCGCCACGCCGCGGAGCGCGTTCGCGACCACGAGCAGCGTGCGCCGGTCGATCCGGTCGACGTGCACGCCGACCGGCAACGCGACCACGAGCCGCACGAGCGCGTACGTCGTCGCGAGCCCTGCCACGAGCCGCGGGTCGTCCGTGAGCTCTGCCGCGACGAGCGGCATGGCGACGAAGACGAGCCCGTCCGCGAGGTTGGAGAGCGCGTTCGCGCCCCACAACGCCCGGAACGGGCTGGTGGATCTCACGCCGTGCTCCCCGGGGCGGCGTGCGCCCCGAGGAGCCCGGTCATCGGGATCAGATCCCGGCGCCCTCGGACGCGGCCGTCGCGGGGCCGACGTCCGCGGTGGTCGCGCCGGAGCCGGCCGTCGCGCCCGCGGCGGTCGAGCCGAGGAACGAGCTCAGCGCCGTGGCGACGTCGATGCCCGTGGTGTCCTTGAGCAGCTTCGGCAGGGTCGCCATGTTCTCGGCCACCGAGCGGTTGAGCGCGTTCGCGCCGTCCGCCGAGATGATCGTCATGTTGTCGACGTTGGCGAGCGGCGCCGCCATCTCACGGGCGATCTCCGGCATCGACGCGATGATGCGCGCCTGCAGCGCCTCGCGCGACAGCTTGTTCTGCGCCTCGGCGAGCGCGGCGGCCGCCTCGGCCTCCGCCTGGCCGCGGGCCTGGATCGCGTCGGCGTTCGCCTTCCCGAGCGCGGTGATGGACGCGGCCTCATTCACGGCCGCGGTCTTCGCCGCCTCGGCGTTCTGCGTGCGCTGGTAGACCTCCACGTCGACCTTCGCCTTCTCGGCGTCGCGGGCCGCCTGCGCGTCCTGGACGGTCGCGTACTTGCGCGCCTCGGCGGGGAGCTCCACGTCGATGCGCAGGCGCTCCTTCGAGACCTCGGCCTGGGCGGCCACGGCCGTGCGCTCCTGGTCGGCGACCAGGCGGTCCTGCTCGGCCTTCGCGAGCTCGCCGGCCGCGAACGCGGTGGCGTTGGCGCGGTCGGTGTCGGCCTTGATGGCCGCGCGGCGCAGGTCGAGCTCGAGCTGGCGCTCGGCGGTCTGCTGGTCGTTCTCGATCGCGGCGAGCGCGGAGATCCGCTTGTTCTCGGCCTCCGCGACCTCGGCGATCTGGCGGGCGCGCGCGGCGTTCGAGCGGGCCCGGTCGTCGAGGTAGGTGCTGCCCGGCGTCGTGATCTCGCGGACGTTGAGCGTCTCGATCTGGAGGCCCAGCTCCGCGAGGTCGTTCTTCGTCTGGTTCACGGCCTCCTGCGCCACGACGGAGAAGCTCTTCACGAGCTCGTCCACGGGACGGTCGCCGATGA
This sequence comes from Clavibacter sp. CT19, assembly GCF_027858075.1. NCBI lineage: Bacteria > Bacillati > Actinomycetota > Actinomycetes > Micrococcales > Microbacteriaceae > Clavibacter > Clavibacter sp. CT19. Next base: position 95,497 of record NZ_JAQHYR010000007.1, on the reverse strand, counting down.
GGCCGCGGATGGCGCCCTCGAGCGACTGCCGGACGATCTCCGGCAGGGCGTCCTGCTGGAGGAGGTAGCGCTGCACGGCGCGGCGCACGCCGTCCTCCGTGCCCGTCACCTTGAAGTTGACGGTCGCGACGACGGCGGTGTTGATGAAGTTAGCGTCGCGCGCCTCGGCCGTGACGCTCGTCTGGTACTGCTCGAGGGAGAGCGTGAAGCCCTCCTGGAAGATCGGCCAGATGAAGGTCCGGCCGCCGATGATGACCTTCTGCGGGCTGGAGAACCCGGCCCCGCCCTCGCTGCGCTCGGCGTTGCGGCCGACGATGACGAGCGCCTGGTTCGGCGGCACGCGGCGCACGCGGGAGGCGATGAACGCCACCAGCGCCACCAGGATGACGATGACGACGATGACGGCGATGGCTGTCGTGCCGCCGGATATCAGGTCCACGGGATGGTTCCTCTCGTTGGGACGGGTGCTGCTAGGTGAGGGGGTCCGCGTCCGCGGGCGCGTCCGGCTCGACGTGCACCCGGAACCCGTCCTCGGAGACGACGCGGATGCGGGTGCCGACGGGGAGGCGCTCGTCGCTCGTGGCGAGCCGGCGCTCCAGCTCGCGGATGTGCTCGAGACGCACCTCACCGCCCGCGGAGGACGTGGGCGAGGTGACGACGCCGACCATCCCGACGGGCGAGTACGTGCCGCCGCTCTCCTGCTTCGCGACGAAGCGGACGGTGAGCTGCACCACGACGAGGGCGACGAGCGCGAGGGCCACGGCGATCGCGATGGCGCCGCCGGAGCCGATGCCCGCCTGGTCGGCGAGCACGCCGCCGACCCCGTAGATGGCGAGGGCCGCACCGAGCGCGACGCCCGAGACGAGGCCGTCGCCGCCGCCGATCGCGTCGAGCAGGTCGCCGAGCACGATGCTGGAGAGGAGGAGCAGGAGGCCGACGGCGCCGACGACCACGAAGACGATCACGCGGGGGCTCCGGGGCAGGCCGCCGCGGGCGAGACGTGCGCGCCGTCGTGGTGCGTGGTCATGCGGGGCCGATCTGCCGTGTGCGTGTCCCTCGAACGTACCGGGTGATCCGCTCCGCGTCGCGTCCTCGTCCGGGGGCCGCTCGACGCCCTATGCTCCGCGTCGCCGCGCGTAGCCTCGGGAGGTGATCCTCCTGTTCGGCACCCGCGCCCGCGACGCCCTCATCGTGATCGTCACGTTCGCGTGCCTCCGCTGCGGCGTGGCGAACCCCCAGCGCGTGCTGCACCGCACCGTCCGGCTCACGGCGTTCCTCGTGCCGCTGATCCGCCTCCGCTCCACCTACCGCGTGGTCTGCCCGCACTGCGGCCTCGAGACACGGCTCACGAAGGACCAGGCGATGCACGCGCTCGAGTGGGCCGTGCGGAACCGCGGCGCGCGGCGCTGACGCGCGCCGTCGACCCGCCGTCCGCCGCGAGCACCCGAGCGCCCGCGCCCCCGGACGGGGTGCTCCCGGACACCGCCCGCCGCGCTCCCAGGAATCCCGACCACGGGTTAGGAATAAGTTTCGCCCGCCGCCTAGAGTGGCGAGTGGCGCCACGCGCCGATTCCATCGACGACGACGGAGGGGATGCGACGATGCATTCGATCAGCAGGAGACAGGCTCTGGGGGTGGGGGCCGCCGCCGCGGGCACGCTGGCCCTCGCGTCCTGCTCGGCACCGGGCGGGAGGCTGGTCAACTCCGACCCGCCGATCCCGGCAGCCGCACCGGGCGAGAAGGTCACGCTCACGTACTGGGCGTGGCTGAAGGACCTGCAGAAGGTCGCCGACGTGTGGAACGCGCAGAACCCGGACATCCAGGTCGAGGCCGTGTGGATCCCCGGCGGCAACGCCGGCGGCTACAACAAGATGTACTCGGCCATCACCGCGGGCGGTGGCCCCGACATCGGCCAGGTCGAGCTCCGGCAGCTCCCCGAGTTCCTCCTCGCGAACGGGCTCGTCGACCTCACCCGCTACGGCGTCGAGGAGTACGAGGACCGCTACGACGAGGCGCTGTGGAAGCAGGTCAGCTTCCAGGACGGCGTCTTCGGGATCCCGCAGGACTCCGGCCCCATGGCCTTCTACTACCAGCCCGAGCTCCTCGACCAGGTGGGCGGCCAGCCGCCCGCCACGTGGGACGACTGGGCCGCCATCAGCGCCGAGGTCCGCAAGACCGGCGCCGGCAACTACCTCGACTGCTTCCCCGTCTCGGACGCCAGCGTCTTCACCTCCTACGCGACGCAGGCCGGCGCGAACTGGTTCCGGATCGACGGCGAGCGCTGGGTCGTCGATATGCTCGACGACCGCACGAAGGAGGTCGCCGCGTTCTTCGACAAGGCGATCGACGACGACGTCGTCAACACGACGTACACGGCGTACTCGCCGCCCTGGTACGCGGCCGCGGCCGACGCGAAGATCTTCGGCGCCACGAGCGCCAGCTGGGGCGACGCCCTCATCCAGTCGGTCTCCGGCGCGGAGGGCAAGTGGCGCGTGGCGCCCATGCAGACGTGGTCCTTCGACGGGGCGTACGGGTCGAGCTACCTCGGCGGATCCACCGCGGCCGTGCTCGCGAACAGCAAGCACCCGGTGGAGGCGCTCAAGTTCATGACCTGGATGACGACCTCGCCCGAGGGCATCGACGCGATGATCGAGAACTCCGGCATCGGCTGGTCCCCGGCGACCGACTACATCGGTGCGGCCCGGCAGGAGCCCAGCGCGTTCTTCGGCGGCCAGAGCTACAACCAGGAGGTCTTCGTCCCCGCGGCGAAGGAGCAGAACCTCGACTGGACCTGGTGCCCGCTCACGCAGTTCACGCTGAACACGCTGCAGGACGAGTTCCGCCGCAAGCTCACGAGCGGCCAGACCCTCGTCGAGTCCCTGCCTCTCGCGCAGGAGGCCGTGATCGAGGCCTTCCGCAACAAGGGGCTCACGGTCGAGGCGGCGTCCGCATGAGCGTCGACACGCGGCCCGCGGGCTCGCGCACCGCCGTCCGTCCCACCCGCGCCCCGCGCTCGGGGGTCAGCCGGGGCCAGCTGAAGAAGTCGCAGACCATCGCACCGTGGGTGCTGCTCGCGCCGTTCCTCGCGGTCTTCCTGCTGACCTTCGTGCTCCCGATCCTCTACGCCGTGTTCCAGTCGTTCACGACCGTGCGCCGCGAGGGCCTCTTCGGCGAGCAGGGCGTGACCACCGCGTTCGCGGGGCTGGAGAACTACGTGCTCGCGCTCCAGAACGACGCCTTCACGGCGTCCATCGGTCGGGTGCTGCTGTTCGGCATCGTGCAGGTGCCGGTGATGATCATCCTCTGCACGATCCTCGCGCTCCTGCTCGAGTCGGCGTCGGCGAAGTGGCCCCAGTTCTTCCGGGCGGCCTACTTCATGCCGTACGGCGTCCCGGGCGTCATCGCGACGATCCTGTGGGGCTTCCTCTACATCCCGGGCCTGTCGCCCATCATCGACATCGGCGAGATGTTCGGGGTCCAGCTCGACTTCCTCGGCGCCGGCACCGTGCTGTGGTCCATCGCGAACATCGTGACCTGGACCTACACGGGCTACAACATGCTCATCATCATCGCCCAGCTGAAGTCGATCCCCGGGGACGTGTACGAGGCCGCGCGCATCGACGGGGCGGGCGCCTGGCGCACGGCCTTCTCGATCCAGCTGCCGCTCATCCGGCCGGCGCTCGTGCTCGCGAGCGTCTTCTCGATCATCGGCACGCTGCAGCTGTTCGCGGAGCCGCAGGTGCTCAGCACCTCGGCGCCCGCGATCGACTCGCAGTACACGCCGAACCTGTCGGCCTACACGACGGCGTTCGCGTACAACGACTACGGCGTGGCCGCGGCGCAGGCCGTCATCATCGCGCTGGCCGCGTTCGTGCTGTCGTTCGTGTTCCTCGGCATCACGAACCGGAAGCCCAAGGAGGAGCGGGAAGCCGCCGCCGCGAAGAAGAAGGAGGCGCGCGCATGACCGCCACGGAGATCCGACCGACCACCGGCGAGGGCGCCGGGGACAAGGCGGAGCAGAAGCGCCTCGCGCAGGCCGCCGAGGCGAAGGTGAGCCGGCCCTCCAAGGTCGGGAAGACGAACGGGGCGGGCACGAAGCCGGCCACGCGGATCCTCGTCACGGCGATCCTCACGCTCGTCGCGCTGTACTTCCTCGTCCCCGTCTACTACATCGTGGTCGCGGCCACGAAGACGACGGCCGACCTGTTCAGCACCAACGGGTTCCTGTTCGCGAACATGAACCTCTGGCAGAACCTCACGATGGTGTTCACGTACGACGACGGCATCTTCGTGCGCTGGTTCATGAACTCGGTGCTCTACGCGGGGGTGGGTGCGCTCATCGCGACGTACTTCGCCGCCGCCGGCGGGTACGCGCTCGCGAAGTACAGGTTCAGGGGATCGAACATCGTGTTCGGCACCATCCTCGGCGGCGTGCTCGTGCCGGGCACCGCCACCGCGCTGCCGCTGTTCCTGCTCTTCAGCAGCATGGGGATCGCGAACACGTACTGGTCGGTGCTCATCCCGTCGCTCGTCTCGCCGTTCGGCCTGTTCCTCTGCCGGATCTACGCGCAGGCGTCGGTGGAGGACGCGGTGATCGAGTCGGGCCGGATCGACGGCGCCAGCGAGCTGCGGATCTTCCACACGCTCGCGCTCCGCTCGATGACGCCCGCGCTCGTGACGGTGTTCCTCTTCCAGCTCGTCGGCATCTGGAACAACTACTTCCTGCCGCTGATCATGCTGGCCGACGACAAGCTGTACCCGATCACGCTCGGCCTCAACAACTGGCGCAGCCAGGTCGACCGGCTGCCGGAGTTCTACCAGCTGACGACGGGCGGTGTCCTCGTCTCGATCATCCCGCTCATCATCGCGATGATCGTGCTGCAGAAGTTCTGGCGGGGCGGTCTGACGGACGGCGCGGTGAAGGGCTGACCCACCCGCGCACGGATCCGGGCGGCCGGGCAGGGCGACCTCCCCGGCCGCCCGCGCATTCGGCGCGGCGCCCCCGGACCCACGATGATGGATGAGCGGCACGTCGCCGCCCCCGCCCACGCGCAAGGAAGCCCATGACGCACGCCCTCCCCTACTTCGAGGACTTCGCCCCCACGACGGGCCCCGCCCGACGTCCCCGTTCCTGCCTGCACTCCGACGCCCCGCGGATCGTGCTGAACGGCGACTGGCGGTTCCGCCTCTCCCCCACGCCGCGCGGCCTCTCCGACGAGATGGCCGACCCGGCGTTCGACGACTCCGGCTGGGACGAGATCCCCGTGCCGAGCCACTGGGTGCTCGGCCAGGACGGCCGCTTCGGCCTCCCCGCCTACACGAACGTGCAGTACCCGTTCCCGGTCGAGCCGCCCTACGTGCCGGACGAGAACCCCACCGGCGACTACCGCGTCGAGGTCGACGTGCCCACCGACTGGGAGTCGCTCGAGCGCGTCGTGCTCCGCTTCGAGGGCGTCGAGTCGGCCTTCAAGGTGTGGCTGAACGGCGACGAGGTGGGCACCGCGATGGGCTCGCGCCTCTCGCACGAGTTCGACGTCACGCAGTTCCTCCGCCCGGGCGTCAACGTGCTCGCCGTGCGCGTGCACCAGTGGTCCATCGCCAGCTACCTCGAGGACCAGGACCAGTGGTGGCTGCCCGGCATCTTCCGCGACGTCACCCTCCTCGGCCGCCCCCAGGGCGGGATCGACGACGCGTGGACCCGCGCCGAGTACGACCACGAGACGGGCGCGGGCACCGTGCACGTCGAGGTCGACGCCGAGCCCGCCGCGTTCCCCGTCACGTTCGAGGTGGAGGACCTCGGGATCCACGTCACCTGGGACACGCCCGACGACGTCGCCCCCGTGCACGTCGACCGCGTCGAGCCGTGGAGCGCCGAGAGCCCCACGCAGTACCAGGGCTTCCTCCGCACCAACGTGGAGGCGCTCTCCATCCGCCTCGGCTTCCGCACCGTGCGCATCGAGGGCGACCGCTTCCTCGTCAACGGCCGCCGCGTGGTCTTCCACGGCGTCAACCGTCACGAGGCCCACCCCGAGCGCGGCCGCGTCTTCGACGAGGAGCACGCGCGCGCCGACATGCTGCTGATGAAGCAGCACAACGTCAACGCGATCCGCACCAGCCACTACCCGCCGCATCCGCGCGTGCTCGACCTCGCCGACGAGCTCGGCTTCTGGGTCATCGACGAGTGCGACCTCGAGACGCACGGCTTCGAGTTCGGTGGCTGGGTCGGCAACCCCAGCGACGACCCGCGCTTCGCCGACCACTACCTCGACCGCATCGAGCGCACGATCGAGCGCGACAAGAACCACCCCTCCATCGTCATGTGGTCCCTCGGCAACGAGGCGGGCACCGGCCGGAACCTCGCCGCCATGTCGGCCTGGGTGCACCGCCGCGACCCCGGCCGCCCCGTGCACTACGAGGGCGACTACACGGGCGAGTACACCGACGTCTACTCGCGCATGTACTCGAACCTGCAGGAGACCGAGTCCATCGGCAGCGACGCGATCCCGGGCGACCTCCTCGGCTGCACGCCCGGCGAGGGCATGCGCCAGCGCACCAAGCCCTTCATCCTCTGCGAGTACGTGCACGCCATGGGCAACGGCCCCGGCCAGATCGGCGAGTACGAGGACCTCGTGCTGCGGTACCCGCGCCTCCACGGCGGGTTCGTGTGGGAGTGGCGCGACCACGGCATCCTCACCGAGACCGCGGACGGCGAGGCGTTCTACGCGTACGGCGGCGACTTCGGCGAGGTCGTGCACGACGGCAACTTCGTGATGGACGGCATGGTCCTGCCCGACGACACCCCGACGCCCGGCCTCGCCGAGTACAAGGCCGTCGTGCAGCCCATCGCGTTCCGGCTCGAGCGGGAGGGCGGATCCGCGTCCCTCGTCGTGGAGAGCCGGTACCACTCGATCTCCACGGCGCACACGAGCCTCGTCTGGGTGCTCGCGGTCGACGGCGACGACATCGCCACGGGCGTCCTGGACGCCGAGCCCGTCGCGGCCGGCGACACCGTCCGGATCCCGCTGCCGGCCGACGCGCTCGACGCCGGCGACCCCGCGGCCGGCGGCACCGAGGGCTCTGCGCCCGAGGTGTGGCTCACCGTGCAGGCGATCCTCCGCGACGACGAGCCGTGGGCCGAGGCCGGCCATGTGGTCGCCGTCGACCAGTTCGACCTCACGCCCGCGCCGCGCCCCGCCGTGCCCGCCCGCTGGCTCGACGCCGACGAGGAGACGTACCCCGCGTCCGGTGCCACGCGCCTCACCCTCGGCGACGGCGAGTTCGACCTCGCCACCGGCCGCCTCGTGCGGCTCGGCGGCCTCGAGGTCGACGGCCCGCGCCTCGAGCTGTGGCGCGCGCCCACCGACAACGACCGCAGCGACAGCAGCGGCTCCTACGAGCTGGCGGATCCGCGCCTCACCTTCGGGAAGGGCGTCCCCGGTCCGTCGAGCGAGGCGCGCTGGCGCCAGGCCGGCCTCGACCGGTTGACCCACCGGGTCCGCTCGGTGAAGGTCGGATCCGGCTCGCTCACGGTCGTCGTGCGCACGAGCGCGGCGCAGTCGTTCGACTCGGTCGACACGACGTACTGCTGGACCGAGGGCGCCGACGGCGCGCTGGACGTGCGCGTCGACATCGTGCCGAGCGCCGGCTGGGCCATCACCTGGCCGCGCGTCGGGATCCGCATCGACCTGCCCGCGAGCGTCACGAACGCGGAGTGGTTCGGCACCGGCCCGTTCGAGTCGTACCCCGACTCGCGCCGCGCGGCGCTCGTCGGCCGGTTCTCGTCGCTCGTCGACGACCTGGGCGCCGTGTACTCGCGGCCGCAGGAGACCGGCCACCGCAGCGACCTGCGCGAGCTCGAGCTCGGCACGTTCGACGGCGAGCGCGGCATCGTGATCGAGGCCCGGCCCGACACCGCGGGCCGCCGCCCCGGCTTCACGGCCTCGCGGCACACGCCGCAGGAGCTCGACCGGGCGGCGCACCCGCACGAGCTGCCCGCCAGCGAGGCGGTGCACCTGTACATCGACGCCGCGCAGCACGGGCTCGGCTCGCGCGCGTGCGGACTCGACGTGCTGCCCGAGCACCAGCTGTGGCCCTCGGCCCGCACGCTGGAGCTCACCCTCCGCAGCCGCTGACGCGGGAGCGGGACCGGGTCGCCCGTCCGGGCGGCCCGGCGCACGCCCTCCTCCCCCGAGGGCGAGCAAGCTGGAGACGACGGCGTCCGATGGCGGGCGCGAGGAGGACGCATGACCGACACCACCGAGCAGGGCACCGCGGGCACCAACTGGGCCGGCAACTACGCGTACCGGGCCCGGGAGGTCCGCACGCCGACGAGCGTCGAGGAGCTGCGGACGATCGTCCGCGAGGCGACGCGCATCCGCGTCCTCGGCTCCCGCCACTCGTTCAACGACATCGCCGACTCCGAGGTGCTGGTCTCGCTCGCCGAGCTGCCGGCCGACCTCGTGATCGACCGCGACGCCAGCACCGTCACGTTCTCCGCGGGCCTCGCGTACGGGAAGCTCGCGGAGCTCCTCGGCGAGGAGGGCCTGGCGATCCACAACCTCGCGTCGCTGCCGCACATCTCGGTCGGCGGCGCCATCGCGACGGCGACCCACGGATCCGGCATCGGCAACGGCAACCTCGGCACGGCCGTCACGGCGCTCGAGATGATCACGGCCGACGGCGAGACGGTCACGTACCGCCGCGGGGACGACGACTTCGACGGCGTCGTGGTGGGCCTCGGCGCGCTCGGCGTGGTCACGCGCGTGACGCTCGACGTGGAGCCCGCCTACCTCGTGCGCCAGCGCGTCTTCGAGGGGCTCAGCTGGGACGCGTTCGACGAGAACCTCGAGGACGTGTTCGGCGGCGCGTACAGCGTCAGCGTCTTCACGCGCTTCGGCGAGGCCACCGACCAGGTGTGGCTGAAGAGCCGCGTGCAGCTCGGCGTCGACGGCCAGCCCGAGGACGAGGTCGTCATGGCCGACTACTTCGGGGCGCCCGCCGCGACGGAGGAGCGCCACCCGATCCTCGGCATCGATCCGGTGAACAGCACGTCGCAGCTCGGGGTCGTCGGCCTCTGGTCCGACCGCCTCTCGCACTTCAAGATGGGCTTCACGCCGAGCGACGGCGAGGAGATCCAGTCGGAGTTCCACGTGCCGCTCGACCGGGCGGTCGAGGCCGTGCGGGCGCTGCGCGACATGGGCGACCGGATCCGGCCGATCCTCCTCGTCTGCGAGCTGCGCGCCGTCGCCGAGGACAGCCTCTGGCTGAGCCCCCAGAACGGGCAGGCGACCATCGGCCTGCACTTCACGTGGAAGCGCGACCAGGAGGCCGTCGAGGCGCTGCTCGTGGAGCTCGAGGCGGCCATCCGGCCCTTCGGCGCCCGCCCGCACTGGGGCAAGGTCTTCACCGCGACCGCGGCCGACATCGCCCCGCTGTACCCGCGATCGGGCGACTTCCTGGCCCTCGCCGAGCGCCTGGATCCGACGGGCAAGTTCCGCAACGCCTGGTTCGAGCGCTCGCTCCTCGGCTGATCCGCATCCGCCGCTGACCGGGACCGCACCCGGGATCCGCGACGCGCCGACGCCCGCGTCCGCGCGCCGCGGATCCCGGGTCGGCGCGGAGAACGGCGCGTAGGGTGAGCAGCATGTCGCCCGAGACCTCCTCCTACGTACCTGCCCCCGGGCGGATCACGATGTTCTCCACCACCTGGTGCGGCTACTGCCGCCGGCTGAAGTCGCAGCTCGACCGCGCGGGCATCGGCTACGACGAGGTGGACATCGAGCAGGTGCCCGGCACCGCGGAGCTCGTGGCCGCCATCAACGGCGGCAACCAGACCGTCCCCACGGTCCTCTTCCCGGACGGCTCGTCCGCCACCAACCCGTCGCTCGCCGACGTGACCGCGAAGGTGGCCTGACATGCAGCACCACGACCTCAGCGAGATCCCCGACTTCCTGGCCGCGTGGATGCGCGAGCAGCGCTGGTTCGCCTCCAAGGGCACCGAGCCGCGCCTCGAGCGCATCGGCGGCTGGAGCTTCAGCGACGAGGGCTGGTTCGCCCGCATCGAGACGCACCTGATCATCGACCACGGCAGCGCGAAGCCCGTGCTGTACCAGGTGCCGCTCACCTACCGGCAGGCGCCGCTGGAGGAGCTGAAGCCCTTCCACATCGGCACCACCGTCGAGGACGACGGCGTCGAGCTGCACGTCTACGACGGCCCGCACGACCCCGCGTACGCGTCGCACGATCCTCGACGACCGCGAGGCCGACGTCGACGAGACCTCGCTCGGCGCGACCGCGCGCGGCCAGCGCCAGCCGGGCGTGGAGATCGCGACCGTCGTCGGATCGCACGTGCTCTCGGGCGAGCAGTCGAACACGTCGATCATCTACGACATGGTCTCGGCCGACGGCCAGGCCATCAACCCGATGATCGTCAAGGTGTTCCGGGCGCTGCACCACGGCGAGAACCCGGACGTCGTGCTCCAGTCGGCCATCGCGGGTGCCGGATCCCGGCTCGTGCCGCAGACCATGGGCAGCGTGCTCGCCGAGTGGAGCGACTCCGGCCGCGAGGAGGGGCGCGCCATCGGGCACGTCGCCTTCGCGCAGGAGTTCCTGCCCGGCGTCACCGACGCCTGGCGCGTCGCGCTCCGCGCCGCCGAGGCCGACGCCGACTTCCAGGCCGAGGCCCGTGCTCTCGGCGAGGCGACCGCCGACGTGCACGCCACGCTCGCCGCCGCGCTCCCCACCGTCGAGGCCACGCCCGACGTCATCGAGGGGATCATGGTCAGCTTCCGCCGCCGTCACGCGACGGCCGAGCGCGAGGTCCCCGAGATCGTCGCCTTCCACGACGCCATCGCGAGCGTGTACGACGCCGCCGAGAAGGGCGTGTGGCCGAAGCTGCAGCGCATCCACGGCGACTACCACCTCGGCCAGGTGCTCTCGGTGCCGAACCGCGGCTGGGTCCTCCTCGACTTCGAGGGCGAGCCGCTCCGGCCGATGCACGAGCGCTCGCTGCCCGACGTCACGCTCCGCGACGTCGCCGGCATGCTCCGCTCGTTCGACTACGTCGCCGGCTCCTACGCGCTCGCGCACCCCGGCAAGTCGGCGGCCGCATGGGCGTCCGCCGCCCGCCGCGCGTTCGTCGACGGCTACATCGCCCGCTCGGGCACCGACCTCCGCGCGAACCGGGCCCTGCTCGACGCGTTCGAGATCGACAAGGCCGTCTACGAGGCGATCTACGAGGTCCGCAACCGGCCGGGCTGGCTGTCGATCCCGCTGCAGGCCGTCGCGCGCCTCGCCACCCGCTCGAGCACGCTCGGGGCGGCGACCACGCCGGGCTCGACCGGGCCGCGCGAGGCCGGGCCGATCAGCTCCTGATCCGCGGGGACGGCCGGGCTCCGGTCGTCCCCCGTCGGTAGGCTGGCGGGATGACCGACCCCGCCGTCCCGGCCGTCTCCTCCCCCGCATCCGACTCCCCCTCCAGCCCTCCCGTCGCGGACCAGCGCCCCCTCGAGCGCACCTTCCACGGCGACACGTTCGTCGACCGGTACGAGTGGCTGCGCGACAAGGACGACGCCGACGTGATCGCGCACCTCGAAGCCGAGAACGCGTACACGGACGCGGCGACCGCGCACCTGGAGCCGCTGCGCGAGGCGCTCTTCACGGAGATCAAGGACCGCACGCAGGAGACCGACCTCTCCGTCCCCGTCCGCGAGGGCGACTGGTGGTACTACGCGCGGACGGTCGAGGGCTCGCAGTACGCGATCCGCTGCCGCCGTCCCGTCGCCGGTCCCGACGACTGGACCCCGCCCGTCATCGAGCCCGCGGCCGATGGCGCCGCGACGCCGGGCGAGCAGATCCTGCTCGACTCCAACGTGGAGGCCGACGGCCACGACTTCTTCTCGCTCGGTGCGTTCGAGGTGAGCCCCGACGGATCGCTGCTCGCCTACTCGACCGACACCGAGGGCGACGAGCGCTTCACGCTCAGGATCCGCGACCTCGCGACCGGCGAGGACCTCGCCGACGAGATCCCCGGCACCAGCCACGGCGCCACCTTCTCGGCGCACGGCGACCACCTCTTCTACGTCACGGTCGACGACGCCTGGCGCCCCGACACCGTGTGGCGCCACCGCGTCGGCACGCCCGCGACGCAGGACGTCAAGGTGTTCACCGAGCCCGACGAGAGCTTCTTCGTGGGCTTCGGCATGACCCGGAGCCGCCAGTACCTCGTGATCGAGGTCGGGTCGAAGATCACCACCGAGGTGCTGCTGCTCGACGCCGGCGATCCCACGGGCACGTTCCGGCCGGTCTGGCCGCGCCGCCACGGCGTCGAGTACGACGTCGACCACGCGGTCATCGACGGATCCGACCGGCTCCTCATCCTGCACAACGACGGCGCCACCAACTTCGAGCTGATCGACGTGCCGGCCGACGACCCGACCTCCACCACCGACCGCCAGGTCGTCATCCCCCACGACGACGAGGTGCGCCTCGAGGACGCCAGCGCGTTCGCCGACCACGTCGTCGTCTCCTACCGCCGCGAGGGGCTCACGCGCGTCGGCGTGATCCCCTTCGACCGCGTCCTCGACGGCGAGCAGCTGCACGAGATCGCGTTCGACGAGCCGATCTACACGGTCGGCACGGCGGGCAACCCCGAGTTCGCGCAGCCCACGATCCGCCTCGGCTACACGAGCCTCGCGACCCCGGCCACGACCTACGACTACGTGCTCGCGACCCGGGAGCTGCGCCTCCTCAAGCAGCAGCCCGTGCGCGGCGGGTACGACCCCGACGACTACGTGCAGACCCGCGAGTGGGCGACCGCGGAGGACGGCACGGAGATCCCGCTGTCGGTCGTCTACAAGCGCGGCCTCGTGCACCCGGGCACGCCCGCGCCGCTCCTGCTCTACGGCTACGGCTCCTACGAGGCGAGCATCGACCCGTCGTTCTCCATCGCACGGCTGTCGCTGCTCGACCGGGGCATGGCGTTCGTCATCGCGCACGTGCGCGGCGGCGGCGAGATGGGCCGCCGCTGGTACGACGAGGGCAAGACGCTCACCAAGCGGAACACCTTCACCGACTTCGTGGCATCCGCCGACCACCTCATCGCGCGCGGGTGGACGAGCCCGGAGAAGCTGGTGGCCGAGGGCCGCAGCGCCGGCGGCCTGCTGATGGGCGCGGTCGCGAACATCGCGCCGGACCGGTTCGCCGGGATCCTCGCGGGCGTGCCGTTCGTGGACGCGCTGACGAGCATCCTCGACCCGTCGCTGCCGCTCACCGTGATCGAGTGGGACGAGTGGGGCGACCCGCTGCACGACCCCGAGGTGTACGCGTACATGAAGTCGTACACGCCGTACGAGAACGTGCGCGAGGGCGTGGAGTACCCACGCATCCTCGCGGTCACGAGCCTCAACGACACGCGCGTGCTCTACGTCGAGCCCGCCAAGTGGACGGCCCGCCTCCGCGAGGTCGGCGCGCCCGTGCTGCTGCGCACCGAGATGCAGGCCGGCCACGGCGGCAAGTCGGGCCGCTACGACGCGTGGCGCGAGCGCGCGTCCGACTACGCGTGGGTGCTCGACGTGGCGGGGCTGGCGTAGGGCTGGACTCCGCGAGATCTCCGCGGCCGCGCTGCCCGCTGTCGGGGCGCGCAGCGCGGCAGCGTCGCAGCGCTTCACGTCGCTGGGGTCACCGCTACTTCCCGCGCTCGGAAAGGGACGCGATGAGGCACCTCTGTGGAGTCCCCAGTCTGATCCGACGGGCTCGTTCCGGCCCAGGAATCGGCTACCATTGAGGCAATCGACCCCCTCCCAAGCCTCTCCACGATGCTCAAATGGGAGGGGCCTTTTTCTTTCCGAGGGGTGCGATGAAGCCCTACCTGTCCTGGCACGATCAGACCGCTCTGATGGTAGGCCGTGGCCTGATCGTGCCCGACGAATCGGACTGCGCCCGGTTCCTGGCGGCGCACAACTACTACCGCTTCTCGGGGTAAGCGCGGTACTTCCAGACGGCTCCCCATCTCGGCGACGACGACTTCGTGAGCGGGACGGCGTTCGACGACGTCCGAGGGGTCTACGTCGCCGACGACGCACTGCGCGATTCTCTCGTCCGGCCGCTCGCTCAGGTCGAGCTCCTGCTGCGGTCGCATGTCGCACATGTCATCGGTCGCGAGCACGGCCCCTATCAGGCGTATCTCGAGCAGGACTTCTACACGGATGTCGGAGGTCGAGAGGCCACCGTCGAGTCCTGTCTCCGGGACATCGACCGCAGCAAGGACCGGCACATCCTCCGCTACCGCGGGCACGCAGGAGAGGACTCCGACTACAGCCGGCTGCCGGTGTGGTCCGCTGTCGAGGCATGGTCGTTCGGGACCCTGTCCAAGGCGATCGAGCGGGGAGCACAAGGAACCCTCGCCGACTCCGTCGCGACCAGCATCGGTGTGGCGAAGGCCGGATTCGCCTATCGCGTGAGGGCCTTCGTCTACCTCCGCAATCGCTGCGCGCATCACAACAGGCTGTGGAATCACTCCATCGTCGATGCCGGACCGACGCCGAACAACGTGCGGACCAAGGCCAAACGGATCGCGGGCCAGTTCGGCCCTCGATCGGTGCTCGACGTGATCGCGTCGCTGGATGACATGATCACCCGCGCCGACGTCGCCGTTCCTCTCCTACCGATGCTGGTCGAGACCCACGAGCGGGAGGGCCGATTCTGGCGGGGTCTGGCTGCGCCCGAAGGGCCGACAGATCACGCAGACGGTCCGAGATGACCGTCTGATTCGTCGTCCCCCGACCGTGGGCTCGCATGACGCATCGACCTCATCGTCGCCTCGGGACGTCTCGGCCTCGCTGCTCGACCCGGCGGGTGCGACGCGTCTCCCCTAGGGTGGATCCCTGACACGGGGTGCCCACGAGGGCTGAGATGAGACCCGTCGCACCTGATCCGGTTCGCACCGGCGGAGGGATGTCACCATGAGCGCTGCGCGCCCATCCATCGACGAGATCACCGGGACGGGGACCGCCTCGGCGGACCTCCTCCACCTGCTGCGGGAGCGCACGCCGCTCGTGCAGTGCATCACGAACGCCGTGGTCACCGGCTTCACCGCGAACGTCCTCCTCGCGCTGGGCGCCGCGCCCGCGATGACGGACGTGCCGACCGAGGCGGGGCCGTTCGCGCGGATCGCGTCGGGGCTGCTCGTGAACCTCGGCACGCCGCACGCGGAGCAGCGGGAGGCGGCCGTCGAGGCGGCCCACGCAGCGCGCGAGGCGGGCACGCCGTGGGCGCTGGATCCGGTCGCGGTCGGCGTCCTGCCGGTGCGCACGCGGCTCGCGCACGAGCTCGTGGCGCTGTCGCCGACCATCGTGCGCGGCAACGCGTCCGAGATCATCGCGCTCGCGACCGGCGGCGCGGGCGGCCGCGGGGTGGACGCCACCGACGAGGTGGAGGCGGCGCTCGACGCCGCGACGCTCCTCGCGCGCACCTACGGCACGGTCGTCGCGGTGTCCGGGCCGGTCGACCACCTCACGGACGGGACCCGCCTCGTGCGCGTGCACACGGGTGACGCGCTCCTCACGAAGATGACCGGCGGCGGCTGCGCGCTCGGCGCGGTGATGGCGGCGTTCGCGTCGACGGATCCGGATCCGCTGCGGGCCGCCGTCGCCGCGACGAGCGTCTACACGATCGCCGCGGAGATCGCCGCGGAGGGGACGCGCGGGCCCGGGTCGTTCGCCGTCGCGCTGCTCGACGCGCTCGATGCCGTCACGCCCGAGCTCGTCGCGCAGCGCGAGCGCCTCTCGTGAGCGCGCTCGACCTCTCCGTCTACCTCGTCACCGACCCCGCCCTGTGCGGCGCGCGCAGCGTGCCCGCGGTCGTGTCCGCGGCTGTGGCAGGCGGGGCGACGGCCGTGCAGATCCGCGACAAGCACGCGAGCGCGGCCGAGCTGCTGGCGACCGTGTTGGCCGCGGCGGACGCGATCGACGCGCACGCGGCCGCGCATCCGTCCGCGCCCCGACCGGTGCTGCTCGTGGACGACCGCGTCGACGTCGTCCTCGCGGCCCTCGCCCGCGGCGCGCGGGTGGACGGCGTGCACGTCGGCCAGTCCGACGTGCCGGCCGACCTCGTGCGCCGGATGCTCGACGCCGCGAGCCCCGACCACCGCCTCGTCGTGGGCCTCACCGCGAACACGCCAGCGCACGTAGAGGCGGTCCGCGCGCTCCCCGCGGGCACGGTCGACTACCTCGGCGTCGGCGTGATCCGCCCCACGAGCACCAAGCCCGACCATCCGGCGCCGCTCGGGCACGACGGGTTCGGGATCATCGCGGGCCTCTCCCCCGTGCCGTGCGTCGCGATCGGCGGCGTCGACGTGGGCGACGTGGCCGCGATCGCGGCGGCGGGCGGCGCGGGCACGTCCGTCGTGTCGGCGATCTGCGCGGCCGAGGATCCGGAGGCGGCGGCGCGCGAGCTGGCGGAGGCGTGGGAGCGGGTGCGGGCGGGCGCGAGCGCGGGATCCGCTGGAGACGCGCGCGCGGCGGAGTCCGACGCGGCGGAGTCCGACGCGGCAGAGCCCGACGCCCCGGCCGCGGATCCCGCCGACGCGGCGAGCGCCGAGCCGGCCGAGGACCCCGCGGCGGGCGACCCGACCCGCGTCCCCCGCGTCCTCAGCATCGCCGGCACGGATCCGACGGGCGGCGCGGGCATCCAGGCAGACCTCAAGTCCATCGCGGCGAACGGCGGCTACGGCATGGCCGTGGTCACGGCGCTCGTGGCGCAGAACACCAGGGGCGTGCGGGAGATCCACGTGCCGCCCGTCGCGTTCCTCCGCGCGCAGCTCGACGCGGTGTCCGACGACGTCGTGATCGACGCCGTGAAGATCGGCATGCTCGGCTCGGCCGCGGTGGTCGACGAGGTGGCCGACTGGCTGCGCGCGGTGCGTCCGCCGGTGGTGGTGCTGGATCCGGTGATGGTCGCGCAGTCCGGCGACGCCCTCCTCGACGCCGACGCGACCGAGGCCCTCCGCCGCCTGCTGCCGCTCGCCGACGTCGTCACCCCGAACCTGCCCGAGCTCGCGGCGCTCCTCGGCGCGCCCGAGGCCGAGGGCTGGGACGAGGCGCTCGCGCAGGGCCGCGACCTCGCGGGTCGCCACGGGGTCCGCGTGGTCGTGAAGGGCGGGCACCTCCGCGCCGACGACTGCCCGGACGCGCTCGTGACGCCGGGCGCGACGTCCGCGGATCCGGCGGTGGACGTCGTCGCCGGGCCGCGCATCGCCACCACCAGCACGCACGGCACGGGCTGCTCCCTCTCGAGCGCGCTCGCGACCCTGCACCCGCGGCGCGGCGACTGGCTGGTCGCGCTCACGGAGGCGAAGGGCTGGCTCACGGGATCGCTCGCGCACGCGGACGACCTCGACGTCGGATCCGGCGCCGGCCCGCTCGACCACCTGCGCGCGCTGTGGGACGCGGCCGGCACGCACGCGGGATCGGTCGCCGCGGAGATGTGGGCGGGATCCGCCGACCTCCGCCGCGAGATCGACGAGCTCGCCTTCGTCCGCCGCCTCGGCGACGGCACCCTGCCCGAGGCGTGGTTCTCCCACTACCTCGCGCAGGACGCGATCTACCTCCGTGCCTACTCGCGCGTGCTCGCGCGGGCGAGCCAGCTCGCACCCACGCCCGACGCGCAGGTCGTGTGGGCGCGGGCGGCTGCCGACGCGATCGCCGCGGAGTCGGCGCTGCACGCGGAGTGGCTGTCGCGGCACCCGGCGCCGATGGTCGCCGGGCCGGTGACGCGCGCCTACGTCGACCACCTGCTCGCGCACGCCGCGTCGAGCGACTACGCGGTGCTGGTCGCGGCGCTGCTGCCCTGCTACACGATCTACGCCGACGTCGGCACGCGGCTCCGCGCGGCGGGCGCGGCGGCGACGGCGTCCGGCGACGCGCATCCGTACGGCGCCTGGCTCGCGACGTACGCGGATCCGGCCTTCGCGGAGGCGACCCGCCGCGCGGGCGAGCTGGTGGACGAGGCGGCCGTGCTCGCGGGTCCCGCCCGGCGCCCGGCGATGCTCACGGCGTCCCTCCTGTCTTCCGCCTACGAGCGCGACTTCTTCCGCGCCCCGGAGGCCCTCGGCTGAT
The DNA here is from genome assembly GCF_027858075.1 of Clavibacter sp. CT19. Classification (NCBI taxonomy): domain Bacteria; kingdom Bacillati; phylum Actinomycetota; class Actinomycetes; order Micrococcales; family Microbacteriaceae; genus Clavibacter; species Clavibacter sp. CT19. The sequence goes on along the minus strand of NZ_JAQHYR010000007.1, from coordinate 77,384 downwards.
CGTCCACCGCACGGGCGCCCGGAGCCTGGGGACGCCCGGCCGCGTTCCCAGCCGCCCCCGCGGGAGGATGCCCGTGCCCCGACGCGACACCGCGCCGGGGCTCCCCGTTCCACGACCCGGGCACCCGCGTGCCCGACAGAGAGGACACCGCATGCGCGTCCAGGCCGAGACCCCCGCCATCACGATGCCCGCCCACCAGTTCACGGGCGAGGTCCACCTCCGCTGGCTCTCCACCCCGCAGACCGCCGACCAGCGCGCGGTTGTCGCGGCCGTCACCTTCGCGCCCGGCGCCCGCAGCGTCTGGCACACGCACGTCCTCGGGCAGACCCTGCACATCACGTCCGGCATCGCCCGGGTGGGCACGCGCGGCGGCGGCGTCGTCGAGGTCGCGCCGGGCGGATCCGTGTACATCGAGGCCGGCGAGGAGCACTGGCACGGCGCCACGGCCCACGCGCCGATGGAGCACATCGCGGTGCTGGAGGACGGCGACGACCCCGTCGCCGCCGTCGGCTGGGGCGAGCACGTGACCGACGAGGAGTTCCTGCAGCCGGCCGTGCCGGCGTCCGTCGCGACGCCGACCGCCACGCCCGCGGCCGGGCACCACGTGCCGCTCGGCACCCCGGTGCTCGTGCACGCGCTGCACTACACGGCGATGTTCGGCCCGAAGCCGTTCGACGAGGCGCTGCTCGTGTACCTCGACAACGGCTCGTACAAGATCCTCTCGCCCGGCGAGGAGCACTACGGCAGCTACGTCTCGGCGGCGGAGACGGGCGTGGAGCCCCGCCACGTGGCGTTCCTGTCCTGGCCGTCGGACGACTGGGAGCGCAACGTCGCGAGCCACACGCTCACGTTCTCGGACGACACGGGCGCCTTCATCCAGTCGCTCGTGCTGCCGGGCGACGCGGTGCCGCGGGCGCAGCACGGCTTCGCCGAGGTGGTCGCGGATCCCGAGCGCGTCGACATGACGGCCTCGTGGGAGCAGCTGCGCGTCACGCACGCCGAGGTGTTCGACCGCCTGCGGGAGCGCGCGCACCGCTGATCGGGTGCTGCCCGCGGAGGCGGGAGGCAGGCGGGTGGCGCGTCCTCGGGGACGCGCCACCCGTGCGTCTACTCGGCGGCGGTCGCGGGATCCGCAGCGGCGCCGGCGACGCATCCGCCCGCCCGGCTACGCTCGGTCCGTCCTCCCGAGGAGACCATGCGCGCCGCCCGGCCGCCGTCGCTGCTCCGGACCCGTCCCTCCCGAGAGCCGAGAACATGACCACGACCACCTCGCAGCCCACCCGCGCCCAGCGCCTCGACGGACTCCCCTGGACCCGCGCGCACTCGCGCATCCTCGGCGGCAGCGGCGTCGGCTGGGCGCTCGACGCGATGGACGTCGGCCTCATCTCGTTCGTCATCGCGCAGCTCGCGGTCGTCTGGAAGGCGGATGCGGGGCAGCTCGGCCTCGTCGCGTCCGCCGGGTTCCTCGGCATGGCGATCGGCGCGAGCGTCGGCGGCCTGGTCGCCGACCGGATCGGCCGCCGGCAGGTCTTCGCCCTCACGCTGCTGGTCTACGGCGTGGCCACGGGCGTCTCGGCGCTCGCGATGTCGGTGGGCGCGCTCATCGCGCTCCGCTTCGTGGTGGGCCTCGGGCTCGGCGCGGAGCTGCCGGTCGCGTCCACGCTCGTGAGCGAGTTCTCGCCCGCGCGGATCCGCGGCCGCGTCATCGTGATCCTCGAGTCGTCGTGGGCGGTCGGCTGGACCGCCGCCGCGCTCATCGGCTACCTCGTGATCCCCACGAGCGACGACGGCTGGCGGTGGGCGCTCGCGCTCGGCGCCGTGCCCGCGGTGTGGGCGATCGTCGTGCGGCTGCGCCTGCCGGAGTCGGTGCGGTTCCTCGAGGGGCGAGGGCGGCACGCGGAGGCGGAGCGCGTGGTGCGGGCGCTGGAGGCGGCGGCCGGGAGGGCGCCCGCGCCCGACGCCGACCGCCCGGCGAGCCCCGCGTCGGATCCGGCCGACGGCCCCGAAGCCGCTGCCGCCTCCGACGGCGCGCCTCGCGAGCGCCTCTTCGGCGCCCGCCTCCGCCGCCGCACGCTCTCCCTCTGGATCGTGTGGTTCTGCGTCAACTTCGCCTACTACGGCGCCTTCATCTGGCTGCCGACGCTGCTCGTCGCGCAGGGCTTCTCGCTCGTGCGGTCGTTCGGGTACACGCTGCTCATCACGCTCGCGCAGCTGCCGGGGTACGCGGTCTCCGCCTGGCTGGTCGAGCGGTGGGGGCGACGGGTGACGCTCGCGGTGTTCCTCGCGGGATCCGCGGTGTCGGCCGGCCTCTTCGGCACCGCCGACGACGTCACCACGATCCTCGTGTTCGGCGCCCTCATGTCGTTCTCGAACCTCGGTGCGTGGGGCGCCCTCTACGCCGTGACGCCGGAGCTCTACCCGACCCGCGTGCGCGCGACGGGCGCCGGCAGCGCGGCGGGCTTCGGGCGCCTGGCCTCGATCGTCGCGCCGCTGTGCGTGCCGCCGCTGCTCGCGCTCGGCGGCGTCGCGCTGCCGTTCGGCGTCTTCGCCGCGGTGTTCGCGCTGGCCGCGGCTGCCGCGCTCACCCTGCCGGACCTCCGCGGCGCGACGCTGGAGGACTGAGCGGGCGGATCCGGTCGGTACGCTCGGAGTCCCGATCCGAGGAGCCGCCGTGATCCTGTCTGTCGTGATGCCCGCCGTGATGGTGGTCGTGGTGATCCTCATCGTCTTCGCCGTCATCGGCACCAAGCGCTCCAACCCGACGCAGGACGCCCAGGACGCCGTCGCCCGCGCGCGCCGCGCGGCGCGGAAGGCCGAGCGCGAACGCCGGAAGGCCGAGCGCGGCTAGCGCCTTCCCGCATGACGACGCCCCCGCGACCTGCTGGTCGCGGGGGCGTCGTCGTGTGGAGCGGATCAGCCCGCGGCCAGCGCCTCCTCGAGCAGGTGCGAGAGCGCGTCGAGCTGCACGGACGTGGATCCGGCCTCGTCGAAGTCCTCGCCGTCGAGCGCGCGCGCCGCGAGGCCCGCCTTGCTGTCGATGAGCTCCGCGATCTTCGCGTCGATGGTCTGCGCCGCGATGATCCGCCACGCGGTCACGGGCTCCTCCTGGCCGATGCGGTGCACGCGGTCGATGGCCTGCGTCTGCTCCGCGCTCGTCCAGCTGAGCTCGGCCAGCACCACGTTCGACGCGGCCTGCAGGTTGAGGCCCACGCCCGCCGCGGTGAGCGAGCAGACGACGACCTGCACCTCGGGGTCGTTCTGGAAGGAGTCGATCGCGTTCTGGCGCGCCGCCGGGGACTGGTCGCCGCGGATCGACACGGAGCGGATGTCCCGCTTGGCGAACGTGGCCTCGGCCTGGTCCATCACGTCGACGTGCTTCGCGAAGAACACGACCTTGCCGACCGAACGCGCGAGCTGCGCGGCGTAGTCGGCCGCGAGCACGGCCTTGGCCTGGCCGATGCGCCGCACCATGGTGAAGACGTTCTCGCCGGTCTTCTGCGCCTTGGCCTCGTCGAGCTCCGACTGGGCCACGAGCCGCACGAGGCTCGCGCGCTCGGACGCGGGCCCCTCCATGACGTCGGGGACGGTCGTGCCGCGGGCGCCCACGAGCGCCGTGAAGCGCTTCACGAGGCGCGCCGCGAGCTCGCGCTCCGCCTGGCGGATCGAGCGGCCCAGGTCGTCGTCGAGCTCGACCGGCAGATCCGCGATGCGCTTGGAGGGCAGGTCGGTGGCCACGTCGATCTTGCGGCGCCGCACGATGCCGAGGTCGATGACCGCGCGGCGGGCCTCGGCGAAGAAGCCGGGATCCGCGGGCGTGAGGCCCGCTTCCTCGAGCTCCGCCATGAGGCGGGACGAGGGCTTGTCGCCGTCGATCCAGCCGAGGAGCTGCCAGATGGCGCGGAAGTCGTCGATGTCGTTGATGAGCGGCGTGCCCGTGAGCGCCATGAGCAGCGGCGCCGACTGGCGCTGGCGGATGCTCTCCGCGAGCGCGAGCACGAACTTCGAGCGCTGCGACTGCAGGTTCTTGATGAAGTGCGCCTCGTCGACGACCATGCCGCGGAACCCGAGGGTGCGCAGCCAGCCGATGTGCCGGTCGAGCACCTCGTAGTTGACGATGACCACGTCGGCGAACGCGTCGAGCGCGGCGCCGTCGCCGTGGATGACGGTGGCCCGGCGGTGGGGCGTCCAGCGCTCCACCTCGCGCTTCCAGTTCATCTTCACGACGTTCGGCACGACGACGAGCAGCGGGTACGCGTCGGCGACGGACGCGGCGAGCAGCGCCTGCGCGGTCTTGCCGAGGCCCGGCTCGTCGGCGAGCAGGAACTCGCGGTGGCCGAGGCGCACGCTCTCGAGGAAGCGGGCCTGGTGGCGCATCAGCTCGAGGCCGTGCGGCGACAGGCGGTCGATGCGGGGGCTCTCCGGCAGGTCCATGCTCGCGATGCCGCCGCCGGCGCCGTACTCGAACGACTTGAACAGCGGGCCGAGCAGCTCCCAGTTGGCGAGCAGGCGCGCGGGCGGCGCGGCGGGCGCGGGCCGGTCGAGGTCGGGCTCGAGGAACGGGTTCGCGAGCACGCGCGCCTTCACCGACGGCGGGACGACCTGGCGCTCCACGAGCTTGGCGAGCGCCGGATCCTCGGGCTCGGGCTCGGGCTCGTCCTCCACGACCATCTCCACGCCGCCGTCGAAGAGCATGTGCTTGCGGAGGGCGCGGGCGGCCTCGGAGAGCTTGGCGTCCGGATCCAGCAGCGGCAGCACCGAGGTGTCGCGCGCCGCCGTGCGGGCGAGGATGCTCGCGATGCCGTCGAGGCGCTTCAGCGTCTCGGCGCGCTCGGGGTCGCTGAGCGGGGTGGCAGGGTCCTTCGCGTGCGTGCGCTCCTCGCGCATCAGCACCGCGATGACCTGGAACTTCGTGCGGTTGACGGGCTTGAGCTTGCCGCGCTGGGCGGCCTGCTCGATCTCGCGCACGGCGCGCGCCAGGACGGGGATCAGCCCCTCGTTGTCGATCGTGCGCGTGCGGGCGGAGGACCGCCGCTGGCCGGTGCGAGCCATGCAACTCCTTGTTCACTGCCGGGGCCAGGCGCTGCCTGCGCTCCCGGATCGGAAGGACTCAGCGTCCGTCGCGCACGGTGACGCGTGCGGTCGGACGGCGGCGAGGGGACCTTCCTCGAGCAACCGGGTTCACCGGGTCGGGGGTGGGATGCGGGTCCGCCGCCTGCGCCCGGCCGCCTCGGGGAGGACGGGCACAGGGAGAGTTTAGGGTACGCCGCGGCCCCCGCGCGCCGGTGTGCGCGGGGCGGCTCGGCGGGGTCCGGGGAGCCGTCGGCCGCCCGCGCTCGCGCCGCATCCGGCCCGGTCGCCGCGGATGGCCCGGCCTAGGGTGGATGCATGACGGATCAGGCGACACCCACCGGCACCAACGAGGCGGGCGCCCCCGGCCGCTACGTCGAGGAGGGTGAGTTCACCCGCGACACGAACTACATCGAGGACCGCATCCTCCGCGACGGATCCCAGGGCTGGCCCGTCGAGGCCGGCCGCTACCGTCTCGTCGCGGCGCGCGCGTGCCCGTGGGCGAACCGCTCGGTGATCGTCCGCCGCCTGCTCGGCCTCGAGGACGCCATCTCGCTCGGCCTCCCCGGCCCCACGCACGACGCGCGCAGCTGGACCTTCGACCTCGACCCCGACGGCCGCGACCCGGTCCTCGGCACCGAGCGCCTCCAGGAGTCGTTCCTCGCGCGCTTCCCCGACTACCCGCGCGGGATCACGGTCCCCGCCCTCGTCGACGTCCCCTCCGGCCAGGTCGTCACGAACGACTACCCCCAGATCACGCTCGACCTCTCCACCGAGTGGACCGAGCATCACCGGGAGGGCGCGCCCGACCTCTATCCCGAGCACCTCCGGGCGGAGATCGACGAGGTCGCCGACCTCGTCTTCCGCGACGTGAACAACGGCGTGTACCGCTGCGGCTTCGCGGGCTCCCAGGAGGCGTACGAGAAGGCGTACGACCGCCTCTTCTCCCGCCTCGACTGGCTGAGCGACCGGCTCCGGACGCAGCGCTACCTCGTGGGCGACACGATCACCGAGGCCGACGTGCGCCTGTTCACCACGCTCGCCCGCTTCGACGCCGTCTACCACGGGCACTTCAAGTGCAACCGGCAGAAGCTCGACGAGATGCCGGTGCTGTGGGCGTACGCGCGGGACCTGTTCCAGACGCCCGGGTTCGGCGACACCATCGACTTCGTGCAGATCAAGCAGCACTACTACCTGACGCACACCGACATCAACCCGACGCGCGTCGTGCCGGTCGGCCCCGAGACCTGGGGCTGGCTCGAACCGCACGGGCGCGAGGAGCTGGGCGGCCGGCCGTTCGGCGACGGCACCCCTCCCGGCCCGGTCCGCGAGGACGAGCGCGTGCCCGAGGGCCACGGCGCCGTGCCGCGCGGCGGACGCGTGACCCGCCCGTCGGAGGCGCGTGCCTCCGTCTCCGGCCAGCCCGTGCCCGGATCGGCCGACGCCACGGCGGACCGCTCCTGATGGCGGCACGCACGCCCGCGACCTCGCTCACCCCGCGTCGCCGCATCCTCGGCCTCGCCATCCGCCACGTCCCCGCCGTCGCGCGCTCCCTCCGCGGCACACCCGCGGCGGGAACGCGCGTCGTCCGGCACCGGGCCGGCACGCAGGGCCTCCCCCTCGACGTGGCCGTGTGGACGCCGCCCGGGCACGACCGCTCGGCGACCGGATCCCCCGTTCTCGTCGTCCTCGCCCGGCACGACGGCGACTGGCTGCCCTCGACGCTCGCGAGGGACCTGCGCGCGGTCGTCGTCACGATGGCCCCGGACGACGACGCGCAGGCGCTCGCCGGCTTGTCCTGGATCGCCTCGCACGCCGCCGGCTGGAACGGCACGCCCGAGCGCCTCGGCATCCTCGGCGACGGCCCGGGCGCCGACCGCGCGCTGCGGATCACGGCCCTCGCGCGCGACGCCGACGGGCCGGCCGTGCTGCGGCTGGTGCTCATCAGCCCGTCGGGCGACGTGCCCACCGGGCAGGCGTCCGACCGGCAGGGCCACGGGCTCGACCGGCTGCCGGACGCGCTCGTGCACGTGGGCGCCGCGGATCCGCGGCTCGACCACGTGGTCGAGGGCGTCGCCGCGCTCAAGGCGGCGGGCGCGAAGGCGCGGCTCGTGCGCATCCCGCGCGCGGAGCAGGGCTGGCTCGCCTACCCGGCGGCGGATCCCGCGCTCGCCCGCCGCTCGCTCGACGAGATCGTCGCCTACCTGCGCCGCGGCCTCACCGAGGAGCGCGCGTTCGGGGTCGGCCCGGCGTAGGCGCGTCCTCCACCGGCACCTTCACGAGGATCCCGGCGGCGATGAACACGATCGCGGCCACGTACTGCAGCGACTGCCAGGTGACGGCCTCCACCGGGATCACCGCGACCGGGTTCCACATCACCGCGACGGCCGCGAGCAGCGCCGCGCTCCACCAGCTGCGGGCGCGCACCGAGAACACGATCATGATGAGCGCGAGGATCGCCACCGCGAACCGCACGACCGTGAACAGGTCGCCGTCGATCACCGCGAACCCGGCCAGCAGCACGATGGCGCCGAGCAGGCCCGGTGCGAGGGACGGTCGGGTGAACGCGGGGGCGGCGGGGGTGCGGGTCACGCGCCCAGTCTGCCAGGGGGCGCCGGGCGCGAGCCGCGCCGCCGGACGCACGGACGCCCCGTCTCGACATGCGTCGAGGCGGGGCGTCCGTCGTGCGGGTCGTGCTACTTGATGGACTCGACCGCGGTCTTCACCTGCGCGGCGACCGTCTCGGAGAGCGGCGCGGCGCCGGCCTTCTCGGCGGCGACCTGCTGGCCGTCGGTGCTGGTCACGTAGCCGAGGTACGCCTTGACCAGCTCGCCGACGGCGGGGTCCTTGTACTCCTGGCACGCGATGAGGTAGCTCACGAGCACGATCGGGTACACGCCCGCCTCGGTGGTCGTGTAGTCGAGGTCGAAGACGACGTCGTTCTCCTCGCGGCCCTCGGCCTCGGGCGAGGCCTCGACGACGGCCGCGGCCGCCTCCGGGGAGAAGCCGACGAAGTCGTCGCCGACCTTGATCTTCGCGGTGCCGAGCTCGCCGGCGCGCGACGCGTCCGCGTAGCCGATGACGTTGGTGCCGCCCTTGACGGCGTCGACGACGCCCGACGTGCCCTGGGCCGCCTCGCCGCCCTCATAGGGCCAGACGCCCTTGGGCTCGGCGTCCCAGACGGACTCGGCCGTGGTGTTGAGGTACTTCGCGAAGTTCTCGGTGGTGCCCGAGTCGTCCGAGCGGTGCACCGCGGTGATCGCGGCGTCGGGCATCGTGGCGTCGGGGTTCAGCGCGGTGACGGCCGGGTCGTTCCACTTCGTGATGGTGCCCTTGAAGATGCCCGCGGCCGTGGCCGGGTCGAGGTTCAGCTCCTCGACGCCGTCGATCTGGAAGATCATCGCGATGGGCGAGATGTAGGCCGGGATGTCGATGGGCTTCGTGCCGTCGGCGCACTGGCCGAAGGTGCCGGTGAGCTCGTCGGTCTTGAGCGCGCGGTCGGAGCCGGCGAAGGCGGCGTTCTGACCGCCGGCCATGAAGGCCTCGCGTCCGGCGCCGGATCCGTCGGGCGAGTAGTTGATGGTGGTGCCGGTGTTGGCCGTCTGGAAGGCCGTGGTCCAGGCCTCCTGGGCGGAGCCCTGCGACGAGGCGCCGATGCCGTTGAGCGTGCCCTCGAGGGTCGACGCGGATGCGGCGCCGCCCTCGGCGGGGGCCTCGTTGGACGCGCAGGAGGAGAGGGACAGGGCGACGACGGCGGCGAGGGCCGCGGCGCCGGTGAGGCGGGTGCTGTTCACGGGGGTGGAGCCTTCCAGGTGGATCGGGTGGTGGTCGCTCGGCCGGTGCAGGGCCGTGGGCGACGCTATGCACGCGGAGCCCCGGGGCGGGGTACGGGAGGTGGACGCGAGGTGGACGCGAGCTTTCCCCCAGGTGCGGGAAATCGGATCCGGCCCGTGATCCCGGGGCTCGCCCCTCGAACTGGGGGCGTCGCCGGTGGCCCTCGGCACGAGATCGCGGGCCGGCCTCCGTCGCGAGGATGAAGTCCGCCGCCCGGGCGCCCTCCGGCCGCGACGCGCTCCTAGCCTGAGCCCATGACCCCACCCCGTCTCCTCGCCGCCGTCGCCGCGCCGCTCGCCGGCGTCGCGTACGCCGCCGTCTGGATCGTCGCCGAGTCCGGGCGCTCCGGCCTCGCCGGCGTCGCGACCCTCGCCGTCGCGTACGGCGCGGCCGTCGCCCTCGCCGTGTGGCTGCCCGCCGCGTCCCTCGCGATCGTCGTCGCGATGCCCGTGCTGCAGCTCGCCGGGTACGCGCCGCCCGTCGACTCCACCACCTGGCCGATGCTCGCGGCGATCGGCGTGGTCGCGTTCGTCGTCGGCGCCACCGGCACCCGGCGGATGCGCGTCGCGTCCGCGGCGGCAGCCGTGGTCGGCGCGGCGGTCGCGGCGCTCGGCCTCGGCAGGGGCACCGCATCCGGCCCGACCGCGTGGGTCGGCGTCTCCTCCGCGCCGGACGCGACCGCCCTGCTCGTGCTCGGCGCGGTCGGCGCCGTCGGCGTCTGCGCGGCGCTCGGCGCGGGCCTCGGCGCGGCCGTCCGCCTCGGTCGCCTCGACCGCGTGCTCGCGGACGCCGAGGACCGCCTCGCGCAGACCGACCTGGAGCTGCGCCTCGGCCTCGAGCGCGCCCGCATCTCCCGCGACGTGCACGACTCCGTCGCCCACGCGCTCACCATCGTCGTGGCGCAGTCCGAGGGCGCGACCGCGATGTCCGACCGCCAGCCGCAGGTGGTCCGCGGAGCCCTGACCGCGATCTCCGGCGTCGCCCGCGACGCGCTGTCCGACGTGCGCGGCCTCGTCGAGCGGATCACCGAGGCCGGCGACGAGCTGCTGTCGCTCCAGGACGTGCCACTGCTGGTCGAGCGCATGCGCGAGGTCGGCATGGAGGTGGCGGTCGACGAGCTCGGCGAGCGCCCCGCCCTCCGGCCCGCGCAGCAGCTCGCGGTCTACCGCATCGTGCAGGAGAGCCTGACGAACGCGCTCAAGCACGGCGGATCCCGGAGCCGCGCGTCCGTCGTCCTCGACTGGCGGGGGCCCGGCCTCGCGCTCCTGATCCGCTCCTCGGGCACCGCGCCCCTCGTCGGTCGGGGCTCGCTCCCGGGCCCCGGCGCGGGGATCGCCGGGATGCGCGAGCGGGCCCGGATCGGCGGCGGCTGGCTGACGGCCGAGCCCGACGGCGCCGACGGGTTCGTCGTCACGGCCTTCCTGCCCGCGGACGACGCCGTGGTGCCGGATGCCGCCGACGCCGACGCGACCACCGCCCAGCCCGCCGCGGTGCCCCGTGGCTGACCGCGTGCGCGTCGCCGTGGTCGACGACCAGCGGCTGTTCGCCGAGGGGCTCCGGATGCAGATCGACGCCGCGGACGACCTCGAGTGCGTCGGCATCGCGGACGACGGGCGCGCCGGGATCGACCTGGTGCGCCGCGAGCAGCCCGACGTCGTGCTGATGGACCTCCGCATGCCCGTGCTCGACGGCCTCGCCGCGACCGCGTCGCTCCGCGACGGCGCCGACCGGGCCCCTCGCGTGGTCGTGCTCACGACCCTGCGCGACGACCGCGCCGTGCACGCGGCCGCCCGCGCCGGCGCCTCCGCGTTCCTCACCAAGGACGCCCGCCCCGAGGTGCTGCTCGCCACCGTGCGGGCGGCCGCGGCGGGCGACGTCACGGGCGACCCCGAGGAGCTGCTCCGCGACTTCGGCGCCCCGCCGCCCCGCGCCGACGTGGGCGCGCTCGACCGCCTGACCCCGCGCGAGCGCGAGACCTTCCTGCTGGTCGCGCGCGGACTCACCAACAGCCAGATCGCCGAGGCGGCCTTCGTCTCGGAGTCGACCGTGAAGACGCACGTGCAGGGGGTGCTCGCGAAGCTCGGCCTCCGCAGCCGCCTGCAGGTCGTCGTCTTCGCCCATGAGAGAGGACTGGTGCGCTCGTGAACGCATCCCCCATCCGCGCGTCCGCCGGGCGCCTGATCCGCCGGATCCGCACCCCGCGCGGCGTCGTCGCCACCCTGGTCGCCGCGGGTCTCGTCGGCGTCGCCGTCGTGAACGCGCCGGCGCCCCGCACCGAGCCCGTCCCGGATCCGCCCGCGCAGGACGCCGCGGCGTGGACCATGCCGCTCGACGCGGCCGTGGGCGTCTCGATGGACGCCGGCGACGTGGCCGAGGACATCCGCCTGCGCCCGTGCCTCACCGCCCAGGGCATCGCGGACGAGGCGCCCGCGCTCGACCCGGCGGTGCTCCTCGCGCCGGAGTCGCACGCGGACGGTCGCCTCGTCGCGCCGCCGCTCGACGAGGCCCGCGCCGCCCGGTACGGCCACGGTCCGGTGGTGGATCCCGCGCGCGCCGAGCTGCGGGAGTGGCGGATGGCGCGCAACGACGACGACGCGCGCGGCCGCGCGCTCGATGCCTGCCTCCCCGGTGTCCGCGCGGGAGTCTGGGCGCACCCGGGCGCGAACCAGGACATCCAGATGCGCGCGCTCGAGCTGCGCGCCGACGCCCGGGAGCGCGCCCTGGGCGACCCCGCGGTCGTCGCGGCGGCCGACGCGTGGCGCGGTTGCCTGGCCGAGTCCTCCGCCGACGAGCTCCGCGACCGGGGCCGCCCGCTGCCCGCGGATCCGATGACGCTGCTCGAGCCCGGCGACGACGCGCCCGCGGCGGACACCGCGCTCGCCCGCGCCGACGCCTCCTGCCAGGCGTCGTCGGGCTACCGCGCCGCCCTGTACGACGCGCAGTGGCGCGAGGAGTCGCTCGTGACCGCGGCCGACGCCGCCATGCTCTCCTCCGCGCGTGCCCGCCAGGTGGTCGCGACGACCGCCGCTGTGCGCGAGGTGCTGCTCGGCGACGGCGCGGAGGCGGACGACCGCGGCTGAACGGGATGCCGCGCAGCTGACCCGGACGGCGCCCGGCGGACGGGATCCGCTCGGGCGCCGCACGGCCCGTGGCAGGCTGGCGCCCTCCCCCTCCACCCCGACGAGAGGCGCTCCATGCCCGAGACCCTCGACGCCCAGCTCGACCGCATCGTCGCCGCGCGCGACCGCGACGACATGGGCCCGACCATCGCCGCCCTCCTCCCCCTCCTGGAGCGGCACCCGGACGACGCCCGCGTGCTTTACGAGGTCGGCGGCGCCTACGACACCGCGGGCGAGGAGGCCCGGGCGCTCGAGCTCTACGAGCGCGCGGAGGCGCAGGGTCTCACGGGCGACATCCGCCGCCGCTGCTACCTCCAGCACGGCAGCACGCTGCGGAACCTCGGGCGCGTCGACGAGTCGCTCGCGCTGTTCGCGCGGGTGCGGGCCGAGTTCCCGGACTCGTCGTCGCTCGCCGTGTTCGAGGCGCTGACGCTGCACGCGGCGGGGCGGGCGGATGCGGCGCTCGCGCGGATCCTCCTGGTCGTCGCCGACCGCGTGCCCGACCCGGAGCTGCAGCGCTACCTGCCCGCCATCCGCGGCAACGCGGAGCACCTCGCGTCCCTCGACGCGGCGGAGCCCGCGTAGCCGACGCGGCCGGGCCAGCGGAGCAGGGACCGCCCGTCCCGCGACGGGCACCGCCCGCGCCGTCGGATACCGTGGACGGGCCCGTCCGCCCGACCCCGTCGGGCCCCGCCTGCCCCGAGGAGCCCCCATGCGCGCCGTCGTCTACGAGGAGTTCGGCACGACCCCGGTCGTCCGCGAGCTGCCCGACCCCGTCCCCTCCCCCGCCGGCGTCGTCGTCCGCGTCGAGGCCACGGGCGTCTGCCGCAGCGACGCGCACGGCTGGCTCGGGCACGACGACGGCATCGCCCTCCCGCAGGTGCCGGGGCACGAGCTGGTGGGGCGGATCCACGCGGTCGGCCCCGAGGTCACCCGCTTCCACGTCGGCGATCGCGTCACGGTCCCCTTCGTCTGCGCCTGCGGCCGCTGCGAGGAGTGCCGCGCCGGCAACGGCCAGGTGTGCCGGGACCAGACGCAGCCGGGCTTCACGCACTGGGGCTCGTTCGCCGAGCTGGTGGCGCTGCACGACGCCGACGTCAACCTGATCCCCGTGCCCGAGGGCCTCGACGCCGGCGCCGCCGCGCTCCTCGGCTGCCGCTTCGCCACCGCCTTCCGCGGCCTCGTGCACCGCGCCCGGCTGCAGCGCGGCGAGCGCCTGCTCGTCGTCGGCTGCGGGGGCGTCGGCCTCAGCGCCGTGATGATCGGGGTCGCGGTCGGCGCGGAGGTCATCGCCGTCGACATCGACCCGGCGGCCCTCTCGCGCGCCTCCGAGCTGGGGGCCGAGTACACGATCGACTCGTCGGGCCTCGCGGAGCTCGACGTGCTCGACGCGATCTGCGCCGTCTCCCCCGACGGCGTGCAGGTCTCCGTCGAGGCGCTGGGCCGTGAGTCCACGCTGCGGATCAGCCTGCTCGCGCTCGCGCCGACCGGCCGGCAGGTGCAGATCGGGCTGTTCGCGAGCGAGCCGGCGGTGCCGGTGCCGTTCGTCATCAGCCAGGAGCTGAGCCTGCACGGCAGCCACGGCATGCCCGCGCACGACTACCCGGAGCTGATGGCGCTCGTGGCGTCGGGCGCGCTCCGCCCCGAGCTGCTCATCGAGCACCGGATCCCGCTCGACGACGCCCCGGCCGCGCTCGAGGCGCTCGCGTCGGGCGACCGCTCGGCCGGCATCACGCTGGTCGAGGTGGGCTGAGCCCGGTCCCGCCCGGCCCGACTACCGCGGCGCGTCGAACCAGGCGTCGACCGCGGCGGTGATCCCCGCGTCGTCGACCACGACGTCCGGGACGATGGGCACGCCGTAGCGCTTCCCCGTGCGATCCGCGTCCACGGCGTTCGTGAGGTTCACGATCGCGCCGTCGAACAGGGTCCGCGGCTCGTTCGCCGTGCTGAACCCGTAGGTCGGCTGCCCGAACGAGCGGACCCCCGCCTGGCCGACGAACGCGAGGGCGGCGGCCTCGCCGGAGCTCCCGGTCATGCCGTCGGTGAGCACGGCGATCGGCAGGCTCCCGGGCACCCGGCCCGCGGCGCTCGTCTCGATGACCTTCCCGTCGTCGGCGACGGCGCCGCCCTGCACCGTGACGGGGAGGGACGTGTCGGAGGACTCGAAGGACATGACCTCGCCCTCGTCGAGGAGCGGCGACAGGGCGGCGAGCATGGGCCACATGTCCCCGCCGCGATTCCCGCGGAGATCCACGACCCACCCGCGGGTCGTCGTGGGCGCGGCGGCCACGAGCGCCTGGGCGCCCGCGTCGATGTAGCGCTGGTGCGCCGCGTCGTCCCCGCCGACGAGGGTCGGGACGACGATCGTCGTGATCCCGTCGGCCGTCGTCACGGTGGGCCGAGGCTCGGGGCCGCCGGTCGTCGGCGGCGCTCCCCGGAACTCGACCGCCGCCTCGTCCGGCGTGAGGAACGCGCTGTGGTCCCCGCCGAGCTGCGTGACCGCCTTCCTCAGCGCCGGGTAGGTGGCGCCGTAGCTGCGGGCGTCGGCGACCTTCGCGGCGACGCGGGCCCGCACCTCGGCGACCGTGGCCGGATCCGCCGCGAGGCCGTCCTCCATCCGGTCGACCGCGATGTCGGCGTAGCGCTGCGGCGACGGCGGGATGACGTAGATGCCGTGCTTCTCGAGGAGCGGCGCGGCGGCGAGGGTCCCGCCGACGAGGAGGACGACCGCCGCGGCGAGCGCGACGGCGAGGCGGCGGAGCAGGCGGGAGCGGCGGGAGCGCGTCGTGGGCACCGGATCACCCTGCCCGAAGCGCGCGCGGGCCGACGCGTCGTCTCCCCCGCCGCCGGGCTGCGATGCTGGCGGGGTGACCCGATCCCCCTCGCGACGGCCCGCGCGCACCGCGTCGGCCGGCGGCGACCTCCCGCGCGGCGTGCGGATCGGGTACGGCGTCGCCCTCGGCGGCCTGCTGCTCCTCGACGCCGCGGTGTCCGGATCCGTCGGCCAGTGCCTGTACCTCGTGGCCGTGGTGGCGCTGGCGGCGCTCGTCGCCCGCGGGCGGGTCCCCGTGTGGACGGTCGGCGCCGTCGCGGCTGCGGCGACGCTCGCGACCGTGCCGCTCGCCGCGTCCGGCATCGCCGCGCCCTTCGCGCTCAGCGAGGGGCTCGTGCTGCTCGTCGCGGTCGTCGCGACCACGCGTCGGGCCGTCGGCGCGCGCGGCGCGGCGGCGGTCGCGCTCGTGGCGCTCGCGACCGTGACCCTCCCGGTGCGGCTGCTGTCGGCGGACACCGCCACCTTCGGGATCCTGCTGGTCGCCGTCGTCGCGTGCGCGCTCGCCGTGGGCGCGACGCTGCGGAACGCCGACGCCGAGCGCCGCCTCGCCCTCGCGGTCGCCACCCAGCGCGAGCGCGACGGCCTGGCCCGCGACCTGCACGACGACTTCACGAACCGCGTGACCGGCATGATCCTCCTGGCCCAGGCCGCCCGCCGCCGCGTCGACGCTCCCGGCACCGAGCTCGACGCGGAGCTCGCGCGCATGGAGGAGTCCGGCGGCGAGGCGCTCGCGAGCATGCGGCGCTGGGTGCGGACGCTGCGCGACACGGGCGTGGAGCGCGATCCCGAGCTGGCCGACGGCATCGACGGGCCCGACGACGCGATCCGCGCGCTCCTCGACACGTGGGAGGCCGCGGCCCCCGGCCGCCGCGCGGAGCTCCGGGACACCACCGCCGCGCCCCTGCCCGCCGAGGTGCGGGCGACGGCGACGCGCATCGTGCAGGAGTCGGTCACGAACGCTACCAGGCACGCGCCCGGCGCCGACCGGATCCGGGTGACGCTCGCCGAGGATCCGCACGCCGACGCCGTGGTCCTCACCGTCGTCAGCCCGCTCGAGGGCACCGGCCGGCCGGGCGCCGACCCCGTGCCCGGTTCCGCGGGCCTCGGCCTCGTCGGCATGCGCGAGCGCGCCGCGATCCTCGGCGGCCGCCTCGACGCCGGGCCCGTCGCGGGCACCTGGACCGTCCGGGCCGTCCTCCCCCGGGACGCCGGCGCATGACGATCCGCGTGCTCCTCGCCGACGACCACCCCTCCGTGCTGCGCGGCCTCGAGGGGATCCTCGCGGGCGAGCCCGACATCGCGGTGGTCGCGTCGTGCGGCGACGGCCTCGCCGCGCTCGAGGCCGCGCAGCGCCTGCGGCCGGATGTGGCGGTCGTCGACATCCGCATGCCGCGCATGGACGGGCTCGAGCTCACGCGGCTGCTCGCCGGATCCCGCGCGCGCGTGCCCGTGAAGGTGGTCGTCGCGACGACCTTCGACCTCGACGAGTACGTCTACGGCGCCCTCCGCGCCGGCGCCTCCGGGTTCCTCCTCAAGGACGCGGGGGCGGGCCTCCTCGTCGAGGCCGTGCGGGCGGCCCACTCGGGCGACCAGCTGATCAGCCCGTCCGTCACGGTGCGCCTGCTGCGGCACCTCGCGCCGCGCTCCGCCGCCACGCTGCACCCGGACCTCACCGCCCGCGAGCTCGAGGTCGCCGCGCTCGTCGGGCGCGGCCGCACGAACGCGGAGGTGGGCGCGGAGCTCGTGATCTCGCTGGGCACCGTGAAGTCGCACCTCGGATCCCTGCAGGCGAAGCTCGACGCCCGCAACCGCGTGGAGATCGCGGCGTGGGCGTGGAGCTCGGGGCTGCTGCGGCCCTGAGGCGCGGAGCCGGACGCGCCGGTCGGCGCCGGGCGCGCGGGCATCGGGAACGATCCGCGGAGACCGGCCGAACGGCCGATGCCGCACCGCGCGCCCGGCCCGAGCATGGATCACGGCGGTCGGCCCGAGACGCGGGCCCCGCCGACGAGAGGCCCGCATGACCACCGCCCCGACGCATCCCGCCACGACCGGAAACAGCCGCGGCCCCCACCCCCGCCCCGGCTCCGGCTCCGAAGACGGCGGCGCCGCCCCGCGCTCCGGCATCACCCGCCGCGTCGCCGCGCTCGACGTGATCCGCGGCGTCGCCCTCTGCGGCATCATGCTCGTGAACATCGGCCCGCAGACGCGCTTCGGCACGGCCGCCGGCTTCTACGAGATGGCCGCGCTCGGATCCACGAGCGGCTGGCTCCAGCTCCTCGTGCAGCAGCGCTTCTTCCCTGTGTTCGCGCTGCTGTTCGGGATCGGCTTCGCGCTCATCGTCGAGTCCGCCGAGCGCCGCTCGGCCCGGCCGCGGCTCGTGCTGCTCCGCCGCCTGCTGATCCTGCTCGCGATCGCGATCCCGTTCGAGTTCCTGCAGCACGGATCGGCGCTCCTGCCGTACGCGCTCGCCGGCCTCGTCGTCCTGCTGCCGAGCACGTGGCTGCCGCGGTCGCTCACGGCCGTGGCCGCCGTCGCGCTCGTCGTGGTCAGCGTGGTCGTGGCCGGCGGCGGGCTGACGCTCATCCCGGGGATGCTCCTCGCGGGGTCCGCGCTGACCCGGTACGGCGTCGTGCCGGCGATCGGCCGCTCGCGCCGCGGATCCGCCGTCGTGCTCGTCATCGCCCTCGCCGCCGCCGCGCCGCTCGTCGCGTGGCAGGTCACGACCATCGCCGACTCCGGCTTCAGCACGGAGTCCGCCGCGGCCGGCCTCGCCCTCGCCGCCGCGTACGTGGCGCTCCTGTCGCTACTCATGACGACGCGCGCGGCCCGCGCCCTCGAGGTCGCGTTCGCGCCGCTCGGCCGGATGGCCCTCACCAACTACGTGACCGGCGCCCCGCTGATGCTCGCCGCGGGCGCCCTGCTCGACCTGCCGCACGCGACCTCGTGGACGCCGATGCTGCTCGCGGTCGTCGTGATCCTCGCGGTGCAGGCCGTCGCGAGCGCCCTCTGGCTGCGCGCGTTCGCGCAGGGGCCGCTCGAGTGGCTCTGGCGGTGGGGCACGTGGGGCACACGCGCGCCGTTCCGACTCGCGCGCTGATCGGCTGCCCGCGGATCCCGGGCTCCGGCGACATGAGCGGGACCCGGGCGCCACGACGCCCGGCTCCCGCGCTCACGCGCCGGTCAGAGCGCGCCCTGGAGCTCGTCCCCGGCCGGGATCGGCACCAGCTCCGTCACGACGGGCGGCGCCTGCAGCAGGCCCGCGAGCGACGCGTTCATCCGCGCGACGACCTCGCCCGCGCCGTGGGCCGCGAGCTCCTCGCCGGAGGACCACTTCTCGAGCATGACGATGGTGCCGTCGGGCGCGTCGTGGATCGCGTACAGCTCGCAGCCGGGCTCGCCGTGCACCTCGGCGATGCCGCGGGACAGCGCCGCGACGGCCTCGTCCCGCCTCCCCTCGACGGGCGTGAAGACGGCGGTGACGACGACGGGCTGGGACATGGGATCTCCTCGGTGCGGGTGGTGCGGGTGGTGGATGGATGGACGGGGCGTCAGCGCGCCGGCGGCGCCGCGCTGCTCGACCGGGGCACGAAGTCGGCCTGCACCTCGATGCGCTGCGGCTCCGACGGGATCCGGCCCTGCATGCGCGCGAGCACCAGCTCGACGCTGTGGCGGGCGAGCATGTCGATGGGCTGCCGCACGACGCTGAGCGGCGGCGAGACGAGCTCGCTCCACGGGTTGTCGTCGAAGACCACGAGCGAGAGGTCCTCCGGCACGCGGATGCCGAGCTGCTGGATCCGCCGCACGGCCACCCCGACCTGCGCCGTGTTGGCCACCACGAGCGCGGTCGGCGGCTCCGGCAGGGCGAGGAGCGCGGTGACCGCGTCGGCCCCGAGGTCGCCGCGGAACGGCACGTCCCGCACGAGCGCCGGGTCGGCATCGATGCCCGCCGCCCGGAGCGACGCGCGGTAGCCGGCGACGCGCGCCCGCCCCGTGGACGTGTCCGCCGGCCCCGAGATGATCGCGATGCGCGTGTGACCGAGGGCGACCAGGTGGTCCGTGGCACGCGCGGCGGACGCGTCGTTCTGGATGCTGACCACGTCGATGTCGTCGAGCCCGTCGAGCGTCCGGTCGACGAACACCATGTCGACGCCCGCCCGGCGGAGGCGCTCCCACTTCTCGAGGTTGTCGCCCGCTGGGGTCGCGATGACGCCGCCCACGGAGCGGTCGAGGAGGCTCGTCAGCGACTCCCCCTCGACGTGCGCGTCCTCCTGCGTGGTCATGAGGAGCACCTGCGCGCCGCGCGCCCGGGCCTCCCACACGATGCGGTCGGCGAGCCGCGCGAAGAACGGGTTCGTGAGGTCCGGGAGGACCAGGCCGATCGCGAGGGCCTGCCCGTGGCTGAGCTCGCGGGCCGCGGCGCGGGGCCGGAAGTCGAGCTCGGCGATGGCCTCCACGACGCGCCGGCGGGTGTCGACCGCGACGGGACCGGATCCGTCGTTGAGCACTCGGGAGACGACGGAGACGGACACGCCTGCCGTGCGCGCGACGTCGCGGATCGTGGCGGGCTTCCTCACGCGACCTCCTCCGGTCGGGCCTCGCTCGTGCCCGGGCAGGCGGATCGAGTCCTCGTTGACACAGCCTACGCCCGGTGGTACAAAACTGGTACCGGTTCCACCGTGACCGGTCGACACACCCACATCGCATGCGACGACGACGTCCTCCGCCCCGGCGGCCGACGTCCCCCGCCTGCCCGGACCCGGAGGTCTCAGTGAACCTGCACAAGCTGCTCGGCGATCGCGAACGCGAGGGCCGCCCCATCCGCATCGGGCTGATCGGCGCCGGCCGGTACGGCACCATGTACCTCTCGCAGGCCCGCAACATCCCCGGCGTGCACGTCGTCGCCATCGCCGACATCAACACCGAGCGCGCACGGGGCGCCTTCGCCCTCGTCGACTGGCCGGACGAGCTGGTCGCCGCCGACATCCCCGAGGCGCTCGCGAACCGCACCACCACGATCGTCGCGGACGCCGCGGCGCTGTTCGAGAGCGACATCGACGTGATCGTGGAGGCGACGGGCAACCCCATCGTCGGCGTGCACCACGCGCTGCGGGCGATCGCGACCGGCAAGCACATCATCATGGTCACGGTCGAGGCGGACGCCCTCGCCGGCCCCGCGCTGCAGAAGCGGGCCGAGGCCGCGGGCGTCGTGTACTCGATGGCGTACGGCGACCAGCCGGCGCTCATCATGGAGCTCGTCGACTGGGCCCGCACGAGCGGCTTCGACGTCGTGTGCGCCGGCAAGGGCGCCAAGTACCTCGAGCACTACCACCAGATGAATCCCGACAACGTCTGGGAGAACTGGGAGTTCAGCAAGGAGCTCACCGACTCGGGCCAGCTGAACCCGTACATGCACACGTCGTTCCGCGACGGCACGAAGGCCGCCATCGAGATGGCCGCGGTCGCGAACGCGGCCGGCCTCGTGCCCTCGGACTCCGGGCTCACCTTCACTCCCGGCGACGTCGAGCAGATCGCCACCATCGGCCGGCCGCGCGACCTCGGCGGCGCCCTCGCCCACGAGGGCACGGTCGACGTGATGTCGAGCGTCGAGCGCGACGGCTCGCCCATCCCGCACAACACGCAGGAGGGCGTCTACGTCGTGGTCAAGGCCACGAACGACTACGTCGCCACCTGCTTCGACGAGTACCCCTGGCACCCGGACCCCACCGGGCGGTACGCGGCGCTCTACCGGCCGTACCACTACGTCGGCCTGGAGCTCAACGTGTCGATCGCCAACGCCGCCCTCCGCGGGATCTCCACCGGCCACCCCGACGGCTTCTACGGCGACGTCGTCGCGACCGCGAAGAAGGACCTGACGGCGGGCGAGCTCCTCGACGGCGAGGGCGGCTTCACGGTCTACGGCAAGCTCGTCTCCGCCCGCCACTCCGTCGCGACGGGCGCCCTCCCCGTCGCGCTCGCCCACCACGTGGAGCTGACCCGCGACATCGCCCAGGGCGAGACCGTGGGCTGGGCCGACGTGATCATCGACGACTCGCTCTCCGAGGCCATCGAGCTCCGCCGCGAGACCGAGGCGCTGCTCCGGTCCTGACCCCGCATCGCCGCACGGCTCCCGGGCGCGCCGCCCGGGAGCCCTCCCCGCACGACCCACCCGCACCGCTTTTCGATGACGAAAGGTCCACCATGCTCCTCCCCTCCCGGACGACCCGGCTCGCCCTCGCCGGCCTCGCGTCCGTCGCCCTCCTCGCCGGATGCACGGCGACGCCCGACGGCGACGCGCCGGCCGGCGGGTCCTCCGCATCCGGCGGCGTCGCCTCCCTCGTGAGCGCGGACGCGAAGTCCACGGTCGACGAGGTGAAGGCGTCCCTCGGCGAGCCCGCCGCGAAGGACGGCGTCAAGCTCTGCTATGTCACCCGCACCCTCTCGAACGAGTTCTGGGGCTACGAGCGGGACGGCTTCGAGGCCGAGGCGAAGCGCCTCGGCGTGCAGTTCCAGACGTTCGATGTGACCGACGAGTCGTCCATCACGGAGCAGCTCGACAAGGCCAAGAGCGCGCTCAACCAGGGCTGCTCCGCGATCCTCGCCTCCCCCATCTCCGCGACCGGGCTCGACTCGGTGTTCCAGTCGGCGCTCGCGGCGGGCATCCCGGCCATCGTCCTGAACGACGCCAAGAGCAGCCTGCCCGGCGTCGTCTACGTGGGGCCCGACGCGACCACCATCGGCGGCACGGCGGCCGACTACATCGCGGGGAAGCTGCCGGACGGCGGCAAGGTGGCGATGATCGAGGGCGACCCGGGCTCGTCGAACGCCATCAACCGCGGCGACGGCTTCACCGCGGCGCTCACGAACCACCCCGGCCTCGACCTCGTGGCGTCGCAGACGGCCTCGTGGGACCAGACGAAGGCGCAGGAGATCGCGACCACGATGCTCACGGCCAACCCCGACATCGCGGCCTTCTACTCGCAGAACGACGGCATGGCGCTCGGCGTGCAGGCCGCCATCGACGCGAAGGGGCTGACGGGCAAGGTGCTCCTCGTGGGCACCGACGGCATCCCGCAGGCGAAGAAGCAGATCCAGGCGGGCTCGTACACGGCGACCGTGAGCGAGCTGCCGACCACCGAGGGCGCCACGGGCGTCGACGTGGCGCTGTGGCTGCTCGCCGGGAAGCAGGTGCCGGCGTGGGTCGACGTGCCCGCGTTCATCGTCGACGACCAGAACGTGGCCCGGTACGCGACCGGGATGCCGTGACCGGCGTCGTCCGGCCGTCCCCCGTCCTCGAGGGCCGGCCGCCCGCGGGATCGGACCGGCCCCTGCTGGAGGTCCGCGGCATCGCCAAGTCGTTCCCCGGCGTGCGCGCGCTGGAGGACGTGAGCTTCACGCTCGCCCGTGGCGAGATCACGACCCTCGCCGGGGAGAACGGCGCCGGGAAGAGCACCCTGCTCAACATCCTCGGCGGCGCGCTCCGCCCGGACCGCGGCTCCATCACCATCGACGGGGTCCGGCGGATGGAGTACACCTCCCGCCGCGCCCTCGCCGAGGGCGTCCGCATCGCGCACCAGGAGCCGGCGATCGTGCCGCAGCTCACGGTGATGCAGAACCTGCTCCTCGGCCGCACCCGCCGCCAGCGCGCGACCGCGCAGGCGGACGTCGACCGGGCGCTGCAGGACGTGGAGCTCATGGGCTTCCCGATGGAGGCGCGCACGCCGGTGTCGCGCCTCAGCCCCGCCCAGCGGCACGCGCTCACCATCGCCCGCGCGTTCGCGTTCGACGCGCGGATCGTCGCGCTCGACGAGCCGACGACGAGCATGCTCGAGCACAACGTCGCCGGCGTGCTGACCCGCGTCCGCGAGATCGCCCACGGGCGCGGCGTCGGCGTCATCTACGTCTCGCACAAGATGCCCGAGGTGATGAGCGTCTCCGACAACGTCGTCGTCCTCCGCGACGGCCGGCCGGCCTACGACGCGCCCATCGCGGAGACCTCCTCGGAGGACATCGTGCGGCGCATGGTCGGCCGTGAGCTGCTGTCGTTCTCGCGGCAGCACCCCGTGGCGCCCGACGCGCCCGTGCAGTTCGAGGCGACCGGCGTCACGCATCCCTCGGGGGTCGGGCCGCTGTCCGTGGCCGTGCGCCGGGGCGAGGTGGTCGGCGTCGCCGGGCTCGTCGGATCCGGGCGCACGGAGTTCCTGCGGGCGCTGATCCGGGCGGACGCGGGCTCCGCGGGCACCGTGCGCGTGGGCGGACGCGAGGTGCGGATCCGCTCCCCGCGCGACAGCCGCGACGCGGGCATCGCCTTCATCCCGGAGGACCGCAAGCACCAGGGCCTCGTGCTCCAGACGCCGGCATACGCCAACGTGGCGCTCACCTCGGACCGGCAGCTGAACGGCTTCGGTCCGTTCGTGAGCACCCGGAAGCAGATCGCGACCGCGGAGGAGATGGGCCGGCGCATGTCGCTGCGCCCCGCCGACGTGCGCCTCGCCGCCCGCCAGTTCTCGGGCGGCAACCAGCAGAAGATCGTCATCGCGAAGTGGATCTGGCTGGGCGCCGGCGTCTTCCTCTTCGACGAGCCGACCAAAGGCGTGGACGTGGGCGGGAAGGTCGAGATCTACGAGCTCATCGACCAGCTGGCCGCCGACGGGCACGCCGTCATCGTGGTCTCGAGCGACCTGCCCGAGATCATCTCCATCAGCGACCGCGTCCTCACCATGAGGGCGGGCCGGTTCGTCTCCGAGCACGTGGGCGACGACATCAACGAGCAGAGCATCGTGGCGAACGCCATGGGCGTCGCGGAAGGAACATCATGACCTCGCCGGAGACCCGGAGCATCCCCACCCGCCCGAAGCGGGCGCTGAACCTGCAGGCGGTGGGCATCTACCTCGCCGCCGTCGTGCTCTTCGTCGTCCTCGGCGTGCTGAACCCGGCCTTCCTCACCGTGGGCAACCTCCGCGACGTGGCGGTCTCGGCGAGCGTGAACGCCATCATCGGCATCGGCATCACCTTCGTGATCATCACGGGCGGCATCGACCTCGCGGTCGGCGCGATGGCGAGCTTCGTCGGCATCGTCAGCTCGACGCTCATGGTGGGCAGCGGGCTGCCGCCCGTGGCCGCGCTGGTCGCGGGCATCGCGCTCGGCGTCGTCGCCGGCGCCGTCAACGGCCTGCTCGTGACGAAGCTCAGCCTCCCGCCGTTCATCGCGACGCTCGGCACCATGAGCGTGTTCCAGGGCGCCGCGTACGTCGCCACGAACGGCAAGCCCGTGTACGACATCCCGCCGGCGTTCGTCCTGCTGCTCAACAGCTACGTGGGCGGCGTGCCGATCGTCGTGATCGTCGTCGCGGTCGTCGGCGTCGCCGCGTGGCTGCTGCTGCGCAAGACCGTGTTCGGGCAGAACGTGATCGCGGTGGGCGGCAGCGAGGAGACCGCGTGGCTCTCGGGCGTCCGCGTGCACCGCGTGAAGATCGCCGTGTACTGCATCGCCGGCGGGCTCTCCGGGCTCGCGGGGCTCGTGATCGTGGCGCGCATCGACGCCGCGCAGCCCGACGCCGGCAGCCCGTACCAGCTCACGGCCATCGCGGCCGCGGTCATCGGCGGGGCGAACCTCATGGGCGGCGAGGGCCGCATCGCCGGCACGCTCGTGGGCGCGCTGATCCTCGGGGCGCTCACCAACGGCCTCGTGCTCCTCAACGTCCCCAGCTTCTACGAGCAGATCGTGACCGGCCTCGTGGTGCTCATCGCGGTGACGCTCGACCAGGGCGGCAAGGGCTGGCCGATGCTCTCGCGGGCGAAGCGGCGACGGCAGCGCGAGGAGGAGGTCGGCGCACCGGCCACGTCCTCGATGGCGGCGGTCGACCGATGACGCGCGGCGCCCTGCCCGGCCTGTCGGGCGCGCGGGTCCTCGTGACCGGCGGCGCGGGGCTCATCGGGGTCCCGACCGTCCGGGCGCTGCAGGACGCGGGCGCCGTGGTCACGGTCCTCGACCGGACGGGCGCCCGGGAGGGGACGGCCGCGCGCACGGTCGTCGGCGATGTCACCGAACGCGCGGTCGTCGCCGAAGCGGTCGCCGGGCAGGACGCGGTCGTGCACCTCGGCGGCTACGCGGGACTCGGCATGGCGGATCCGGTGGAGACGTACCGGGTCAACGTCGTGGGGACGTTCGCGGTGCTCGAGCGGTCCGCCGCGGCGGGCGTGGCGAAGGTCGTCCTCGCGTCGAGCATCAACGCGAACGGCTACCCGCTCGGCGCCCGTCGCGCCCAGCCGCCCGTGCTCCCGTACGACGAGGACTCCGCGCCCGACCTCTCCGACGAGTACTCGCTCTCCAAGGCGGCGAGCGAGGACGCGGCGCGCATGGCGCACGCCACCTGGGGCCTCGCGGTCACGTGCCTGCGCTTCCCGCTGGTCCGCGACATCACGGCCGACGGCGGGCGCGTGTTCGGCGCGCACGTCCGGGCGGCCGTGGGCGCCGATCCGCGTCGCCAGGCGGCGGAGGGCTGGAGCTACCTCGACGCGTCGGATGCGGCGCGCGCCGTCCTCGCCGCGCTCCTGCACGAGACGCCGCCCGCGCCGGGGATCCTCGTGGCCGCACCCCGCACGTACCTCCGCACCCCGACCGCGACGGCGCTCCGCCTGCACGCCCCCGGCGTCCCGACCCGGCCGATCGCGGGACGCGACGTCGCGCTCGACCTGACCCGCTCCCGCGAGCTGCTCGGCTTCGCCTCCCGCGTGCACCTCGACGATGTCGCGCCCCACGAGCTCCTCGACCTGGAGGCCGGCGCGTGAGCGTGTCGCTCCTCGGGCTCGGGCCCATGGGCGCGCCGATGGCCGAGCGCCTCCTCGCGGCCCGCGGCGAGCTCGTGGTCTGGAACCGCACCGCGTCCCCGGCCGCCGAGCTCGGGGCCCGTGGCGCGACCGTCGCGGCGACCCCGCGGGAGGCGGCCGCGGAGATCACGCTCACGGTCCTGCCCGACCTCCCCCAGGTGGAAGCGCTCCTCGACGGCGACGACGGGCTGCTCGCGGGGTGGCGCGAGGCCGGCATCGCGGATCCGCTGCTCGTCGTCCACGGCACCGTGTCCCCCGTCGGCGTGGCCGCGTTCGCCGCCCGCGTCCGGGCGGAGCACGGCATCCGCGTCGTCGACGCGCCGCTCAGCGGCGGCACCGCGGGTGCGCACGACGGGACCCTCAGCATCATGGTCGGCGGCGAGGCGGAGGACGTGGCGCGCATCGCCCCGCTGCTCGCGCACCTCGGCCGCACGGTGCGGCACCTCGGGCCGAGCGGATCCGGCGCCCTGGCGAAGGCCTGCAACCAGGTCGTGGTCGCCGGCGTCGTGACGGTCGTCTCCGAGGCGATGCTGCTCGCCCGCAGCGCCGGCCTCGACCCGGCCGTCGTCGTCGAGCTGCTGCAGGGCGGGCTGGCGCGCACGGCCGTGCTCGAGCAGCGCGCGGCCAAGTGGATCGACGAGGACTTCGCCTCCAGCGGCAGCGCGCGCAACCAGCTCAAGGACCTGCGCTTCATCGCGGAGGCCGCCGACCGCGCGGGGGTCGCCCTGCCGACCACCGCGACGGTCGCCGACCTGTTCGCGCGCATGGTCGACGACGGGGACGGCGACCTCGACCACACGGGCGTGTACCGGACGATCGCCGCGCTCGGGCGGCCCGCACCCGGGCGCCACGCGCAGCGGGACGGGGACGACCGGCACCCGGCCGACGGCGCCGCGGAGACCGCACGATGACCGGCCGCGCCCGCGGCATCGTCGTGATGGGCGTCTCCGGATGCGGCAAGTCGACGGTGGGCGCGGGCCTCGCGGACGCGCTCGGCGGGCGCTTCGTCGACGCCGACGACCTGCACCCGCCCGCCAACGTCGCGAAGATGGCGGCGGGTGTGCCGCTCGACGACGCCGACCGGGCGCCGTGGCTGGCGCGGGTCGCCGAGGTGCTCGCCCAGGGCACGTCGGCAGACGGCACGCCGCCGGGCGCCGCGCCGGGCATCACGGTCGTCGCCTGCTCGGCGCTGCGTCGCCGGTACCGCGACGCGTTGCGCGACGGATCCGGCGCCCGGCTCGACTTCGTGCACCTGGTCGGCGATCCCGCGCTGCTCGAGCGGCGGATCACCGCCCGGACGGGCCACTTCATGCCGCCCGGCCTCCTCCTCTCGCAGCTCGCCGCGCTGGAGGGGCTCGACCCCGACGAGCGCGGCGTGCTCGTCGACATCGCTCCCCCGCCCGGGTCCGTCGTGCGCGCCGCGCTCGAGGGGCTCGCCGCCCTGCCCCACCGGGAGGACCCGCCCCGTGCCTGAGCTCGAGATCGTCGACGCGCACCACCATCTCACCGACCTCCGCCGGTCGTACCCCTGGCTCGAGGGCCCGCCGACCACGCGCTACCACGGCGACGACCTGCGGCTCCGCCGCGACTACGACGTCGACGACTACCTCGAGGACGCGCGCGACGTCACCCTCCTCGCCTCCGTCCACGTCGAGAACGGCGCCGCGGACGCGCTCGCCGAGACCGCGTGGATCGACGGGCTGTCCCGGGAGCGACGCGTGCCGACCGTGCACGTGGCGCACGTCGACCTGCTGCGGCCCGACGCCGCGCGCCTGTTGGAGGAGCACGCCGCGTTCCCCGTCACGCGCGGGATCCGCGACATCCTCAACTGGCACCCGGACCCCGTCTACACGCACCGCGACCGGGGCGACGTCATGCAGGATCCCGCGTGGCTCGCGGCGTTCGGCAGGCTGGAGGGCCTCGGCCTGTCGTTCGACCTGCAGGTCTTCCCCTCGCAGCTGCACGATGCCGCGGCGCTGGCGGCACGGTTCCCGGGCACCGCGATCGTGCTCGACCACGCCGGCATGCCGATCGGGCGCGACCGCGACGCCGTCGCCGCCTGGCGCGCGGGGATGCGGGCCGTCGCCGCCCAGCCCGGCGTCACCGTGAAGATCAGCGCCCTCGGAACCAACGACCACGCGTGGACGCGCCAGTCGATCCGCCCGTTCGTGCTCGACACCCTCGAGGCGTTCGGCGCCGAGCGCACGATGTTCGGCAGCAACTTCCCGGTGGACGGCCTCTACGGCACGTACTCCGACCTGTACGGGGCCTTCGACGCGCTCACGTCCGAGCTCTCGCCCGCCGAGCGCCGCGCGGTGTTCGCGGGCACGGCGGATCGCTTCTACCGGATCGGCGTGGGCGCCGCGACCGCGTGAGCCGGTCGCGGCGCCAGGTCGCTCACGGCCGCGGGATGTTCCGCAGGTTCGAGCGGGCGAGCTTCGAACTTCCCGAGCCGCCGCTTCCCCACCGCCGCACAATTATTCACCTATTGTGCAAATAAGGACTTCACAACCCGCACCGGGATTCCCCACTATGAGAATAACTATTTGTGAAACAAAACAGTACTGCGGAGTGGGGTGCGGCACAAGACATTGAAGGACATCACTGCAGATTCTTTTTCTCCTGGCAAGCTCTAGCCGCCGGCTCCTCGCGATTGGAGCCACCTAGCGAGAGACAAATCATTGAAGAAGCGAATCAAAATCACCGCCGCGTGCACTGCGAGCTTGGCCTTGCTGCTCGGGCTGAGCATGGGCGCTCCCGCCATGGCGGCCACGGGTGGCACGTCGCCGGATGCTCGTAAGACCGTCGTCTCGCGCTACACCACGACGGACCCCGCGTGCGTCGCCTCCGTCACGGCGGCCATCGCCGCCGGTGACGGTCACGCCTCGCTCGCCGTCTGCACCGGCACCGTCACGCTCAGGCAGTCGACGGCACGACAGGTGACGAAGGCCGACCTCAGGCAGGCGCGGTCGAGCATGAGCACCGAAAGCTTCGACGAGCTCTCGGCCGCCGTGACCGATGGCGTGGTGCGACACAAGAACTACAGCCAGAATTTCAACAACATCACCGACAGCGAGACGCAGGCGGGCGACTTCTACTACAACGGCAGCAACGTGTGGGTGACGGGCCCCTTCCTCGGGCGGGTGGGCAGCCACAACTGCACCGTCGACTACGCCGTGGGATGGACAGTCGCCAGGGAGGAATGCTCGGACATCGGCACGCCGACGCAGCGTGACCTCCGCATGCAGTGGGGCTTCTCCGAGGCGTTCGGGCCCCTCAGCGGGGACAAGATCTACACTATTCACTTCAATTCCTACGGCAGCATCTGGCAGTAGGGGAGACGACTCCATGCTCGAGAACACGAACTACGCGCACCTCGGGGTGCTGCTGCTCGTCATCGTGGCCCTCGTGCCCGCGGTCATCGCCATGGTGGCGACTGTCCGCTCGCGCGATCTGGCGACGGTGGTCAAGCTGCTCTGGCTCCTCCTCCTGACGGTCCCTCTCCTGGGAATCGTCCTGTGGCTCGGGGTCCGGCCCACGCGGTCGACGACCGCCGGAGGGCATGGCGACACGCGCTAGCCAGCGGGAGGTACGGGGATCGAGTCCGCCCGGCTCGGTCCCCGCTGCCAGACGATCGCCGGTGGCTCCTTCCGCTCCGGACACGCGGGACACCTCGCTCGCGACGCCCGAGAGGCGTCGGCTACGGCCGCGGGATGTTCCGCAGGTTCGAGCGGGCGAGCTTCACGGCCTCGCCGACGCCGCCGTTCATCACGATCTTCGACATCGAGAGCGCGAAGCCCTTCACCTGCGCGGCCGAGATCTCCGGCGGGATCGAGAGCGCCATCGGGTCGGTCACGAGGTCGACGAGCGCGGGCCCGTCGTGCGCGAACGCGGCCTCGAGCGCGCCGCGGATGTCGGCCGGGTCCTCGACGCGCTGCGAGTGGATCCCGAGCGCGGCGGCCACCGCGGCGTAGTCGACCATGGGCACGTCCACCCCGAAGTCGGGGATCCCGTCCACGAGCATCTCCACCTTCACCAGCCCGAGCGTCGAGTTGTTGAACACGACGACCTTCACGGGCAGCTGGTACGCCGCGACCGTCACGAGCTCGCCCATCAGCATCGCGAGGCCGCCGTCGCCCGAGACCGACACGACCTGCCGCTCCGGGTACGCGACCTGCGCGCCGATGGCCATGGGGAGCGCGTTGGCCATGGACCCGTGCACGAGCGAGCCGATCATCCGCCGCCGCCCGTTCGGCGTGAGGTAGCGCGCGCTCCACACGTTGCACATGCCGGTGTCGGCCGTGAAGACGGTGTCGTCGCCCGCGACCTCGTCGAGGATGCTGGCCGCGTACTCCGGGTGGATCGGCTTCAGCTTCTCGGCCTTCGACGTGTACGCGCCGACGACCTGCTCGACTTTCTTGTCCTGCTCCTTCAGCAGCTTCTCCAGGAACCTCCGGTTCGTCTTCCGCTCCACGAGCGGCAGCACCGCGCGGATCGTGGAGAGCGCGTCGCCGTGGATCGCGATGTCCACGTCGGTGCGACGGCCGAGGCGCTCGGGCGCGATGTCGATCTGCGCCGTCCGCACCTCCTTGCCGGGCAGGAACTGGTCGTAGGGGAAGTCGGTGCCGATGAGGATCAGCAGGTCGGCGCCCGAGATCCCGGCCGCCGCGGCGCCGTAGCCGATGAGGCCCGTCATGCCGACGTCGAACGGGTTGTCCTGCTGGATCACGTCCTTGCCGCGCAACGAGTGGCCGACGGGAGCCGCGATCTTCTCGGCCAGCTCCATGAGCTCGGCGTGCGCGGATCCGGCGCCGCGGCCCGCGAAGATCGCGACGCTCTTCGCCTCGTCGATGGCCGCGGCGAGCGCGCGCACATCCTCCTCGGCCGGCACGATCGCGGGACGCCTGGGCAGCGAGAACGCGGGCGCCTCGCCCTCCGCCTCGAACTCGGCGACGTCGCCCGGCAGCGTGATGACGCTGACGCCGCCGAGCGCGAGGGAGTGCCGCATCGCCTGGTCGACGACGCGCGGCGCCTGCACGGCGGTGGAGATCATCTCCGTGTAGTGCGAGCACTCGACGAAGAGGCGGTCGGGGTGCGTCTCCTGGAAGTAGCCGGAGCCGATCTGGTTCGTGGTGATGTGGCTCGCGATGGCGAGCACGGGCGCGCCCGAGCGGTGCGCGTCGTAGAGGCCGTTGATGAGGTGCAGGTGGCCGGGGCCGCAGGATCCGGCGCACACGGCGAGCTTTCCCGTCAGCTGGGCCTCGGCGGACGCGGCGAACGCGCCGGCCTCCTCGTGCCGCACGTGGATCCAGTCGATGCCGCCCTTGCGGCTCCCTCCCGTGCGCCGGACCGCGTCCACGATCGGGTTGAGGCTGTCGCCCACGACCCCGTAGATGCGGCTCACCCCCGCCTCGATGAGCTGGGCGATGAGCTGGTCGGCGACCGTGCGTGCCATGGGAGCGTCCTTCCGTCGGTGCATCCAGTCAATACCCGACGGCTCCGCGCCGCCTCCGTGGCGGGCTCGCCGGGCGCGGCGGGAATGCCGCCGGATGCGACGCGCGTTGCCCCGGGGTGACCGACACGCGAGAGACCCCCGCCCGCCCCGCCGCATCCGACGCCGACCCCGCCGACGCTGCGCTGGCCGAGGCTGCGCTGGCTGAATACGAGGCCTGGCACCGCGCCCGCCTCGCCGCCGTGACGAGCCCGTTCGGCAGCCTCGCGCTGATCCAGACGACATGGCTCGAGCCCGGCCAGGAGGTCAGCGACCTCGAGGCGCTCGAGGGCCAGCCCGACACCGTGCAGCTCACCCGCATCGAGCGCATCTCGCTCGACACCGGCGAGCCCGAATACGGCTACCGGCTCTGGGACGCGGCGTCCCCGAAGAACCGCGCCTTCGTGGACATCGAGGTCTACCCGTACGCGCCCGAGTGGATCCTCGAGGGCCGCTTCGAGCGCGTCGACGACGACCGGGTGATCCCGTTCGAGCACATCGCCGACGCGGGCCGCACGCGCGAGCTGCCGGTGCCCGGCGACATCGTCGTGACCATCGAGGGCGAGGAGGTGCGCCTCAGCGCCTTCGCCGACGGCGACCGCCTCCAGCTCGTCTTCGCCGACGCCACCACCGGCCGCGAGAGCTACGCGCCCAGCCGCTTCCTCTTCCTCCCCCGCCCCGACGGCGACGGCCCCGTGACCCTCGACTTCACGCGCGCCGTCGTCCCGCCCTGCGGCTTCTCCGACTGGATGAACTGCCCCCTCCCGCCCGCCGGCAACCGCCTCGCCGCGGCCGTCCGCGCGGGCGAGCGGGGCGTGGTCTACCGCGACGAGGCCTGAGCCGCCGACCCGCGCCGCACTGCACCCGCGCCGCACTGCACCCGCGCCGCACTGCACGTGCGGGGCGGGCGCTCCGCGGCGGAGCGCGCGTCCTAGCCGAGCACCTCGGGCCGCACGAACTCCCTCCCGTGCACGTGCTGGTCGAGGAACGCGAGCACCGTGCCGTACCAGACCACCGACTGCTGCGGCTTCAGCACCCAGTGGTTCTCGTCCGGGAAGACGAGGAACCGGTGCGGCGTCGTGCCGTCGTCGGCCGCGTGGTGCTCGGCGAGCTCCGACCACAGGCGGAGGCTCTCGCCGATGGGCACGCGGTAGTCGCGGTCGCCGTGGATCACGAGCATGGGCGTCGAGATGTCGCGCACGGAGTGGTGCGGCGAGTTCCGGTCGAGCCCCTCGGCCGAGAAGATGCTCTGCCAGTACTGCGACGAGTCGGTGGTGGGTCCGAACTGGTCGAGCGACCACAGGCTCGCGTGGCTGACGACCGCGCGGAAGCGGTCGGTGTGGCCCGCGACCCAGTTGGCCATGTAGCCGCCGAACGAGCCGCCCAGCGCGGCCGTGCGGGTCGCGTCGACGTCGTCGCGCGCCTCGACGGCGTCGGTGATCGACATGAGGTCGGTGTACGGCGCCGCGCCCCAGGCGTCCCAGCCGCGCGCGATGAAGTCGAGGCCGTAGCCAGTGCTGAGCGCGGGATCCGGCAGCAGCACCGCGTAGCCGCGGGCCACCATCACCTGCGGCGTCCAGCGCCAGCTCCAGGCGTTCCAGCTGTTGAGCGGGCCGCCGTGGATCCACAGCAGCAGCGGCGCGGGCGCCTCGGCCGACGCGCCCTCCGGCAGCATCAGCCAGCCGCGCACGCGGGCGCCGTCGGAGGCCGTCGTCTCGACCTCGGTCATGGTGCCGGTGGTCGCGGGGATCGGCGCGGGCGTCGCGAGCTCGGTCACGGATCCGTCGGCCGCCGACACGCGCACCGGGTGGGACGGCGCCATCCACGAGGAGCGGAGCGCGAGCACGTCGCCGGTCTCGCGGTCGACCCGCACGTCGGTGTAGGTGTGGTCGTCGGTCGTGAGCTGGGCGACCCGGCCGTCGAGGCCGATGCGGAACACGGGACCGCGGCCGTCCTGGTCGGCCGTGACCACGAGGGCCTCGGAGTCGACGTCGAACTGCAGCGACGACGGCCAGCGGTCCCAGTCGGCGGCGACGCGGCGGGCGTCGGATCCGTCGAGGGCCGAGACCCAGAGCTCCTGCTGCGTGGGCGCGGCCGGCGTCGCCCGGTCGGTGCGCACGTAAGCGAGGAGGGCGCCGTCGGGGCTGATGGCGGGCATCTCGAGGTCGACGCCGGGCACGTCGAGGAGCGTGCTGCGCTCGCCGGTCGCGACGTCGATGGACACGAGCGCCTGCCGGTACCCGCGGCGCTCCTTCACACCGACGGCGACCACGAGCGTGCGGCCGTCGGGGCTGATCGCGGCGGCCGCGTGCTCGAGCGTGCGCCCGGGCCGGGGCGTGAGGTCGCGCGGCCTCGGGAGCGACGCCGGATACGGCTGCGCGGTGGCGCCGGGCGCGGACGCCGCGGAGCCGCCGTCCTCCGCCTCGGCCTCGGCGGCGAGCGCGGCGGCCGCGTCGGCGGTCGTGGGCCGGGCCGGCTCCTCGGCGAGCGCGCCGGCGAGGTCGATCGCGAGGAGGTGCGTCTCGGCGGGTCCGAGGTCGTGGTCCCAGTACCGCACGGGGTAGCTGTCGTGCAGGATCGCGTTCACCTGGAGGTCGGCGCGCTTCCTCCGGGCCACGGCGTCGGCCTCGAGGGAGCCGGATCCGGGCAGCAGCGGCGCCTGCACGACCACGGTGGAGGCGTCGCGCGCGACGGCCGCGATGCCGTCGACACCGCCCGCGAGCCGGGTGATCGCGCGGGCCTCGCCGCCGGCCGCGGGCAGGATCCACAGCTGCGCGGCCTCTCCCCCGTCGGCGTCGTCCGCGTCGGGGCGGGAGGAGACGAAGAGCAGGTCGCCGTCGGCGGTGAAGGCCGCGCCGCCCTCGCTCTTCGCGGAGCGGGTGAGGCGCCGCGGTGCGCCACCGCCCGTCGCGGGGACCACCCAGAGCGCGTGGCGGTAGCCCGTGCGCGCGGGGTCGAGCGTCGTGACGGTGAGCACCGCGCGGCGTCCGTCGGGGGAGAGCACGAGGCCGCCGAGGCGCGGGATGGCGATGAAGTCGTCGAGCTCGGAGAAGGGGATGCGGGAGTCGGGCATCCTCCTACGCTAGCCGCGGCCTCGGCGCGGGACCGGGCACGCGCCGCGCGGAGGGGCGTCGTCGACCGTCGATTTGCGCCCAAAGCATCGGCGGCGGACCGGTAGGATCTGACGCATGGAGCGGCGAGCCGGTCGGATCGGGAGGCCCGCGCGCGTGTCGCGGAGGCTCATCGCGGAGGCGGCCCTCGAGGTCGGCCTGAGCACGCTCACCCTCACCACGCTCGCCCAGCGGCTGGGCGTCGACCACTCGACGCTGTACCGCCACGTCGCCAGCCGCGACGACATCGTGCTCCTCGCCTGCGACACGGCCATCGCCCGGATGGACTGGCCGGACGTGCCCGACGCCCCCGCCGCGGAGCTGCGCGCGCCGGGCGACGCGTCCTGGCGCGCGTACCTGGAGCAGGCCGTCGAGGGCATCTGGGACATGTACGACCGGCACCCCGGCCTCGCGAGCGCCATCCACCACCTGCACGCGGCACCCGACCAGGTCGTGCTGCGCTTCACGAGCGCGATCCGCGACCTCGTCCGGATGGGCTTCGCCGAGGCGGAGGCGGTGCTGGTCCTCGACACCGTGATGGACATCGCCGTCGAGTCGTACGTCGCGTGGGAGCGGGCGCTCGCGCTCGACGCGGCC
Organism: Clavibacter sp. CT19; assembly: GCF_027858075.1. Classification (NCBI taxonomy): domain Bacteria; kingdom Bacillati; phylum Actinomycetota; class Actinomycetes; order Micrococcales; family Microbacteriaceae; genus Clavibacter; species Clavibacter sp. CT19. The sequence goes on along the minus strand of NZ_JAQHYR010000007.1, from coordinate 42,506 downwards.
CCGCCGGCGCGTCCGCCGTCCACCGCCCCCATCGCGGACGCGACGGCGTCGGCGAGCGTCGGCCGCGGGCTCCTCACGCGGGCTTCGGGCCGGATCGCCGCGGACCGCGTGGCCGAGGAGGACGCCGGTCACTCCCCGCACGCGTCCCGTCGCGGCGGACCCGCCCACTCCTCGGGGGCGCCCGATGCCGGGCACGCGCGCGAGGAGGAGGCCCAGCGCGACGCGCTCGGCACGATGGTCCGCGTCACGGCGCGCTTCTCGGGAGAGGTCGAGACCGGCACCGCCACGACGCCGCGGGACTGGTGGCGGCGGAAGCTCGCCGTGATCCTCGCGGGCGTCGCCGACCTGCGGGCCGCGGGCGACGCCTGACCGGCTCCCCGACCGGGCGCCCCATCGGGGCGTCCCGTCAGGGCGTCCCGTCCGCGCCGCCGTGGTGGGAGGCCGCCCGCTCGTAGGTGCATTCCGCCACCCCACGGCCGTCCTCGCTCACGGCGGTGGCGATCAGGGTGAAGCCGAGGCGCTCGCACAGTGCCCGCGACGAGCGGTTCGCCGCGTCCGTGCGGGCGATGATCCGGGGGGATCCGTCGGCGAGGGCCGCCGTCACCACGGCCGAGACGGCCTCGGTGGCGAGCCCCCGTCCGCCGTGGTCCGGGTGGAAGACGTAGCCGACCTCGGCGCCCTGCTCCCGTCGGACGAGGCCCACCTCCCCGACGACGACGCCGGTGGCGAGGAGCTCGACCAGCAGCACCAGCTCGTCGTCGGGCCGGGAGAAGGCGGAGGCGGCGTACAGCGCCAGCTCCGCCGCCGTCTTCTCCCGCGTCCAGGTCCCGGCGCCGAGGTGGCGCGCGACGTCGGGTCGCGACCGGTAGGCGTGCACCGCGTCGACGTCGGCGGCCCGCGGGCGGCGGAGGCGCAGCCGCGGCGTCTCGATCACCATGTCGCCCGCGAGGTCGACCATCGTCCGTCCCCGCTAGACGCCCGGGCTCACGGCGTCGCCGTCGTCGCGACCGTCGCCGCCGCCGCCGTCCAGCACACGGGCCAGCACCTCCCGCACCGCGGCCGCGCCGTCGGGCCCGAGGTGCAGCCGGTCGTCCGTGAACGCCGGGTTGAGCTCGCCGTCGCCGAAGCCGAGCACCGGCCACAGGTCCACGTGCTCCGCGCGCACGACGGGCGCGAACTGCCGCAGGTGGATGTTGACCACGCGGATCCGCTCGGCCATCTCCCGCCCCCGCGGCGGCACGGAGAGCACCACGAGGCGCGCGGCCGGGAGGTCGCGTCGGAGGTGGGCGAGGATCGTCTCGAGCGCGCGCACCGTGAGCTCGGGGCCGCGACGGAGCCGACCCAGGTCGTGCGTGCCGACCGAGAGCACGACGGTCGCGGGATCCGCGGCCACCACCTCCGGCAGGAGCGCGAGCACGTCGTCGGTGGTCTGGCCGGCCCGGCCGAGGTCGGTCGTCGCGTCGTCGTCTCCCGCGTCGCGGGACGGGAGGAGGGCGCTCCAGCCGCCGTCCCCGGTGAGGCTGTCGCCCAGGAGGACGGTGGTCCGCGTGCGGGGTGCCATGGTGTCGCCTCTCGTCGTGCCCATCATGGCCCCCGATCCCGGCGATGTCACCGGACGGCGGGACGCCCTAGCCGCGGTTCCGGCGGAGCGCCCCGCTCCAGCGACGGCGCCGCCGGGGGCCGGCCACGAGCGCGATCACGGTGATGACGAGCGGCACGCTGAGGATCGTCGCGAGCAGCGCGCCGGCCTCGCCCGGTGTGATCCGCATGCCGAGCACGTCGACGGTCACGCGCGTGGCGGCGTGCTGCGTGAGGTCGGTGATGCTGCGGCCGTCCGCGGCCTCCGCGGGCAGCGGCGTCCAGGCCTCGGAGGGCGTGGTGCGCGGCTCGGGTGCGCGCGCGGCGCCCGCCCCCGCGTCGGACGCGCCGAGCGCCGCGAGGTCGGCCTGGGCCTGCACCGGCGCCGAGACGCTCATGGTGACGGCGGTGGCGAGGCCCGCGGACGCGAGCGCGATGCCCGCGAGGGTCAGGAGGATGAGGCCGATGCGCGGCGCCCCGGTCCGCCGGCTCACCGGGCGGCCCCCGCGGGCGCCGACTCCGGCTCGCGGGCGGTCGTGGCCGCGAGCGCCTTCGCCGTGATGCGGTTGGCCATCGACGTGAAGATCACGCCGTGGAACGGCAGGATCGAGAACCAGTAGAGCCGGCCCGCGAGGCCGGACGGGAAGAAGATCGCCCGCTGCCGGTAATCGCTGCCGCCGCCCTCGCGCGGCGTGGCGCTGAGCTCCAGCCAGGCCTCGCCCGGCAGCTTCATCTCGGCGCGGAGCCGGAGGCTCGAACCGCGCTCGATGTGCTCGACGCGCCAGAAGTCGAGCGCGTCCCCCGTCTGCAGGGAGGTGGCGCTGCGCCGGCCGCGGCGGAGGCCGACGCCGCCGACCAGCTTGTCCATGTAGCCGCGCGCCGCCCACGCCACGGGCAGCGAGTACCAGCCGTTGTCCCCGCCGATCGACTCGATGACGGCCCACAGGTCCTCGGGCGCCGCGTCGGTCGAGCGCTCCTTGAGGTCGAGGTAGACGGTGTGGCCGGACCAGTCCGGGTCGCTCGGCAGCAGGTCGCTCGGCGCGCCGACGACGGCCGAGTCCTTCCAGCTCGTCTCGACGACGCCGTCGCGCATCCGGCCGAGCGCGAGGCGCACCGAGCGGCGGTAGCCCGTGAGGCCCCCCTCGGGATCCGGGATGTAGGTGGAGATGTCGTGCTCCCCCATCACGCAGTCGTATTGCAGCGACTCGATGATGGGCACGGCCAGCGTCCGCGGGATGGGCGTGACCACGTTCACCCAGTGGGCGGCGAGGCGCGGCGCGAAGATGGGGATGGAGGCGATGGGCCGCTGCGGCAGGCCCGCCTCGACCGCGTAGCCGTTCATCATCTGGCCGTAGCGCAGGACGTCCGGGCCGCCGATGTCGAAGGTGCGGTTGAGGTCGGCGGGCAGGTCGGCGCTGGCCACCAGGTAGTAGAGGACGTCGCGGATCGCGATGGGCTGGATGAAGTTCCGCACCCAGGCGGGCGCCGGCATGAAGGGCAGCACCTCGGTGAGGTGGCGGATCATCTCGAACGACGTGGAGCCGGATCCGATGACCACGCCCGCCTGGAGCGCGATGGTCGGCACGCCGCTGGCGAGCAGGACGTCGCCCACGGCCTTGCGGCTCGCGAGGTGCTTCGAGAGCTCGTCGGTGTCCGGGTGCAGCCCGCCGAGGTAGACGATGCGTCCCACGCCCGCCGCCTTCGCGGCCTCGGCGACGTTCCGGGCGGACTCGCGCTCGGACGCGGCGAAGTCGCCCTTCGCGCCCATGCCGTGCACGAGGTAGTAGAGGACGTCGACGCCGTCGACCGCCGGCGCGAGCGTGGATGCGTCGGACAGGTCGCCCTGCACGACCTCCACGTCGTCGCGCCAGGGGACGTCCGTGAGCCGGCGCGGGTCGCGGACGAGCACGCGCACCCGGAAGCCGGCCTCGATGAGGCGCGGCACGAGCCGACCGCCGATGTAGCCGGTCGCTCCGGTCACGAGGGCGAGACGGGAGGCGACGCTCGGCGATGTCATTCCCTCACGCTAGGCAATCAGCCTGGCAAGCGGCTCCCAGGAGCCGGGGTGCCGCGTGGGCGACGGCCGGGGATCAGCCTTCGGCGGACTCGAGCTCGGCGAGGTACCGGCGCCAGGTGGCGCCGTGCTCCGCCTCGCACGTGGCCCAGTCGACCGGGACGCCGTGGACCAGGTCCTCCAGCAGGTCGAGGTGCAGGCGCCAGCTCGCCTTGAGGACGTTCGCGATGCCCGAGGGCAGCAGGCCCGAGACCGTCACGAGGAGCTCGGTCTGCCGATCGCGCGGGCCGCCGGGGACGTCCTCCAGGCGCAGGTGGAAGCGCGCCGTGACATCGCCCTCGTGCAGGAACGTGTACTCGATCTGGCGCTCCTCGTCGAACCGGCTGACGAAGCCGCCGGCGGCGGAGGAGAGGCTGCGGTCCGGCACGGTCATCCACTCGAACCAGAAGTCGCCGCCCTCGCGCTGCTCGACGGTGGCCTCCGCGAGCCAGCCCGAGAGCATGTCGCCGTCGGACACCGCGTCCCACACGATGGGCGCGGGCAGGTCGATGAGACGGCGGAAGACGAACTGGTACGGCAGGAAGACGGTGGACGCCTTCGCCTCGTCGAGCAGGGAGCCGGGGAAGGACGGGAAGCGGGCGCGGGTCTCGGTGACCTCGTCCTCGAGGCCGGTTGAGGCGGGCATCCCCTCGTCGAGCTCGCGGGAGGCGAGGCGGGCCTCGGCCGCGTCGGCGAAGTCGAGCGCGGGACCCGAGCCGCGGCGCGCTGGCGCGGCGTTCTCGGCGCGCGGGTCGGAGGGCTCTCTGGGGGCCTGTCCGGGGGCGTGATCGGGATCCACGTGCCGAGCCTAGGCGCGGAGCCGCCGGACGGCCCATGAATTCCACACAGGTGTGAGGGCAGCCGGGTCCGGCGGAGGGCGCAGGACGGGCCGCGCGTCTCCGGTCGAGGCCTCCGCCCGCCCCTATCCTGGACGCCGGTGGACGGGCGGATCCGGGACCGGGACAGGACGAAGATGCCTCGCACGCTCGCGCTCGCCGTCGACTTCGGCGGCACCAAGGTCGACTCCGCGCTCGTGGACGACGCCGGCCGCGTGCTCGAGGGGAGCCGCTTCCGGCGCCCCACGGGACCCGAGCGCTCCGCCGACGAGCTGCTCGACTCCGTCCTCGGCGTGGCCCGGCAGGCGCTCGAAGCGCTGCCCGCCGACGCGGAGCTCGTGGGCACCGGCCTCGCCGCCGCCGGCCCCGTCGACGTGCGCGAGGGCCTCGTCTCCCCGCTCAACGTCCCCGTCTGGCGCGACTACCCGCTCCGCGACCGCATCGCCGAGCTGACGCCCGACGTGCCCGTCACCCTGCAGGTCGACGGCCTCGCGATCACGCTGGCCGAGCACTGGGTCGGCGCGGGGCGCGGTTACGACGACGTGATGGGCATGATCGTGTCCACGGGCGTGGGCGGCGGCCTCGTGCTCTCGGGCCGCACGGCCGCGGGGGCAACGGGCAACGCCGGCCACATCGGGCACGTCGAGGTCGCGGGCTTCGACGACCCGTGCAGCTGCGGCGGGCAGGGGTGCGTCGAGGCCGTCGCGTCCGGGCCTCGGAGCGTCGCGTGGGCGCGCGCCCGCGGGTGGACGGGATCCACCGGCGAGGACCTCGCCGCGTCGTACCGCGACGGCGACGAGACGGCCGTCGCGGCCGTGCGCCGCGCGGGCCTCGCGATCGGCCGGGCCATCGCGTCGGCCAGCTCCCTCGTCGACCTCGACGTGGTCGCGATCGGCGGCGGCTTCAGCCGGGTCACGCCCGACCTCTTCGACATGATCCGCGAGCCCCTCGCGCTCCGCACGCAGTTCGGCTTCGTCATGAAGACGCGCGTCGTGCCGACCGGGCTCTCGGAGGACGGCCCGCTCATCGGCGCGGGCGCGCTCGTGCACCGCAAGGAGATGGTGCCGAGCTTCTGACCGGGATCCCGGTCAGCGGACGCGCGCGGCCTCGTCGCGCGCGGCGCGGTCCCAGGTGTCCTCGAGCATGCGCGGCCTCGCGAGGTAGAAGCCCGAGGCGGAGGCCACGGCGACCATGGCGAACAGCATCAGCAGCGGGACGGTCCACCCGCCGGACAGCTCGTGCAGCACGCCGAACAGCAGCGGCCCGAGGGCGCCGATCGAGTAGCCGATGCCCTGCACGAACCCGCTGAGCGCGACCACTCCCCCGTGCGTGCGGGTGCGCAGGTTGATGAGCACGAAGACGAGCGGGAACAGCAGCGGACCGGATCCCGCGGCGGCCACCCACAGGAGCGGCGCCGCGGCGGGCGCCACCAGGAGGCCCACGTAGCCGACGACGAAGAACAGCACGCCGACCTGGATCAGGATGCCGACGTTCCGCATCCGCGCGGCGAGGATCGGCATGATGATCGCGGCCGGCAGCCCCATGAACCCGAAGACCGCGAGCAGCGCGCCGGACGCGACGGGCGACTGGCCCGCCGTGTCCTGCAGCAGCGCGGGCAGCCAGGCGAACATCGCGTACGCGTTGAACGACGACGCCGCCTGGATCCCGACGAGCGCCCACGCGACCGGCGAGCGGAACACGCGGCCCGTGACGGCGGCCGGCGCCTCCTCCACCCGGTCGAGCCCGGCCGCGGCCGCGCGCTCGCGGCGGGTGTGCCGGTGGTGCTCGACGAGCAGGGCGATCCACGGCGCGAGCGCCACGACCGCGACCCCGGCCCACGCGCCGATCGCGACGCGCCAGCCGGCGCCGTCCGCCAGCGGCGCGGCGACGAGCGACGGCACGCCCGTGCTGATCGACATCATCACGGTGGTGACGGAGGTGAGCGGCCCGATCCGGCCGGGGAAGTACTTCTTCACGAGCGGCGGCAGCAGCACGTTGCCGAGGCCCATGCCCGCGAGCGCGAGGATCGTGCCGATGCCGAAGACGACCACGTGCGACGAGCCGGCGCGCACGAGGTGCCCGGCGATCATGGCGGCGAGGCCCACGACGACCGTGAGCTCGAGGCCCAGGCGGCGCGAGATCGCGGGCGCCAGGAGGCCGAAGAGCGCGAAGCAGACGGGCGGCAGGGCGCCGAGCACGCCGATCGACACGGTGTCGAGCGGCACGTCGCGGCCGATCTCGTCGACGATCGGCGAGAAGACGGCGACGGCGGTGCGGAGGTTCAGGGCCACCAGCACGATGCCGACGAGGGCGAGGAGCGCACCCGCGCGGGGAGCGGCGGGAGGAGTCGTCACCACCAGATTCTACGGCGGCCGGAATAGGCTCTCGGCCATGAGCGAGATCTCCCGTCACCTGCCCCTCAGCCAGCGCCCCTCCGAGCCCGAGGCGCGCGTGACGGGCGTCTGGAGCGCCGAGATCGCCGACGTCCTCGACCGCACGGCCGACCTCCTCGCCTCCCTCGACGCGGACGGCTGGGAGGCCGCGAGCATGTGCGAGGGCTGGACCGTGCGCGACGTCGCCGGGCACGTCGTCTGGCGGGTGGGCGCGAGCAACGGCGCCATGGTGCGCACGGCCGTGGGATCCATGCGCCGCCGCCCCCACCTCAACCCCATGCACGTGATGGACGACCTCAGCGCCGACGAGGCCCGCCGCGCCCCCGAGGACCTCGTCGCCCGGATCCGCGCCATCGCCGCCGAGAAGCGCGCCGGCAAGGGCCGCAAGCGCCTGCCGGAGCTCCTCGAGGTGGTCGTGCACGCGTTCGACATCGCGCACGCGCTCAAGGTGGACCTGGAGCTCGACCACCGCTCGACGGGCGCCGTCGCGGTGGCCCGCGCGGCGATCGCGCCCGCCGGGATCCGCGGCGTGCTGCGCGCCCGGACGCTCCGCGCCTCCGACGCCGGCTGGAGCGTGGGCCACGGCCCCGCCATCGAGGCCACCGCGTCGACGCTGATCATGTACCTCTTCGGCCGCACGCCCCGCCCCGAGGGCGACGCCGCGGGAGACGCCGCCTAGATCCCGAGCACCGCACGGGTGCGCACGACGTCGTCCGTCATCTGCGCGATCAGCGGCTCGCGGCCCTCGTACGCGACCATGCCGCGGATCCGGCTGACGAACACGACCTCGACCTCGTGGTCGTACAGGTCGAGCGTCTCGTCCAGCACGAACGCCTCGACGACGCGGGGCCGGACGCCTGCGAATGTGGGGTTCGTGCCGACGGAGATGGCCGACGGGTAGGTGCGGTCGCCGTCGCGCAGCCAGCCGGCGTAGACGCCGTCGGCCGGGATGAGGCCCTCGGCCTCGGGCGAGAGGTTGGCGGTGGGGAAGCCGAGCTCGCGGCCGCGCTTCTCGCCGTGCACGACGACGCCGCGGACGGCGGGGCAGCGGCCGAGGAGCTCCGCCGCGGCCGTCACGTCGCCGCGGTCCATGAGGTCGCGGATCCACGTGGAGGAGACCTTGCGGCTGCCGTCCGGCATGACGTCGCCGACCACCACCGTGCGGAAGCCGTGGCGCTCGCCGAGGCGCGTGAGGGTGGCGGCGTCGCCCGCACCCTGCGCGCCGAAGCGGAAGTCCTCGCCCACGAGCACGACCCGGGCGCCGAGGGCGTCGACCAGCACCGTGCGGACGAACTCCTCGGGGCTCAGCCGCTGCAGGCGCTCGTCGAACGGGAGCATGAGGGTCGCGTCGACGCCGAGCTCAGCGAGCAGCTCGATCTTCTGCCGGTTGCTCACGAGGCTCTGCGGGCGCGCGGCGGGCGCGAGCAGGGCGGCCGGGTGCCGGTCGAACGTGACGACGGCCGAGGCCAGGCCCTCGTCGGCGGCGATGCCCAGGAGGCCCTGGATGACCGCGCGGTGCCCGGCGTGCACGCCGTCGAACTTGCCGATGGTGACGGCGCTCGGCCCGAATCCTCCCGGCACCCCGGCCGGGTCGTGGACGACGATCACGTCAGCGGTCCCCGCGCACAGGGCGCTCGTCCACCGCGCTCACCCGCGAGCGTCCGCCGCGGCGCAGCCACCACAGCCCGAGCACGGGCAGCACCAGGGGGATGAAGCCGTAGCCGTTGCCGTAGACCGACCACACGCTGTCGTGCGGGAAGAGCTGGGCGTCGACGAGGCTCAGCGTGCCGACCACCAGCACGCCGACGAGCTCGAACGCGATGGTGGCGAACGCGATGCGGTACCAGCGGCGCGCGGAGTCCGGGCTCTTGGCGGGCGCGACCAGGGCGACCGTGGCGACGATGTAGACGACCGCGGCGAGCGCCGAGAGCGCGTACGCGACGGGGGCCTCGTCGAACTTGGTGAGGATCTGCGTGACGGACCGCCCGGTCGCGGCGAGGGCGAGCAGCCCGTAGAAGAAGACCAGGACCCGTCCGAGGCCGGTCATGCGCGAGTTCCGGGAGTCAGTCATGGCACCAGCGATTATCCCCTACCGGGGGAACGCCGCGATCACGCGGACTGCACGTTCCAGATGACGTCCATCCGGTAGACCATGATCGCGATGGCCAGGCACGAGGCGCCGAGGATGATCGTGCTCCAGCGCGTGCGCTCGACCAGGGCCCAGAAGATCGCGAGCGGCGGGATCACGAGGCCGCTCAGCAGGTACGCGTAGTACTCGACGAGGTTGCCCGACGGCGGGTTCCCCACGGCGGGGGCCGCGATCGCGACGACGAGCTGCACGACGAGCAGCACCTCGACGAGGGCGGTCGGCAGCACGGTGAGGTCGCTCGGCTTCCGTCCGATCGCCCCCACCACGAGGCAGAGCACGCCGGCCACGACGGCCACCGCGATCTGCGCGACCGTGAGCCAGCCGATCACGAGGCGCCCGGGTCGTCGGCCGGGAAGTTGACGAGGGACGTGCCGGTGCGGCCGCGGAAGCCGACCAGCCCCACGAGCCGGCCGTCGGGCGCGACCGCGGCGAGCGGATCCTCGGTGGGCGCCTCATCCGGAGTCGTCAGCTTCTTCCCGTGGCCGAGGTCGACGGCCTCCTGCGCGGTGAGGTGCAGCACGTCGAAGAGGCGGGCGGCCGCCTCGGCCGGCGGGATGAGGCGGTCGGCGACGACCATGTCATCGATCGCCACGGCGTCGTCCACGTGGAAGGGCCCGACGCGCGTGCGACGGAGGGCCGTGAGGTGCCCGCCGACGCCGAGCTCCCGGCCGAGGTCGCGCGCGAGCGCCCGCACGTACGTGCCGGACGAGCAGGTGATGCGCACGTCGAGGTCGAGCTGCGCGCCGTCCTCCTCGCCCTCCTCCGCGTCGACCGCGGAGAAGCGGAGCACGTCGAACGCGGAGACGGTGACCTCGCGCGCGGCGAGCTCGACGTCCTCGCCGGCGCGGACCCGGGCGTAGGCGCGCTTGCCGTCGACCTTGATGGCGCTCACCGCGCTCGGGACCTGCGAGATGGCGCCGCGGAGGCCCGAGATCGCGCGCTCCACGTCGGCGACGGCGAGGTCGCGGATGCGGCCGGGCTCGGCGCGCGACACGACCTCGCCCTCCCGGTCGTCGGTGCTGGTGGCGCGGCCCAGGCGGATCGTGGCCAGGTACTCCTTGTCGAGGCCGACGAGGTACGTGAGCAGGCGCGTGGAGCTGTTGACGCCGAGGATCATGAGGCCCGTCGCCATGGGGTCGAGCGTGCCGGCGTGCCCGACCTTGCGCGTGCCGGCGAGGCGGCGGGTGCGGGCGACGAGGTCGTGGCTGGTCCACTCCCCGCGCTTGTCGACGAGGAGCAGGCCGCTCGCGGTGGAGGGAGCGGCGCGGGGGGTCGGGGATTCCATGGCCTGACCATCATGCCGTGCGGGGACGCGTCCCCGGATCCGCGGAGGCGGCCCGGCTTAGGATCGGGTGTCGAGGGAGGGCCTGTGCTGATCGGGGTCGTGGGGGCCGGAGCGGTCGGTGGGACCGTCGCCGCGCTGCTGGAGCGGGCGGGCCACCAGGTGGACGTCACCGCGCGCGGGCCGCACCTGCGCGCCATCCAGGACCGCGGGCTGCGGCTGGCCGGCGGATGGGGCGCGCACGTCGCGCGCGTCGCCGCCGCCGAGCGCCTGGGACGGCCGCCCGAGCTCGCGGTGGTCGCCACGAAGATCGCCGACGCCCGCGATGCGATGCGGGAGAACGCCGGCTGGCTGAGGGGCATCCCCGTGCTCGTCGTGCAGAACGGCCTGTCGGGCCTGCGGATGGGCGCCGAGTGCCTGCCGCGCTCCCAGGTCGTGGGCGGGCTCGCGCTCCTCGCCACCTCGTTGACGGAGCCCGGGCTCGTCACCGTCACGGGACCCGCCGGCATCCACATCGGCTCGGCGGACGGCCCGGACGGCGCCGGGGTCGAGCTCGTGCGCCGCGTCCTCGACCCGGTGATGCCCGTCACCGTCGCCCCCGACTTCCGCGGCGCGCAGTGGACGAAGCTCGTCGTGAACGGCATCAACGCGGTCCCGGCGGTCACGGGCCTCAGCGCGCAGGCGGTGATCGCCGACCCGGTCATGCGGCGGATCGTCACGCGCGCCATGCAGGAGACCGTCCGCACGGGCCTCGCCCGCGGCGTCGTCTTCGGCTCGCTCGCCGGGCTCACGCACCGGCGGCTGAAGGCGTTCGCGTCGATGCCCGTCGGACTCGCCGGCCGGCTGCCCGTGTCGCTCGCGCGCGCCATGGGGAGCGTGCCGAACCCGGGGTCGACCCTGCAGAGCATCCGCCGCGACCGCCCCACGGAGATCGACCACCTCAACGGCGCCGTCGCCGCGCTCGCGCCGGGCGCCGGGCAGGACGCACGCGTGAACGCCGCGCTCGTGCAGCTCGTGCACGGCGTGGAGACGAGCGGACGGCACATCTCCCCCGCCGAGCTCGTGCGGCTCGTCCCGCGCTGATCCGGCCGGCCCCGCGCTCCACGAGCTCGGCCGACGGCGTCAGCAGCTGTCGGCGAAGACGCGCCGCGGGAGCTCGGGGTCGGTGACGTCGACGATCATGGTGGCCGCGCGCCGGGGGTTCACCGCGCGGATGTAGCGCGCGTGCGCCTCCTGCGCGGCGGATCCGGCGTCCCCGCCGGCGGTCGCGAGCGGCTCGCCGGGCAGCAGCAGGTAGACGACCGCGTTCCAGAGGCCGCGCAGCTCGGGGGCCTGGAGGGCATCGCCGGAAACCACCAGCACGGCGTCGTCGGGGGCGTCGGTCACGGGATCGCCGCCCGGACGCAGGGCGAACGGCAGGCCGGGCCGGCGGAAGGGGCGCACGAGGCCGTCGCGCAGCGCGTCCGCACCCGCGGCGTCGTGCTCCGCGGCATCCGCGACGTACGCGGCGTGACCGCCCGCGCGCAGCACGTCCGCGAGGTCACGCGCGAAGCCCGCGGGATCCGCGAGCGGGCCGCCGTCCACCGCCAGGAACGCGCGCCCGCGGCCGTAGTTGTGCAGGAACTCGTCGGCGAGCGAGGACAGGACCTCGGCGCGGGAGGCGCGGTACAGGGGCATGACCCGAGCGTAGGCCGCGCTCTCGTACGCTGGCCGCATGCCCGAGACCGCCCTCGCCCGCGACGTCAACGCCTGGTTCCGGGAGAACGCGCGCGACCTGCCGTGGCGACGCGAGGGGTTCGGATCCTGGGGCATCCTCGTCAGCGAGTTCATGCTGCAGCAGACGCCCGTGGTCCGGGTGATCCCGCGGCTCGAGGAGTGGCTCGTGCGCTGGCCGACGCCCGCCGCGCTCGCCGCGACGCCAGCGAGCGAGGCCGTCCGCGCGTGGGGCCGGCTCGGCTACCCGCGCCGGGCGCTCAACCTGCACGCGTGCGCGGTCGCGATCACGGAGCGGCACGGCGGCGAAGTGCCCGAGGACGTCGACGCCCTGCTCGACCTGCCCGGCGTCGGTCCGTACACGGCGCGCGCCGTCGCCGCCTTCGCGTTCGGGCACCGGCACCCGGTGGTCGACGTCAACGTGCGGAGGGTGATCGCGCGCGCGGTCGCCGGCCAGGGCGATCCGGGTCCCGCGCGCACCGCGGCCGACCTCGCCGCCATGGAGGCGCAGCTGCCGGCCGACGTCGCCGAGGCGCGGGTCTTCAACGCGGGCGCGATGGAGCTGGGCGCGGTCGTCTGCACGGCGCGGTCGCCCCGCTGCGAGGAGTGCCCGATCCGGGGCATCTGCGCGTGGCGCGCGGCCGGCTACCCGGCCTACGACGGCCCGGTGCGCGTGGTGCAGAAGAAGTACGAGGGATCCGACCGCCAGGTGCGCGGGCTGCTGCTCGCCGAGCTGCGGTCGAGCCACTCCCCCGTGAGCGCCGCCGACCTCGCGACCGCATGGCCGGAGCCCGTGCAACGGGACCGCGCGCTCGCCGGGCTCGTGGCCGACGGGCTCGCCGTGGTCCAGCCCGACGGCACGTACGCCCTGCCGAGCTGACGCGCGCGGCGACGCGTCGATCCACCTACGCACGCACGGAGGGGGCGCGCGTCCCTCGACGCGCGCCCCCTCATCGAAGCCGGATCAGCGCTCGACGCCGGATCAGGGCGCCGTGCCGGATCAGTGCGCCGGCGTGAACCCGGGCGCCGTCGGGTCGCCGAGGTCGCCGTCGGCAACCTCGTCGTCCTCGTCGTCCTCGTCGTCCTCGTCCTCGTCGTCCTCCAGGACGCGCGGCTTGACGTACGGGTCCTCGTCGCCCGCGTAGACGCCGGCCTTCGCCTGCGCCTGCACGTCGGCGTCGCGGCGACGCGCCTCCTCGAGGAGGGCGTCGATCGCGGCCGCGTTCTCCGGCACGCCGTCGAGGATGAACTCGAGCGACGGCGTGAGGCGCGCGGTGATGTTCTTGCCGACCTCGCTGCGGAGCATGCCCGTCGCGGACTTCAGGGCCGCGGCCGTGTCGGCGCGCTCCTCGTCGGTGCCGTAGACCGTGTAGAAGATGCTGGCGTGCTGCAGGTCGCCCGTGACGCGGACGTCGGTGACGGTCACGAAGCCGAGGCGCGGGTCCTTGATGCCCCGGTCGAGCTTGCGCGCGACGATCTCCTTGATGCGGTCGGCCATCTTCCGGGCCCTCGCGTGATCGACCATGGTCGACGTCCTTCCGTGACGGATGCGGCCGGGCGAGACCCGGCATCGTGCTGACGCCCCGCGGGTGGCGGGTACGGCCGGACGTGAGCGCCCGGATGGTGCTGGCGCCCCGCGGGTGGCGGGACGGGGAGGGCCCCGCTCCCCTGGTGGGGAGCGGGGCCCGGATCGGCCGGGGTCAGACCCGCGGCTTCTCCTTCATCTCGATCGTCTCGATCTCGTCGCCGATCTGGATGTCGTTGAACTTGCCGAGGCCGATGCCGGCCTCGTAGTCCGTGCGGACCTCGGACACGTCGTCCTTGAACCGACGCAGCGACTCGATCGCCAGGCTGTCGCCCACCACCACGCCGTCGCGGATGACCCGCGCCTTGGCGTTCCTGGTGATGGTGCCCGAGCGGACGATGACACCCGCGATGTTGCCGAACTTCGAGGAGCGGAACACCTCGCGGATCTCGGCGACGCCGGACTGGACCTCCTCGTACTCGGGCTTGAGCATGCCCGTGAGGCTCGACTCGATCTCCTCGAGCGCCGAGTAGATGACGCTGTAGAAGCGGATGTCGACACCCTCGCGCGCCGCGCGGGCGCGGGCCTTCGGGTCGGGGCGGACGTTGAACCCGATGATGATCGCGTTGTCGATCGTCGCCAGGTTGACATCGCTCTCGGTGACCGCTCCGACGCCGCGGTGGATGATCCGCAGCTGCACGGAGTCGTCCACCTCGATCTTCATGAGCGACTCCTCCAGCGCCTCGACGGCACCGGACACGTCGCCCTTGATGATGAGGTTGAGCGACTCGACCTTGCCCTCCTCCAGCGCACGCGTGAAGTCCTCGAGGCTGATGCGCTTGCGGGCCTTCGCCAGCTGGGCGTTGCGCTCGACGGCCTCGCGCTTCTCGGCGATCTGACGGGCGGTGCGGTCCTCCTCGGTGACGAGGAAGGTGTCGCCCGCGCCGGGGACCGACGAGAGGCCCTGGACCTGGACGGGCCGCGAGGGGTAGGCCTCGTGGACCGCGTCGCCGTTCTCGTCCATCATCGCCCGGACGCGGCCGTAGGCCGTGCCCGCCACGATGGCGTCGCCCACGCGGAGCGTGCCCGACTGGATGAGGACGGTCGCGACCGCACCGCGGCCCTTGTCGAGGCGGGCCTCGATGGCCACGCCGCGCGCGTCCTTGTTCGGGTTGCTGCGCAGGTCGAGACCGGCGTCGGCGGTGAGCAGGACGGCCTCGAGGAGGTCATCCACGCCCTTGCCGGTGAGCGCCGAGACGTCGACGAACATGACGTCTCCGCCGTACTCCTCGGCGACCAGGCCGTACTCGGTGAGCTGCTGGCGCACCTTGGCGGGGTTGGCCCCCTCCTTGTCGACCTTGTTGACCGCGACCACGATCGGCACGTTCGCCGCCTGGGCGTGGTTCAGGGCCTCCACCGTCTGCGGCATGATGCCGTCGTCGGCCGCGACCACGAGGATCGCGATGTCGGTGACCTGAGCACCACGGGCGCGCATGGCGGTGAACGCCTCGTGGCCCGGGGTGTCGATGAAGGTGATGGCGCGCTCGTAGCCCTCGTGCGGCGCCCAGACCTGGTACGCGCCGATGTGCTGCGTGATGCCGCCCGCTTCGCCCTCGATGACGTTGGCGTTGCGGATGGCGTCGAGCAGGCGCGTCTTGCCGTGGTCGACGTGGCCCATGACGGTGACGACGGGCGGCCGGATCTCCAGCACGTCGTCGTCCTCGTCCTCGAGCTCCTGGTCGAGGTCGATGTCGAAGCCCTCGAGCAGCTCGCGGTCCTCGTCCTCCGGGGAGACGACCTGGATCTTGTAGCCGAGCTCCGTGCCGAGCACCTCGAAGGTGGCCTCGTCGAGCGACTCGGTCGCCGTCGCCATCTCACCGAGGTGGAACAGCACGGTCACCAGGTTGCCGGGGCTCGCGTCGATCTTGTCGGCGAAGTCGGAGATGGACGCGCCGCGACGCAGGCGGACGACCGTGTTGCCGTCGCCGCGGGGGACGCTGACGCCACCCAGCGACGGGGCCTCGCGCAGCTCGAACTCGGCCCTCTTCGTCCGCTTCGACTTGCGCGACTTGCTCTTGCCGCCGCCGCGCCCGAAGGCACCTGCGGTGCCGCCGCCGGGGCCGCGGCCGCGGCCGCCGCCACCGGGACGACCGGCGAAGCCGCCGGCCGGACGCTGGAAGCCGCCGGCGGCGGGGGCGCCGGGGCGTCCCGCTCCACCGGGTGCGCCGCCGGGACGACCGGCGCCCGCGGGGCGCTGGCCGAAGCCGGCAGGACGCGCGCCCTGGCCGACGCCGCCGGGACGCGGGGCGCCGGGGCGGGGGGATCCGGGACGGGGAGCGGCCGGGCGGGGGCCAGCGGCTCCCGCGGCGGGGCGCTGGCCCATGCCCTGGTTGCTCGCGAACGGGTTGTTGCCCGGGCGGGGCTTGGTGCCCATGCCCTGGTTGCTCGCGAAGGGGTTGTTGCCGGGGCGCGGGGCCGCCGGACGCGGGATCCCGGGTCGCGGGATGCCGTTGGAGGGCGCCGGGGTGCTGCCGGCGTCCGGGCGCGGGGCGCTCGGGGTCGACGCGGCCGGGGCCTCGGAGGTGGTGGACGCGGCCGACTTCTCGGCCTGCGCCTTCTCCTCGGCGGCGGCCTTGCGGGTCGCCTCGGCCTGGGCCTGGCGCTCCGCGACGGTCAGCGGCGCGACCGGAGCCGGCACGTCGGACGCCTCGGGGGCGTCAGCGGCGGGAGCCGTGGGCTGCGGGCCGGGGGTGGGACGACCGCCGGGCTTCGGGGCCGACGAGCGGCTCCCGGGGCGCGGGGCGGACGAGGGAGCCGCTGCGGGCGCCGCGGCCTGGCCGGTGACCCCGGCGGCCTCGAGCGCCGCCTTGAGCTTGCGGGCCACGGGGGGCTCGATGCTCGACGACGGTCCCTTGACGAACTCCCCCATCTCCTTGAGCTTGGCGAGTGCGGTCTTGCTGTCGACGCCGATCTCGGCGGCGATCTCGTGTACGCGTGGTTTTGCCACTGTTCTCCTGTCTGGGGGTCCTCTCCCAGGCAGGAGGGGACCGCTAGTGCTGGACGGATCTCATTTCGAGCCGCTCATTAGTTGTCCATGTGCCGTTCAGCCTGTTCTCTCGGATGCTCGCGCGCTCGGCTGGGCCGCGAGCCGCTCTCGTAGTCCCCCAAGAGCTGCGGGGTCGAGCGCCGCCTCGCTGCGCAGGGCCCGCCCGAAGGCGCGCCTCGCGATTGCTCGGTCGATGCACTCGATGGTCGGATGGATCCACGCGCCCCTGCCGGCCATCACCGCGCGCTCGTCGAGGACGAGGGAGCGGGTGGGGGGATCGGCGACGATCCGCTGGAGAGCGGACCTCGGGGCACGCCGACGACAGCCGACGCACGTTCTTACCGGATCCATACTACCCCCTGCGTCCGGCGGCGGGGAGGCCGCGTCCCGCCGGGCGGCGCTCAGTCGTCGCCCTCGAGGATCGAGTCGGGCTGGATGTCGATCTTCGCGCCCGTGAGCTTGGCGGCGAGGCGGGCGTTCTGGCCCTCCTTGCCGATGGCGAGCGACAGCTGGTAGTCCGGCACGAGCGCGCGGACGGCCTTGGTCGCCTGGTCGATCACGAACGAGCTCGTGACCTTGGCGGGCGAGAGCGCGTTGCCGACGAACACGGGCAGCGACTCGGAGTAGTCGACGATGTCGATCTTCTCGTCGTTGAGCTCGGCCGTGACGGCACGCACGCGCTGCCCCAGCTCGCCGATGCAGGCGCCCTTGGCGTTGATGCCGGGCTCGGTCGCGCGCACCGCGATCTTGGTGCGGTGGCCGGCCTCGCGGGCGAGCGACACGATCTCGACCAGGCCCTGCGCGATCTCCGGCACCTCGAGCGCGAACAGCTTGCGGACGAGCGACGGGTGCGTGCGCGACACCGTGATCTGCGGGCCCTTCGCGCCGCGGGAGACGCTCGTGACGTAGACGCGCAGGCGCGAGCCGTGCGCGTACTTCTCGCCGGGCACCTGCTCCTCGGGCGGCAGGATCGCCTCGATGGTGCCGAGGTCGACGTGGATCATGCGCGGGTTCGGGCCCTGCTGCACGACGCCGGCGACGATGTCGCCCTCGCGGCCCTTGAACTCGCCGAGGATGCGGTCGTCGCCGATGTCGCGCAGGCGCTGGTTGATGACCTGCTTGGCGGCGAAGGCGGCGATGCGGCCGAAGTCGCTCGGGCTGTCCTCGGCCTCGCCGATCACGAGGCCGTCCTCGTCGAGCTCGGGGACGTGCACGGACACGTGGCCGGACTTGCGGTCGAGGTGCACGCGGGCCGGGGGCACGCCGTCGGCGACGGGCTTGGCGTCGGCCTGGTCGGTGTGCTTGAGGTAGGCGGTGAGGATGGCCTGCTCGATGATCGAGACGAGCTCCTCGAACGGGATCTCGCGCTCGCGCTCCATCATGCGCAAGACGCTCAGGTCGATGTCCATGGGCCACTCCTCTATTCGGTTGGAAGGATACGAGGCTACCCGACCGCCGGGGGTCGGGCAGCCCCCGCGGGGGTACGCGCGGGATCAGCCGGCGGTGAGCGCGCCCACGACGTCGGCGAGCGCGACCGGGGTGCGCTCGTTCGTGCGGCGGTCCCAGAGCTCGGCCATGCCGTCGGCGGCGCCGCGGCCGACGATGACGATGGTCGGCACGCCGATGAGCTCGGCGTCGCCGAACTTCACGCCGGGCGAGACCTTGGGGCGGTCGTCGAAGAGCACGTCGAGGCCGGCCGCGTCGAGCGCGTCGACGAGCTCCTCGGACGCGGAGGCGATCTCGTCGCCCTTGCCGGTCATCACCACGTGCACGTCGAACGGGCTGATGGACGCGGGCCAGAGGAGGCCGCGGCCGTCCTGCGTGGCCTCGGCGACCAGCGCGAGGTTCCGCGTGATGCCGATGCCGTACGAGCCCATCGTGACCGTGACGAGCTTGCCGTTCTCGTCGAGCACCTTGAGGCCGAGCGCCTCCGCGTACATGCGGCCGAGCTCGAAGACGTGGCCGATCTCGGTGCCGCGTGCGGTGCTGATGGGGCCGGATCCGTCGGGAGCGGGGTCGCCGTCGCGCACGTCGGCCGCCTCCACCACGCCGTCGGGCGTGAAGTCGCGGCCGGCGACGAGCGAGAGCACGTGCGTCCCGGCGACGTTGGCGCCCGTGATCCACGAGCTGCCGTCGACGACGCGGGGGTCGACCAGGTAGCGCACCTTCGTGCTCGACGTGGATCCGAGGACGGGGCCCTCGGCCGACCACGGGCCGATGTACCCCTTCACGAGACCGGGCTGCTTCGCGAGGTCACCCTCGGTGGCGGGCTCGACCTCGGCGGGGAAGAAGGCCACCTCGGCGCGCTTGAGGTCGATGTCGCGGTCGCCGGGGATCCCGACGACGACGAGCTCGCGCGTGCCGTCGAGGTGGGTGAGCGCGAGGACGATGTTCTTCAGCGTGTCGGCGGCGGTCCAGGCGCGGCCGTCCTCGCGGGGCTCCCGCGCGTTCGCGAGGTCGACGAGGGTGGCGATGGTGGGGGTGTCGGGCGAGTCGAAGACGCGCGCGGCGGGCTGGCCCTCGATCGGGATCGACTCGGGGACGAGCGTCGTGAAGGCCTCGACGTTGGCCGCGTAGCCGCCGGGCGAGCGCACGAACGTGTCCTCGCCGATGGGCGTGGGGTGCAGGAACTCCTCGCTCTTGGAGCCGCCCATGGCGCCCGCGTCGGCGGCGACGATGACGTACTCGAGGCCGAGGCGCTGGAAGATCCGCTCGTATGCGTCGCGCTGGGCCTGGTAGCTGACGGCGAGGCCGGCGTCGGTGTGGTCGAAGGAGTAGGCGTCCTTCATCGTGAACTCGCGGCCGCGGAGGATGCCGGCGCGGGGGCGGGCCTCGTCGCGGTACTTGTCCTGGATCTGGTAGATCGACAGGGGCAGGTCCTTGTAGCTCGAGTAGAGGTCCTTCACGAGCAGCGCGAAGAACTCCTCGTGCGTGGGCGCGAGCACCATGGGCGCGCGCTTGCGGTCCTCGAGGCGGAACATCCCGGGGCCGTACTCGTCGTAGCGGCCGGTGGCCTGGTACGGCTCGGCGGGGAGCAGCGCGGGGAAGTGCACCTCCTGGGCGCCGATGCGCTCCATCTCCTCGCGGACGATGGCCTCGACCTTGTTCTTGACCCGGAGGCCGAGCGGCAGCCAGGCGAAGATGCCGGGGGCCTGGCGGCGGATGTAGCCGGCGCGCACGAGGAGGCGGTGGCTGGCCACCTCGGCGTCGACGGGGTCTTCCCGGAGGGTGCGGACGAAGAGCTTCGAGAGGCGTGTGGACACCGACACAGCCTAGCGATCCGGGCGCGTCGGTCCGGTCCGGTCGGCGGGCGCCGGCGGGCTCCGGCGTCGGTCAGCGCCCGGCGGATCCGCCCGCGGCGTAGGACAGACGGAGGCGCTCGAAGCCCTCGTCGAGCGAGACGGCAGGCGCCCAGGCGAGCGCCCGGCGGGTCTCGCGCTGGTCGAACCAGTGGGCGGTGGACAGTTGCTCGGCGAGGAAGCGGGTCATGGGCGGCTCGTCGGATCCGGGGCGCACCGCCCAGACGCGCTCGACCGCTCCCCCGGCCGCGCGGGCGAGGGCGGCGGGCACGCGGATCCGCGGCGGGGCCACCCCGGCGGCGCGGCACATGCCGGCGAGCAGCTCGGCGACCGGACGGGGCTCGCCGTTGGTGACGACGTAGGCCCGGCCGTGCGCCGTGTCGGCCGCGGCGAGCGCGGCGACGATCGCGTCGGCGGCGTTGTCGCGGTAGACGGTGTCGATGAGGGCGGCGCCGTGGCCGAGGAGCGGGATGCGGCCGCGGGCCGCGCGGTCGACGATGCGCGCGACGAGCTGCGTGTCGCCCGGACCCCAGACGAGATGCGGGCGGACGGCGAGGACGCGCATCGCGGGGTCGTCGGCGGCCAGCGCGACGAGCTCGCCCTCGGCCTTGGTGCGGGCGTAGTCGCCGCGGGCGCGCACGGGATCCGCGGGTCCGGCGCCGTCGCCCACGATGGAGAGGCCCGTGTGCGCGACCGACGGCGAGGAGACGTGCACGAACCGGGCGACCCCGGCCGCGCGCGCCGCCGCGAGGAGTCCGCGCGTGCCCTCGACGTTGACGGCGCGGAAGTCGGCCGGATCGCCCGCGAGCGAGACCTTGGCGGCCAGGTGGACCACGGCGTCGACGCCATCGAGCGCGCGGGCGACGGCGTCCGGGTCGGTGACGCTGCCGCGGAGGTCGACGACGGTTCCCGGCACCGGCTCCGCGCCGCTCGCCGCGAGCCCGGACGGCTGGCGCTGGAAGGTGCGGACGGCGTGCCCGGCGGCGGCGAGGCGCTCGGCGACGGCACGGCCGAGCATGCCGCTCGCGCCCGTGACGAGCACGGTCACGGGGCGCTCACCCGGCCGCCCGCGAGGATCCCGGCAGCCCAGCGACCGAGGCGCGCGCGGTCGACCTTGGAGTTGTGGCGGACGTCGGTCGGCAGCACCGGGACCACGATCACCGCGGCGACGGGCACGTCGACCGCGGCGCGCACGGCGGCCGCGAGGTCGGGGTCCGCGAGGCCCACGCGGCGCGCGGCGGGCACGGTCTCCACCACGAGCACGAGCTGCTGGACGCCGACGGGCCCGACTCCCACGGCGGCCGTGCGGCCCACCCCCGCCGCGGACGCCGCCCGCAGCTCGGGGCCGACGGGCGTGAGCACGCCGTCCGCGGTCGTGATGACGTGCGGGAGGCGGCCCTCGATCCAGAGCGCGCCCATGGCGTCGAGGTGGCCGACGTCGCCGGTGCGGTGGCGGCGGATCCCGTCGGCCGAGTCGCGCCGCGCGGCCCGGTCGGTGACGTGCAGGCGGTCGTAGCGCTCGTGGACGTGCGGCGCCTGCGCGACGATCTCGCCCGTAACGCCGGGCTCGGACGTGAGGGCGCCGGTGGCGGCGCCCGCGGCGTCGAGCGGGCTGATGCGGATGTCGACCGGGTCGACGGGCGTCCCGACGCACACGCCGGCGTCGCCGCGGCGGGCGGCGTCGCGGATCCCGTCGAGCGTGACGTCGGTGAGCAGCAGCCCCTCCGTCATGCCGTAGGGCGTGTGCACCTCGGCCGCCGGTACGAGGGCGGCGGCGCGCGTGAGCAGCGCCTCCGAGAGCGGGGCGCCCGCGGAGAGCAGGGACCGGACCCGGCCGAGCGCCGCGCGGTCGTCGGCGGTGAGCGCGTCCGCGGTGGCGACGACGTTGGCGAGCGCGGCGGGCGAGGCGAAGACGACGGTCGCGTCGGCGGCGTGGGCCGCGGCGGCCAACGCGGACGCGGTGAGGTCGCGCGGGCGGGTCACGTCCATGTCGGGCGTGACGCTCGTGGCGCCGAGCGCGGGTCCGAGCAGCGCGAACGGCGCGAAGCCCGCGACCAGGCCGGTGCCGACGCCCACGTCGAAGCGGGAGCCGAGGGTGTCCCGGAGGGACGCGAGCTGGCGGTGCGTGTAGACGACGCCCTTGGCCGGGCCCGTGGATCCCGAGGTGAAGAGGATCGCGGCGTCGTCGTCGGCCGCGGGCTCCGCCGGCAGGACCTGCGCGCGGCCGTCGCGGGCGATCTCCGGGAGGCTCGCGGCGACGCCGAGCGCGCGGGCGACGGGCGGCGCGAGCGTGGTGACGGAGATCCGCTCCCCCGGCCAGCCGAGGGCGCGCGCGAGGGCGAGTCCCGCGGGGATGCCGACGACCATGTCCGGGCGGGATCCGGCGACCGCGCGCCCGAGGCCCTTCACGCCGAGGCCCGCGTCGGCGACCACGACGATCGCGCCGATGCGCAGGCACGCGTAGAGCAGGGCCGTGAGGTCGGCGCCGGGCGGCACGAGGAGCGAGACGCGGTCGCCGGCGCGGAGCCCGCGCGCGTGCAGACCGGCCGCGATCTCGCGGACGCGACGCGAGAGCAGACGCCAGGAGACGGTGCGCGGACCGGTGCCGCCGCGGGGAGCCATCTCCACGAGCACGGGGTCGTCGCTGTCGCGCAGCTCCTCGAGGAGGGCGCCGAGCGGGCGGACGGGCGCGGGCGTCCGGGTCGCGTGCGCGGCCGGAGCCGTCCCCGGCGCGACCCGGTCGGCCAGCCAGTCGAGCGCGGCGGAGGCGTAGTCGTGGTCCTCCGCGACGAGGTGGCCGGCGCCCTCGACGCGGTGCACGTCGGCGTGCGGCAGGCGCTCGAGGAGGTCGGAGAGGTACACGTCGCTGAAGATCGGGTCGCGCGGACCCCAGATGAACAGGGCCGGGAGGTCGAGGTCGCGCAGCCCGTCGGCGATGGAGGTGAGCGTCGCGTGGCTGGGGTGCGCGGGGCCGACGGGGATGTCGGCGACGAAGCCGCGGATCCCGGCGCGGCGGTCGGCGCCCCGGTACGGTGCGGCGAACGCCCGGCGCACGGCCGGATCGAGCGGCGGGTGCGCGAGCGCGAGCGTGGTGGCGAGGAAGCCCGGCGTGCCGCGGGTCGCGGCGTCGTGGATCCCCGTGGCGAGCGCGAGCCGCAGCGGCCACGGGATGGGCACGCCCTCCTCCTGGTGGATCGCGGTGTTGAGCGCCATGACCCCGGCGAGCACGTCCCGGTTGCGGAGCGCCCAGCCGAGGCTGACGACGCCGCCCCAGTCGTGGCCGAGCGTGACGACGGGGCCGGTCGCGCCGGATCCGGACAGCCCCAGCTCGTCGGTCAGCGCCTGCAGGTCGTCGAGCCGCGTCGGCAGCGTGCGCGCGACGCCCGTGCGCTCGGAGAAGCCCATGTCGAGCTGGTCGACGGCGACCACGCGCCAGGCCGGTGCCGACGGATCCCGTTCGGCGCGCGCGAGCGACTCCGCCGCGATGCGCCGCCAGAGGTACGACCAGGTCGGGTTGCCGTGCACGCAGAGGATGGTGCCGGCGACCGGCGCGCCCGTCGCCGCGAGCCGCTCCCCCGTGTCGAGCAGGTGCCAGCCGTGGCCGCCCGCCTCCACGACGCGCGACCACGCGGGATCGAGGCCCGGCAGCGGCTGCCCGTCGTCGCCGGGCACAGGGACGGTCGCCGCGTTCCCGCGGGCCTCGCGCGTCACGGCGCGGCTACCAGAGGATCTCGGTCATGGCCGTGTTGAGGCCGGAGCCCACGCCCATGCAGAGCACGCGGTCGCCGCGGCTGAGGCTGTCGGCCTGGTCGGCGAGCGTGATCGGGATGCTCGCGGGACCGACGTTGCCGTACCGCGGGTACGTGAGCGGCACGCGCGACTTGTCGAGCTTCGCGGCCTTGACGATGGCGTTGGTGTGCACGTCGGAGACCTGGTGGAGGATGTAGCGGTCCATGTCCGACCACTGCCAGTCGTCCCCGGCCGCCTCCTTCCACGCGTCGACGACGAGCTCCATGCCGCCGCGCAGGAGCTCCTTCGTGTCGGTGAACATGCCGTCGACGTCGCCGATGCAGAGCTCGTGGTGCTGGGTGGCCGCGCGCGTGACGCCGCCGAGGATCCGGTGCCCCTCGGGGTGGTCGCTCGTGCGCCCGAGGACGGCCGCCGCGGCGCCCGCGCCCAGCGTGAGGCTCGGGAACTCGCTGAGGAAGTCGGCGCGCGTGGTCTCGGGACGGAGGAGGCGCGCGACCGTGTTGTGGCGGATCTCGCCGGCGTCCTCGCCGTCGACGATCATCGCGTACTCGATCTGGCCGGAGTCGATGAGGTGCCCGGCCAGCGTCATCGCGTTCACGAAGCCGAGGCACGCGTTGGCGATGTCGAAGTTGAGCGCCGACGACGGCAGGCCGAGGCCGTTGTGGATCCCGACCGCGACGCTCGGCTCGAGGTGCGCGCGCGTGACGGACGTGTTGATCAGGAGCCCGATCTGCGAGGGCTCGACGCCGGCCTGCGCGAGCGCCTTGCGGCCCGCCTCGGTGGCGGCCGCGTCGAAGGACATCGACGTGTCCCAGTTGCGGCGCTCGAGCACGCCGGCGACGCGCTGCAGCAGACCCGTGGGGAGGCGGAGCCGGGAGAGCACGGGCTTCAGGCGGTCGTCGATCTCGACGGAGGTGACCGTGTGCGGGGCGAGGACGCTGGCGAGCCCCAGCAGGGAGGTGTTCCGATGCCGGAAAGTGGCGTTACCGTTCAACAGCATCCTCAGTTCGTGGGCGGTCCGCCGGGCGGACGACTAGCAGAGCCTACGCGCAGGCGGCGCGCGCGGACGCGCCGCCGCCTCGCGGGCGGGTGGGGAGGGTGGGACTAGACGAGGATCTCGGGGCTGCCGATGGATCCGGCGGGCATCTCCGCGGCGAGGCGGTTCGCCTCCTCGATGAGGGTCTGCACGATCTCCGCCTCGGGGACGGTCTTGATGACCTCGCCCTTGACGAAGATCTGCCCGCGGCCGTTGCCGGAGGCGACGCCGAGCTCGGCCTCGCGCGCCTCGCCGGGTCCGTTCACGACGCAGCCCATGACCGCGACGCGCAGCGGCACGTTCACGTGCTTGAGGCCCTCCGTGACCTGCTCGGCGAGCGAGTACACGTCGACCTGCGCGCGGCCGCAGCTCGGGCAGGAGACGATCTCGAGCTTGCGCTCGCGGAGGTTGAGCGACTGCAGGATCTGCAGGCCCACCTTCACCTCCTCGGCCGGCGGCGCGGAGAGGGAGACGCGGATGGTGTCGCCGATGCCCTCGGACAGCAGGATGCCGAACGCGGTCGCGCTCTTGATCGTGCCTTGGAAGGCGGGGCCGGCCTCGGTGACGCCGAGGTGGAGGGGCCAGTCGCCGCGCTCGGCGAGCAGGCGGTAGGCCTTCACCATGATGACCGGGTCGTTGTGCTTGACCGAGATCTTGAAGTCGTGGAAGTCGTGCTCCTCGAAGAGGCTGGCCTCCCAGACGGCGGACTCGACGAGCGCCTCGGGCGTGGCCTTGCCGTACTTCTGCAGGAGGCTCGGGTGCAGGGATCCGGCGTTGACGCCGATGCGGATGGAGGTGCCCGCGGCCTTGGCGGCCTTCGCGATGGCGCCCACCTGGTCGTCGAACTTGCGGATGTTGCCGGGGTTCACGCGCACGGCGCCGACGCCGGCGTCGATTGCGGTGAAGACGTAGCGCGGCTGGAAGTGGATGTCCGCGATGATCGGGATCTGGCTCTTCTTCGCCAGGATGTGCAGCACGTCCGCGTCGTCCTGGTGGGGCACCGCGACGCGCACGATGTCGCAGCCGGTGGCCGTGAGCTCGGCGATCTGCTGGAGCGTGGCGTTGATGTTGGTCGTCTGCGTGGTCGTCATCGACTGGACGCTGACCTGGGCGTCGCCGCCCACCTTCACCTTGCCGACGCTGATCTGACGGGTCTTGCGGCGGGGCGCGAGGACCTCAGGGACCTTCGGCATTCCGAGATTGACTGCTGGCACGGGGAAGAGCCTACGTCCGATTCCTGCGCGCCTGGTGCGTCGGGGGCGCGGGCCGGCCGCCCGCCGCCGATCAGGTCAGGCGCACGGGGTTCACGAGGTCGGCGAAGATCAGCAGCGCGCTCATGGCGCCGAAGAGGATCACGACCACGAACGTCAACGGCATGAGCTTCGCGACGTCGACCGGCCCCGGGTCGCGCCGGCCGAACGCCTTGGCGAGGAAGCGGCGGACGCCCTCCACGATCGCGCCGAGCACGTGGCCGCCGTCGAGCGGGAGGAGCGGGAGCAGGTTGATCATGCCGAGCGCCACGTTGAGCGAGGCCACGAGGCCGATCATGGCGGAGGCGCGCGAGGCGACCGGGGTCTCGTCGAGGCTCGCGATCTCGCCCGCCACGCGGCCGACGCCGACGACGCTCATGGGGCCGTTCGGGTCGCGCTCGCCGCCGCCGAACGCGGCCCGGCCGACGTCGACCAGGCGCTGCGGGAGGTTCAGGATGAGGTTGCCGACCGCGGCCATGTTCTCGCCCGTGGTCGTGAACGCGGCCGAGAGCGGCTGCCGCTGCACGGCCTGCGTGGGCGTGAACCCGATGAGGCCGACCTCCTGCGTGACCGGCTTCCCCTGCTCGTCGACCTCGGGCGCGCCGCGGGATCCGATGACGGCCTGCTCGGAGAGGACGGGCGTGATGGCGAGGGTCTGCTGCGCGCCGTCGCGCTCGACGACGACGTCGAGCTCGCGGCCGGCGGACGCGCGGACCGTGGTCGTGACCTGGTCCCAGGCGGTGACGGGAGCGCCGTCGATGCTGACGATCGTGTCGCCGGGCTGGAGGCCGGCGGCCGCGCCGGGAGCGGCGGGAGCGCCCGCGGGGCACGTGGCGGGATCGGCCGAGGCGCTGGATCCGGCGGGCACGATGCACGCGTTGACCTGGCCGACCGTGGTGGTGGGCTGGGTGACGCCGAAGCCGCAGAGCACGACGGCGAAGAGCACGATCGCGAGGAGGAAGTTCATGGCCGGGCCGCCCAGCATGATGACCATGCGCTTGGGCACCGGCAGCTTGTAGAAGGCGCGGTCCTCCTCGTCGCCGACGCTCTCGGCGCTCGCCTGCCGCGCGTCCTGCACGAGGGTGTCGAAGAAGCCGCGGCCCGCGCGGTCGTCGGCGGGCGGGGATCCGGCGTCGGCGGCCGGCTCCGCGCGGCCGTCGCGACGCGGGTCGGAGCCGACGAGCTGCGCCAGCCCCGTGCTGCTCTCGCCGGCGCGCGAGCTCTGCGGCGGGAACATGCCGATCATGGAGATGTAGCCGCCGAGCGGGACGGCCTTCACGCCGTACTCGGTCTCGCCCTTGCGGCGGCTGAAGATCGTGGGTCCGAAGCCGATCATGTACTGCGTGACGCGGACGCCGAACAGCTTGGCGGGCACCAGGTGCCCGACCTCGTGGAGGCCGATGGACACGGCGACGCCGACCACGATGATGAGCACCCCGAGGATGTAGAGGAAGACGCCGTCCATGGTGGGAGAGGCTACCTCCCGCACCCTGGGCGGATGCCCGCGGCGACGCGGATCCGCGGGGTCGTGTCCGGTGCGCGTCCGTCGGGCCGCGGCCGAGCGCTCCCCCACAGGCCGGCCGGGCGTGGACGGCGGTCTCCCGGGAGCCCCCGGCTAGTCTGGGAGCCCGCGCGACGAGAGGTGCCCCCATGCCCGGAGAACGGACCGACGGCCTCGCCGGAGCCCTGCTCGGCGGCCGGTACCGCATCAGCGGACTGCTCGGCCGCGGCGGCATGGCCACCGTGCACCGCGCCGTGGACGAGACGCTCGGCCGCGAGGTCGCCGTCAAGGTGTTCGCCACCGACTCCGCCGACCCGAACGAGGTCGAGCGCCAGGAGGGCGAGGTGCGGATGCTCGCGGGCCTCAGCCACCCCGGCCTCGTGACGCTGTTCGACGTGGGCGACGACGTGGTCGGCGACCGCGCGCTCGCGTTCATCGTGATGGAGATCGTCGACGGCACCACGCTCGCCGACCGGATGAAGGAGGGGGCGCTCCCCGGGCCCGAGGTCGCGCGCATCGGCGGGATCCTCGCGGACGCGCTCGGCTACATCCACCGCCGCGGCGTCGTGCACCGCGACGTGAAGCCCGCCAACGTGCTCCTCGCCCGGCCCGAGGCCGACGACGAGCCGGCCGCCGCGAAGCTCACCGACTTCGGGATCGCGCGGCTCGTGGACGGCACGCGCCTCACCTCCACCGGGTCCATCGTCGGCACCGTCAGCTACCTGAGCCCCGAGCAGGCGCTCGGCCAGGAGGTGGGTGCCGCGACGGACGTCTACGCGCTCGGCCTGGTGCTCCTCGAGTGCCTCACCGGCCGCCGCACCTTCCCGGGGACGGCCGCCGAGTCGACCATGGCGCGCGTCGTGCGCGACCCGGAGATCCCCGCGCGGCTCGGGCCGTCGTGGGTCGACCTCATCGGCCGCATGACCCGGCGCGATCCGGCCACCCGGCCCACCGCGCGCGAGGTCGCGGCGGAGCTGCGGACCGGACGGGCGCCCGCGTCCGCCGTGGACGACCCGACCGCGACGTCGACGCGGGTGATGCCCGGCGCCACGGCCGCCGCGGCCGGCCTCGGTGCCGGCGCGACGCAGGCGGGCGCCGATGCGCGCACGGAGCGGTTCGGGGCGTCCGCGGATGCGGACGCGCGCACCGAGCGGTTCGCTCCCCCGCTCGCCGACCGCGTCGACCCGACCGGGACCGGCCTCCGGGCAGCCGACCGCGACCCCGCGAAGCGCCGCGGCACACGGGCCCTCAGCATCGCGGTCGTCTCGGCGCTCATCGCGGCGGCCGCCGTGGTCGGCGTGGTCACCATCACGTCGTTCCAGGACCGCGACACCTCGTACCCGTCCGTCCCCGGCCCCCTCGGCGCCAGCCTCGAGGAGCTGCAGAAGAGCGTGGAGGACGCCCCGTGATCCGCACATCCGCCCGACCCGAGGGCACCTGCCCCGAGGGCATCCGTCCCGAGGTCACCCGCGCCCCGGCATCCGCCCGCACCCGGCGGCGTCGCGCCGCGGTGGGACTCGCCACCGTGACGACCGCCGTCCTCCTCCTCGCGGGCTGCGCCGGATCGTCGACCCCCGAGGGCCGCGCGCTCGACGACCTCCAGCAGCGCACCCTCGCGGTCACGCAGTCGTCCGCGGACGGCGACTACGCGAAGGCGCTCGCCCAGCTCGAGGAGCTGCGCGCGGCCGTCGAGGCGGACCTCGCGGCCGGGACCGTCGACCAGGCACGGCACGACGAGGTCGTCGCCCGCATCGACGCCGTGCGCGCCCAGCTCGGGGCCGCGCAGGAGGCGGCGAAGTCGACGCCGACGCCGACGCCGTCTTCGAGCCCGTCGCCCTCGCCGTCCGCGACGCCCCCGCTCGCTCCGAGCCCGTCGCCCACGCCCAGCCCGACCGCCACGACCCCACCCGCGCCGTCGCCCAGCCCCTCGCCGGGCGGCGGGAACGGCGGCGGCAACGGCGGCGGGAACGGTGGATCCGGCAACGGCGGCGGGTCCGGCAACGGCGGGTCCGGCACCGGGAACGGCACCGGGAACGGCGGCTCGAACACCGGCAGCGGCGGCACTGGCGGCGGCGGCAACGGCGGCTCGAACGACGGCTGAGCCGTAGCGGTCGGCGGGTGAGCCGCGGCGGTCGACGACTCAGCCGCGGAGGCCGACCGCCGACCCACGCAGCCCCGCCCCGCGGCGGCACGTCCCAGGCGCCGCGGCGTCACCAGTGACGGCGGGCATCGGACCTGCGCAGGGCGGACGACGTGCCGTCCGGGGAGGTCAGCGGACGCGGGGCGGCCGGCTCGACGGCGAAGCGCCCGGTCAGACCCCCAGCACGCGGTCGGCCTCGGCGCGCGCCCAGCGCTCGGCCTCGGCGAGCGACTCGCGCGTGAGCGCGTCGGACGCCGGCTCGTGGGCGTCGACGACGCGGCGGATGGTGTCGACGATGTCGAGGAAGCCCGCGCGACCGGCGTGGAACGCGTGGACGGCCTGCTCGTTGGCCGCGTTGTAGACCGCGGGGTACGTGGATCCGGCCCGGCCGACCTCCTTCGCGAGGAGCACGGCGGGGAACGCCTCGTCGTCGAGGGGCTCGAAGGTCCAGGTGGCGGCGCGGGTCCAGTCGATGGGGACGCCCACGTCGGTCATGCGGTGCGGCCAGTTGAGGCCCAGCGCGATGGGGAGCCGCATGTCGGGCGGGGAGGCCTGCGCGAGCGTGGAGCCGTCGATGAACTCGACCATGGAGTGCACGAGCGACTGCGGGTGCACCACCACGTCGATGCGGTCGTAGGGCACGTCGAACAGGAGATGCGCCTCGATGACCTCGAGGCCCTTGTTGACGAGGGTCGAGGAGTTGGTGGTGATGACGAGGCCCATGTCCCAGGTGGGGTGCGCGAGGGCCTCGCGCGGGGTGACATCCGCGAGCTCCGCGCGCGTGCGGCCGCGGAACGGGCCGCCCGATGCGGTGACGACGAGACGCCGCACCTCCTCGGCCGTGCCGCCGCGCAGCGCCTGGGCGATGGCGGAGTGCTCGCTGTCGACGGGGACGAGCTGGCCCGGCCGGGCGATGGACCGCACCAGCTCGCCGCCGACGATGAGCGACTCCTTGTTGGCGAGCGCGAGCGTGCGGCCCTCCTCCAGCGCGGCGAGCGTCGGGCCGAGCCCCACGGATCCGGTGATGCCGTTCAGCACCACGTCGGCGTCGACCGACCGGATGAGCTGCTCGGCCTCGTCCGCTCCGAGCGCCGTGTGCTCGACGCCCGCGACGCGCGCCTGCTCCGCGAGCGCCTCGCGCTTGCTGCCGGCGCCGAGCCCGACCACCTCGAAGAGCTCCGGGTGGCGCGCGACGACCTCGAGGGCCTGCACGCCGATCGAGCCCGTGGATCCGAGGATGATGACGCGGCGCACGACGACGACCCCTACTGGCCCGCGGGGGCGGCCTGCGTGCCGAGGATGTCGACGACGAACACGATGGTGTCGGTGCCGCCGATGTCGTCGCCCTGGCCCTTGTCGCCGTAGCCGTCGGCCGGCGGGATGATCGCGATGACCTGCGAGCCCACCTTCTGGCCGACCAGCGCCTTGGTGAAGCCGGGGATGACGCCGCTCGTCTGGAACGAGACGGGCTTGCCGCCCTTGTCCCAGCTGGAGTCGAAGACCTTCTTGGTGGTCCAGTTGATGCCCGTGTACTGCACCGTGACGTTCGCGCCGTCGGTGACCGTCTCGCCCGTGCCCACCTTCAGGTTCGCGATCTTCGTCTCCGTCGGCGGCGCGGCGTCGGGGATCGTGATGGTGGGGGCGCCGTCGTCGCCGAGCACGACCGTGGGGAAGCCCTCGGGCGCGGGCTGGTCGGCGCCGTCGGCGCGCGTCGGGACCTGGCTCAGGACGTCGACCACGATGACGATCGGGTCGTCGGCGCCGAGGCCCAGCTGCGAGGCCTGCTCGGCGGCGAAGCCGTCGGCGGCCGGGACCACGGCGACGATGCGGGATCCGACCTTGGTGCACTCGACCGCACGGACCACGCCGGGGACGAGGGCGCTGTCGTCGAGGTTCGCGGGCAGCGGCGCGTCGCCGTTGTACGCGAGCTGCGGGAGCGCGGCTCCCGTCGTGCCGTTGTAGCCGGCGAGCGCGATGTTCGCGGTGGAGCCGGCACCGACCTCGGCGCCGTCGCCCTGCGTGACGACCGTGCGCTCGGTCGTGTCGACCTTGAGCGGCCCGTCGACCGTGACCTCGGGGGCGGACCCGAAGTCGCCCGACACCTTCACGGACTTCGACGCGTCGCCCGACTGCGTGTCGATGCACGAGGCGCCGGCCGTGCGCGCGCCCGCCGTGGGGCTGGCGGACGGATCGGCCGAGGGCGCGCCGCTGCCGGAGCAGGCGGACAGGGCCAGGACGGCGGCCGCGGCCAGGGTGAGGGGGATGCGTCGCTTCACGGGAGTCGCTTTCATCGGCGCGCCGGACGCGCCAGGTTTGTGGGAGGGACGCGCACAGTCTGCCCGATGCGGCCGGGCGGCGCCTGACAGGGACGACAGGGCGAGCACTGGTATCCGACGGGTCAGACGGGTGCGACCACCGTGCGCGGCTCGTGATGCACGGGGAAGGCGACGCTCGCCGCGATGAAGCAGCGCTCCGATGCGCCCCGGTGCAGGGAGGTCGCCAGCTCGACCTGGGCCGGGTCCCGCACGGTGACGACGGGCCGCAGCGTGACCTCGACGAAGTGCCCGCCCCCGTCCGTGGTCTGGCGCATCGTGCCCGTGGGCTCGTCCGTGTACCCGACGACGACGACCCCGGCCGCGGTGGCCGCCTGCAGGTAGCTGAGCAGGTGGCACTGCGCGAGCGCGGAGAGGAGGGCGTCCTCGGGGTTCCAGCGGGCGGCGTCGCCGCGGAACGGACGGTCGGCGGATCCCAGGAGGTCGGGCTTGCCGTCGATGCGCACCACGTGGTCGCGGCCGTA
Source organism: Clavibacter sp. CT19 (assembly GCF_027858075.1). Classification (NCBI taxonomy): domain Bacteria; kingdom Bacillati; phylum Actinomycetota; class Actinomycetes; order Micrococcales; family Microbacteriaceae; genus Clavibacter; species Clavibacter sp. CT19. The sequence continues at coordinate 10,158 of NZ_JAQHYR010000007.1, read as the reverse complement.
GGAGCGGGGGTCGGACGTGCCGGATCCGCGGTCGCCCGTCCACTCGAGGGACAGGGCGTAGCGGTGCTCGAAGTGCATGCGATCACGCTACCGGCCCGGCTGCGGGGCCTCTCGGATCCGGGCTCCCGCGCGGGTAGGCTCGCCGGATCATGACAGACACCCTGGACTCCGCCCTCGTCGGCACGCCTGCCGGCTCCGCCTCCGACTCCCCCGCCGCGACCGCGGCTGCCGCCCGTCCGCAGGTGCCGCAGGAGCGACGCATCGTGACGGAGATCCCGGGACCGCTCTCCCGCGAGCTGCACGAGCGCCGGAAGCGCGTCGTGCCGCCGGGCGTCTCGTCGCTGCTGCCCGTTTACGTCGCGCGTGCGCACGGCGCGATCGTCGAGGACGTGGACGGCAACCGCTTCATCGACCTGGGCGCCGGCATCGGCGTGACCACCGTCGGCCACACGCGCCAGGAGGTCGTGGACGCCGCGACCGCGCAGCTCGGCGACGTGATCCACACCCTCTTCACCGTGACCCCGTACGAGGAGTACGTGCGCGTGGCGGAGCTGCTCGCGGAGCACACGCCCGGCACGCACGAGAAGCGCACCGTGCTCGTGAACTCGGGCGCGGAGGCCGTGGAGAACGGCGTGAAGATCGCCCGCAAGCACACGGGCCGCCGCGCCGTCGCGGTGCTGGACCACGGCTACCACGGCCGCACGAACCTCACGATGGCCATGAACTACAAGGCCGCGCCCTACGGCACCGGCTTCGGCCCCTTCGCCGGCGACGTCTACCACGCGCCGAGCTCGTACCCGTATCACGACGGGCTCTCCGGCGCCGAGGCGGCGGCCCGCACGATCTCGTACCTCGAGAAGCGCATCGGCGCGAGCGACCTCGCGTGCGTCGTGGCCGAGCCCATCCAGGGCGAGGGCGGGTTCATGGTGCCGGCCGACGGCTTCCTCCCCGCGCTGCAGGAGTGGTGCACGGCGAACGGCGTGGTCTTCATCGCCGACGAGATCCAGTCGGGGCTCGCGCGCACCGGCCGCTTCTTCGCGAGCGAGCACCTCGGCCTCGTGCCGGACCTCGTGCTCACGGCGAAGGGCATCGCGGGCGGCCTGCCGCTCGCGGGCGTGACCGGCCGCGCCGAGATCATGGACTCCGCTCTCCCCGGCGGGCTCGGCGGCACGTTCGGCGGCAACCCCGTCGCGGCAGCGGCCGCCGTGGCCGTGTTCGAGGCGATCGAGGCGCACGGTCTGCTCGCCGAGGCGACGCGCATCGGCGAGCACCTGCACCGCGCGCTCACGGCGCTGCAGGCGGAGCACGACATCATCGGCGACGTGCGCGGCATCGGCGCGATGATCGCGATCGAGCTCGTGCAGCCCGGCACCGGATCCACCACGAAGGAGCCGAACGCCGAGGCCGTGGCGGCCATCGCGGCGCACTGCCACGCGCACGGCGTGATCATCCTCACCGCCGGCACGTACGGGAACGTGCTGCGCTTCCTGCCGAGCCTCGCCATCTCCGAGGAGCTTCTCGACGACGCGCTCGCCGTGCTGGCCGACGCGTTCCGGGCGCTCTGATGGGGACGACCGTCGAGACGATCCCCGTGCAGGGCGCCGTGGAGCTCGCGGTGCTCGACCGCAGCGGCTTCGTGGAGTCGCGCCATGTGGGCGCGGCCGTGGTGCTGTCGGGCGAGGGCGACGTGCTGCGCGAGGTCGGGGACGTGTCGACGCCCGTCTTCCCGCGCTCGAGCATGAAGCCGTTCCAAGCCCTCGCGGTGCTCGCGAGCGGCGCGGAGCTGACCGAGGGGGAGCACGTGCTCGCCACGGCGAGCCACGCGGCGACCGCACGGCACGTGGAGGTGGTGCGCGGGATCCTCGCCAAGGCCGGGCTCGACGAGTCCCCCCTCCGCTGCCCCGCGGACTGGCCGCTCGACCGGGCCGCGCGCGACGAGCTCGTGCGCGCCGGGATCCCCGCCTCCCCCGTCTACATGAACTGCTCCGGCAAGCACGCCGCGATGCTGCTCGCGTGCGCCACCAACGGCTGGTCGACCGACGACTACCTGCACCCGGACCACCCCCTGCAGGTGCGGATCCGCGACGTGGTCGAGCGATTCACGGGCGAGCGCATCGCGACGACGGGGATCGACGGCTGCGGCGCTCCCGTGCACGCGATGTCGCTCACGGCGCTCGCGCGCGGGATCCACCGCATCGCGACCTCCGCCGCGGGCTCCCCGTTCGCGCTGTACCGCCACGCGGCGGCCCTCACGGCGGCCGTCCGCGCGCAGGGCTGGGCCATCGATGGCCCGGGCCGCGCGAACACCGTGGTCATCGAGCAGCTGGGGCTGTTCGCGAAGGGCGGGGCCGAGGGCATCATGATCATGACCGCCCCCGACGGCACGACCGTCGCCTCGAAGACGCTCGACGGCAGCCTGCGGGCGTCGACCATCGTGGCGCTGGAGCTGCTCGCCGAGGCGGGTGCGATCACCCGGGACGACGTGGAGCGCGTGCGCCCCGACCTCGACCTCGTGGTGCTCGGCGGCGGCGTGCCCGTCGGCGCGATCCGGGTCTCGCCGACGCTCATCGGCTGAGCGCCGGGTCGGCGGCAGCGGCAGCGGGCGCGGGCTCGGGCTCCCGCGGCCCGACGGTCTCGGGCGCGCGCAGCCAGGATCGGCGCTCGACGGCGCCGTCCGGCGCGACCCGCCACACCCGCCCCGGGACGGGCGCGAGCGGCGGCGGCACCTGGCGGATGCGCAGGAGCGTGCGGACGTCCCGCGGCGCGCACCCCTCGAGCACGACGCTGCCCGCCCGGCGGATCTCCGCGAGCAGGGCGCCGCGGACGAGCCAGGCGTCGGGATCGCCGACGACGACATGCGGCATGCCGTCGCGATCGCGCGCGCCGGGGGCCACATGACCCGGATCCGGCGACCAGCCGAGCGGCAGGTCGAGCACCTCCACGGCCTCGTGGCCCTCCGCGCGGAGACGCGCCGCCGCCTCGGCGGGAGCCGACGCGACGAGCGCGTGCACCGGACCGTCCTCGAGCACCAGGGGCGGGGCCGGGTCCGCGAGTGCGGGTGCGAGTGTGGGTGCGGGTGCGGGGAGCGCGTGAGCATCCGGGCCGGCTCCCGCCGCCCGGTCCGCGGGCGGCAGCGCCACCTGGATCCGCGCCCCGCGCCACTCCCCCGCGCCCGGCCCGGCGGCCGGGTCGAACAGCGACGGCTTCCCGCCGGCGAGCACGTGCTCCTGGCGCGTCGGCAGCGCCAGGAGCACGGGCGGACCCGCCGCGGCGCCGACGGCCTGCAGCGCGCCCCCCGGCCGCCTCGCCGATGCCGCGAGCGCGACGCCCGCGTGGGGCCCCTCGCGGACCAGCGCGGCGAGCAGCTCGAGGAGGGCCGCCTGATGGTCGGGGTCGAGGCGGGAGACGGCCACGTCGAGGTCGTCGGCGAGCACGACCAGCGGTGCGGGCCGCGGGCCCGGCCTCCGGATGCGGGCCACGACGGCCGTGAGGGCGTCCCAGCAGCCCTCCGGATCGGCGGGCACCCGGCTGACCCGCACGCCCGCGGCGGCCGCGGAGGCGGCGAGCGCCCCCAGGCACGAGCTGCGCCCGGATCCCGGACCGCCGAGCACGAGGAGGTGCCCGTCCGTCGCGGGACGCCAGAGCGCGGCCGCGCGGCGCTGCTCGGCGGGCAGGTCCACGAGCGCGAACGGCAGGGCCACGTCGTGACCGTCGCCGTCCGGGGACGGGCCTGCGGACGGGGACGCGCGGAGGGGCGGGAGACCCGCGAGCCCGGCGAGCGGGACGACGGCGGGGAGCGGGTCCAGCCACGGACGACGGACCGGCCGCCGGGGCACGCGCTCGGATGCGATGCGCGCGAGGTCGTCGGCCGTGGTGACGGCGACCTGTAAGGGGCGCGCGGATCCGCCGTGCGCGCCCAGCAGGCAGCGGCCTGCCGGGGCGGCGGGCAGGTGCGCGGCGTCGGGGGTGCCGAGGAGCGCCCGGCTGTCGGCCTCGTTGTTGACGCGCAGCGACAGCCGGAGGTCGCAGTTGGCGAGGACGGCGTCGCGGACCACGCCGGCCGGCCGCTGCGTGCACAGGACGAGGTGCATGCCGAGCGACCGCCCGCGGGACGCGATGTCGGCGACCACCTCGTGCAGGCCGTCCTGGTCGGCGAGGAGCGCGGCCAGCTCGTCCACGACGATGACGAGCCGGGGGAGGATGCCGGCGGCGCGCGGGTCGTCGAGGTCGCGGGCACCCGCCTCGCGCAGGGTGCGCTCGCGGTGGCGGATCTCCGCCCGGAGGCTCTCGAGGGCGCGGCGCGCGCCGCGGCCGTCGAGGTCGGTGACGAGCCCGACCGCGTGCGGGAGGACGAGGAGCGGATCGAAGGCGGCGCCGCCCTTGAAGTCGACGAGGAGGACCGTGACCTCCTCGGGCGGATGCGCGGCCGCGAGGGCCGCCATCCAGGTGACGAGGAGCTCGCTCTTGCCGCTGCCCGTCGTGCCCGCGACGACGGCGTGCGGCCCGTCCGCCACGAGATCGACGACGACGGGACCGTCATGCCCCGCGCCGATGGCCGCCGGGAGCCCTCCCGGACGGAGGGTCGGTCGCGGATGCCCGCCCGCGGCACCGGCGCTCGTCGCGACCTCGGCGAGCGGGACGCGCGCGGGCAGGGGCGTCCGTGCCGCAGCGAGGCCGCGGCGGCGCGCGAGGGCCGCGAGCTCGTCGGCGAAGCGCGCGGCCTCCGAGAGGGAGACGAGCTCGGGCCGGACGACGCCGGCGCGGGCGCCGGATGCGGCGTGCGGCTCGCCCTCCTCGAGCGCCCCGGGCGCCTCCCGCGGCGCTCGGACGGCGGGCACGGGCGGGCCGGCGGGCACGGGCGGGCCGGCGGGCGGCGGCGTCTCGGATGGGGCGCCCCCGACGGGATCCACCGCGAGGAGGTGCGCCGAGCCGGGTCCGTGCAGGTCGAGCACCGTGCGGCATGCCGCCGGCAGCGACTCCACGCGCGACGCGGACGCGAGCACGACGGGACGACCGCGGACGAGCAGGTGCACGGCGACGACGTCCTCGTCGGGATCCCGGCGCACGGGCGCGTCGCCGACTCGGGGGCCGTCGGCGGCGCGGGGACCGTCGGCGGTGTGGGGAAGGCGGTCGAGCCACGCCCACTCCGCGCCCGGCGGCCGCGCGTCGATGCGCAGGTCGTCCGGGGAGAGGGCGTGCACGAGCTGCACGACGGCGCCGCGCAGCACGGGGGCGACGAGGGCGGCGGGACCGCGGAGGCCGAGCCCGCCCGCGGAGGACGCGAGCACGGGGGCGTCGGGGATCCAGCGGACGTGCTCCGCCCAGAGCGGCGGATCCGCAGGACCCGTCCGCGCGCCCGTCAGGGTGCACGGACGGGTGCCCCGGCGGCGGCGGCGGGCCGCGAGGCCATCGGCGGCGCGCCCGGGCCGACGAGGAGACGGGGGCGCGGGCAGCACGGCGTCCGCCTCTCCGCGCCAGACGAGGCCGCTCGGCACGGCGCCGCATCCCACGACGAGCGGCGGCGCGGGGCCGTCGGCGCCCGGGGCCGCACGCCACAGCAGGGCGGGGTTCGCCCGCCCGTCGAGGATGTCGCGGGCGGACGGCGCCCGGGAGAGGAGCGCCCGGCGCGCGGCGGAGAGGCGCGTCTCGACGTCCTCGCGCAGCCGCAGGAGGGCGACCGCGCGATCCCGGGCGGCCCGTCGCCGAGCGCGGCGCGCGGCGACGCGCTGGTCGGCCACGCCCGCGACGGCGACCACCGGGCCGAGCGCGGCGAACAGCAGGGCGTAGGGCGACCGGGTGATGGCCCACACCGCGACGCTGACGACGAGGGGGGCCGCCACGCCGAGCACGGGGAACGGGGGCGGCGGGGCGGGCGGCGGCGAGGGCGGCGGGGCGATGTCCACGCGGCCAGGGCACCACGGCGGAGCGACGCCGACGGACGCGGCGGCCGACGCCGTGGAGGGAAGCGCCGCCGCGCGGCTGGGGAGGGCGCGCCGGACGGGTGCCGGTCAGCTCTCCGGGCGCGCCCCTCCCGCACCGCGCGGCCCGCGACGCCCGCGCAGCCCCTGCAGCCCACGAGCCCCGCCCCGACCGGCCCGCCCGATCCGCAGCGACGCCGTCGACGCGAGCGCCCGCAGCCGCTGCCGCCGCGTGCGCCCCGCGTCCATGCGCGCGGCCAGCTCGTCCGCACGGCGCCACGCGGCATCGGCGAGCGGATCCAGCACCTCGCCGGGCGCGAAGACGGACTCGTCCGCGACCTCCGCGAGCCCGCGGGCGCCGCCGACGCCGGCCAGGCCCGCGATCTCGCGGCGCGTCGCCGGCACGCGCGGCACCAGTCCACGGTCGACCGCGCCGTCGCGGAACTCGTCCCAGGCGCCCGCCACCCGGTCGCGCGCGGCCGGCGCGCGCCGCCGACGCCGTCGACGCCCGGCCTTGGCGCCCACGACCGCGAGGAACGGCGAGGCGGCGAGCCCCAGCGCGAGGAGCGACCAGCCCGCGACCCGTACGACGGCGAGCAGGGCCCGGAGCGTCGGATCCGCCTCGGGCCGGTCGTCGCGGCTCGCGTCGGGCGGGGTGCGGTCGTCGGGCTCGGCCTGCTCCTCGACGGGCGGGGGCAGGACGGTCTGCGGGCGGGCGACCTCGGTGGGCTCGTCGGGCAGGGCGTCGGGCACGTCGCGGACGGGCGGGTTCGGGTCCACCGCGACCCAGCCGGAGGACGCCGTGTCGACCTCGATCCAGGCCGTGACGTCTGATCCGGTCACCGCGACGGGCCCGCCCGCCGCGTCCCGCACGGCCGCCTCGCCGGGCGCGAAGCCCATGACGACGCGCACCGGGAAGCCGAGGTCGTCGGCGAGGAGCGCCGCCGCGACCGCGTACTGCTCCGCGTCCCCGAGCATCGGCCGCGCGGTGAGGAGGTCGGCGATGCGCTCCGCGGAGTGGCCCGAGCGGCTGAAGGGCGCGTCGCCCAGGCCGTGGCTCACGTAGCCGTCGGCGCGGAGGGCGGAGATCGCGGCGACGAGCTGCGCGCCCTGCGACGCGGACGTGCCGAGCCCGGCGTCCGCGCCGCCCGCGGTGCCGCCGTCGCGTGCGGCCGTGGAGACGTCGACGCGCGCGGCCACGGCATCCGGGACGCCCGTCGGCCTAGGCGCCACGGCGTCGCCCGGCCGCTCGTCGGCGAGCGCCTCGAGCGGCGGGGTCGCGGGGACGACCGCCTCGATGCGATACGCGTCGCCCTCCGCGAGCCCGCCGACGACGGCGCCCGTCGCGATCGCGTCGTCGTAGTAGAAGGAGTCGGCGAGGCGGCCGGAGCCGGGGCCGTCGAAGCCGATGCGCTCCAGGCGTCCCGCGCCCGGCAGCCAGACGCCGCGGTAGGAGCCGATGACGACGTCGAGCGCGACGTCGTCGCCCGTCGCGCCCCGCTGGTCGAGCCGGTACGGCACGCGCGCGAAGGTGCCGGACGCCCGGCCGGTGCGGGACGCCTCCCCGCCGCGCGCGCCGCCGACCCCGTAGACGACGCCGTCGTACGTGTCGAGCGCGGCCAGCCGGATCCGCCCGCCCGCGGGCAGGCCGGACACCGTGAGCAGGGTCGCGTCGACCGCGGGCTCCTTCCAGTAGGTGCGGAAGGACGAGAGCGGGCTGATCTGGTCGCGCGGGTCGAAGGGCTGCTCGACGGCGGAGCGGAGGCCCGTGCGCGCGACCTCGGGCGGCAGGGCGTGCGCGGCGGCGACGCCCGCGACGAGCGCGACGCCGAGCACGGCGACGGCGGATGCGCCGGCGCGCGCGCCCGAGCGGCGGCGGTCCGCGGCCGACTCGAGGGGCACGCCGGATCCGCGTCCCAGGCGCTGCACCGCGCGGTGCCGACGGCGCCAGCGGCAGCGGGCGATCCAGAGCAGGGCCGTCGCGAGCCAGGCCAGCGCGACGGGGACGAGGAGGCCCGAGGCGTCGGGCGCGTCCGGGCCCTGGCTGCGGTCGGGGCCGAGGGCGGCGCCCACGACGAGGACGACGAGCGACGGGATCACCGCGAGCTCGGGCCGGCGGGAGCGCAGCGCGACGGTGGGGCCGATGACGGCGGCGAGCAGCAGGAGCGCGAAGGCGGGCACGAGGAGCGCCTGGTAGTCGCCGACCGGCAGCGCGATCGTCAGGAGCCGCACGATCCCGAGGGACGCGCCCTCCACGAGGTCCGCGAGCCCGCCGAGCGTGGGACGCCAGCCGTCGACGGCGCGCGTGGGCACCGCGAGCGGGACGCCGAGGAGGAGGAACAGCGCCACGACGATCCCCGCGACCACCGCGCTCCCCCAGCGCCGGCGCGCGCCCGCGACCGCGACGGCCGCGCCGACGGCGATCGTGATCGCGGCCATGCGCGGGAACGACGCGTCCTGGTGCACGGGCCAGAACGCCGCCGCGCCGAGGCCGGCGAGGAGGGCGAGCGCGAGCACGGGGACGAGGGTGCGGCCGGGGTCGCGGGAGCCGGCGGGGACGCGGGGGCGGCGGGATCCGGTGGCGCGCCCGGCGGCGCCGGCGCGCGCTCCGGGTGCGCGTCCTGCCGGGACGGCGGAAGCGGCGGGCCCGGCCCGCCCGCCCGCGTCGCCGAGCCCGGCCCCGCTCACGACCCGCTCCGCTGCAGGGCGCCGCGCAGGTCGTCGAGGTAGCCGACGGTGAGCACCGTGAGGTCGCCGAGGCGCCGGAGGCCGGGCTCGGCCTCGGGATCGCACACGACGGCGACCACCTGCACGCCGGGCGGGAATCCCACGGCGGCGTGCCGGATCGACGCGGAGGACGCACCGGTGCCGCAGACGAGGAAGACGACGGAGACGCCCGCGACCTCGTCGGCCGCGGCGCGCGCGACCTCGACGAGGGACGCGGCGCGGTCGGTCGCGCGGATCTCCGCGAGGTCGTCGAGGAGGCGCGTCGGCGTGACGGTCGCGAGGCGGTGGAGGCGGGGCGGGCGGGACCGGGCCGCTCCCGGGCGTGCGACGCCGCGGAGGGCCCCGGCCGGCGTCGAGACGGCGGGAGCGTGATCCGCCCGCCCGCGCCCGGCCCCGCGGTCCGCGCTCGCGACCACCGACACCGAGCGGGCATCGACGATGGCGCGTGCGCCGAGGGATCCGACGACGCTCACGGCCAGCTCGAACTCCGCGTCGGCGGTGGATCCGGCGAGCGCGCCGCCCGCGCGCCCCGCCGCCGCGGTGGTCCCGCCCGCGGGCCCGGCGGCGACGGGATCCGAGCCGGTGCCCGCAGCCGCGCCCCCCGCATCCGCCGCGGCGGCCTCCCCATCCGGATCCCCGGCCCCGTAGTCCCCCGCCCGCAGCGACAGCGCGACCATGATGTGGCTCCGCCGGGTCTCCTCGAACCGCCGCACCATGTGCACGCCGGTCTTCGCGGTCGACCGCCAGTGGATGTGCCGCATCTCGTCGCCCGGCACGTACTCGCGCAGCGACTGGAACGACACGTCGCTGTCGGCGAGGTCGCGCGTCGCCCGGCCCTCGAGGTCGCGCACGAAGCCCGTGCTGGTGCTCGGCAGGGCCAGCGTGCGCGGGTGCACGAGGAGGCGGGTCGCGCGGGCCTCGGTGGACTCGCGGCGGACGAGCCCGAGCGGGTCGCCGCGGACGATGCGCGCGGGACCGAGGGCGATCACGCCGCGGCGCGTCGTGGGCACGACGAACACGTCGTCGTGCACCTGGCCGTGACCGAGGGAGGGCACGTGGATCTCGGCCAGCCCGGATCCCACGGGCACCTCGACCGTGAGCCCCACCGCCCGCCGGCGCAGCGGGTTCCGCACGGCGACCGTCGCGGGCGCGCGCTCCCCCGCGACGACGCGGTCGCGCGGGAGGCGGAGCGCGACCTCGACGCCCGCGGATCCGACGAGGTGCAGCCCCGCGAGCACCCCGAGCGCGACCGCCGTCCACGCGACCGCGACGAGCTCGCGCCAGCCGAGGGCGTACCCGGCGACGCCCGCGACGACGGCCGCGAGCGCGACGACGCGGCCGAGCGGCGTGACGACGCCGACGAGCCGCCGGAGCGCGTCCCGCGGCGGCGCGGCGGCGGCCTGCGGATCGTCGCCCGCACCGGGAGCCGGGTCGAGACCGTGACGGAGAAGCCCGCCTGCCGGAAGGCCGTGCTCGCACGGCGCGCGATCGTGCCGGCCGACGGGTACTACGA